>NZ_JBSFJZ010000046.1:0-90311 GCF_053598315.1 Streptomyces sp. NPDC001153
GCCACGAACTGCTGGCGAAAAACGTCGAGGGCACCCGCGCCAAGCTGAAACGCCTGGTCAAACTCGGCATCCTCACCGAGGCCGGCACCGGCAACTTCGCCAGGAAGCAATAGCCGACACAACCTCCACCAGCGTCCTTGCCCCCACCTCAGCCAGAAATGGACATCGCCTTACGAACCGCCCACTTAGGGCCTGACCGCGAACACCATGCCGATGTCGCCGGCCTGCTGCACCGGGTCCTGCTCGGTACTGACCGTGAAGCCGTGCGTGAGGAGGACCTCGCAGACTGTGCCGCGGTTCTGCTGCCAGCGCTCCACCTCGACGACGGCCTGGCGGACAAGCGGCCAATGTCGTTCCTCGATGCCTCTGAGTACATCGAGTTCGGCGCCTTCCACATCGACCTTGAGCAGGTCGATGTGGTCGATGCCTTGCTCGTCGAGCGCTGATGACAGGGGCCTGACCTTCACCCGGTGCGTCTCAAGCCGCCGCATCACCCGCAGCTTACGGCTGACGAGAAGAGTGAGGATGGGAGTGGGTACGCGGCGCAGGACCGCTCCCAGGCCGCCCTGGCGGATCATTTCGACAACGCTGGCGGTGACCCGCCGCCGCTCAGCCTCGATGTTCCCCTGATCCCGCGATGAGGACGAGAAGATCGTGGCGGCCGGAATGTAGCTGAAGTCGAGCTCGTCATCGCGGGACGCCAGGCCGTAAGGGAGCGCGGTCAGACGTCCGTTGAAGAAGTCGCGGGCATTGCGTTCGAGCGTCGCGTGGAGTGGCGGCACCGGCTCGAAGGCGTAGATCCGCACGTCCCCGTCGAGCCGCTCATAGACGGCCGCAGAGAACACACCGATGTTGGCGCCCACGTCGAGTACCGTCGCGCCCGGCGTGCACTCGACGCCGTGGGTGAAGTAGCCGCCCACCTCCTCGCGCAGGAAGGACGCCTCCCAACGATTGATACTGTGCAGTTCAATCGCACGCATGACCATGACAAGTGATTTATCAGGGTTGGTGTCAACAATCCAGCCCGCAGGCTTCACTTCGGCCGCGTCGCTGATCCACAGGGTGTGACACCACCCCATTCTCATACCAACCGTCCTTGGGCAGGCCGGCCAGTCGGGCTCGCCGTGCCCCTGTTCACCAGCGGTCTTCCAGTCCGAGGGGCCACCCTTCGGCCGGCGTCGCACGCGGTGCCGCTCGCCGCGAAAGGTGGCCACTCGCGGTTCCACCGGCCGGGAAGAGGCCTCGGCCGGGCCGAGTTCAGGAGACCATAGACGTCAGGTACGTCAGGTAAACCCCTCCCTCGCAGTCGGGCATCTTCCGCAGTGTCCAGCGGCCCCGGACGGTCGTGGAGGAGAAGTTCGACTCGGCGTCGTCCTTCTCCACCTCACCGTCCTTCGGGGCGTATCCGGCCTTGGGGAGCTGCTTGTGCAGAAAGGCCAGGGTGGCGTCGAAGCCGCTCCGTACGACAGCGGCGACGATCAGCCGGCCGCCGGTGCGGTGCTCCACCGAGGTCACGACCGTGCCCTCGGGCGTCGGCAGATCCTCCGGGAAGTCCTTGGGAAGCGGCAGTGAGGCGGCGGTGGGGCAGCCGTCGGGCACGGAGGCGGCCGTGTACGGCGTGGCACGCAAGGGTCCGGCGTTCCGGGGTGCGGGCGAGCATCCGGTGACGGCCGCCAGACCGAGGACGGCGCCGACCAGCACGGCAGCCGGGGCGAACGGCTTCACCTAGCGGCCTCCCCTGGACTTCTTGTGCTTGCCGGCGACCACGGCGTCGTACGCGCCGTACAGCGTGTTGCCGGAGGACTGGCGGGCGACGGAGGCCAGTGCGTCGTAGTTCTGCGCGCCGCCGGTGGCGCAGGTGCCGGTGCAGCCGTCGGCGTAGGCGGCGAGCACGCGGCCCTGGGCGTCGCGGGTGACATCGATGAAGTCCAGAAGATTGCGGTCCTGGCCGCAGGTGGTGCCGCCCGTGCAGATGGACCCCTTCTGTACCGGGTCGGTCGGGGTGGCGTCGACGGTGACCCAGGACTGGCCGCCGTCGTAGGTGGTGGCCACGTACAGGTGCCAGACGCCCTTGAAGTCGGCCGTGTCCTGGTAGTTGCCCCCGCTCGTGGTGCCCAGGAAGGCGAAGGCGGCGCGGTTGTCGTCGCCCGCGGTCACGGCGGGGAAGACGATGTTCTTGATTCCGAGGGACGCGCCGACGTTCTGGTCGTACAGCCACGTCTTGCCCTTGTCGTGGCTGACGGCGATCCGCGCGGTGCCGTCGCTGTTCTGGTAGCCCATGTACACGGTCCCGGCGGCGCCGATTCCCACACTCGGGTCGGAGTCACCAGGGGTGCTGGACGGGTTCTTGCGGACGGTCCACGTCAGCCCGTTGTCCTCGGACACGGCCACGGCCTGGTTGCCGCCGCAACCCTTGTTGGGCACGTACACCGTGCCGTCCGGGGCGACCTTCACATGCCCGTGCAGGCCGCCACAGTCCAGAAGCGAGTACATCGGAACGGCGGGCCCGTACGTCAGACCGCCGTCCCGGCTGACCGCGCAGGAAGCGTCGGCGATGTCCTGGGAGCAGTAGTAGACGGCGTTCGGGTACGACGTGACGGCGCCCGGCTCGCCCGTGGTGAAGGGGCCGCCACCGATGCTCTGGTGGTCCACTCCGGAGTTGACGCCCGAGCCGCCTGTCGGCGTCCACGTCTCGCCGTCGTCGTCGGTGTAGCAGGTCAGGGCGGTCTTTCCGGCGAGCTGCGACTCGAAGGTGCGGTGGGTGGCCGGGTCGGTGAACAGGATCGGGTCGAGGCTGGTGGTACTGCCCTGGGGGCAGCCGTTGGTCGCGTTCGCGCTCTTGTCCTGCCAGGTGGCGGCGCCGGCGCCGTCGTAGGTGACCTTGAGCGTCGAAGTGTACGCCTGGAACATCGCGGCACCGGTCGCGCGGTCGACGCCGATCGAGGGTTCGCCGGCGTTGTGCGCGTCCTTGATGCTGTCGGGCGCCGAGGAGTTCGCATACGTCGGCGGGGTCGCCGTACTCGGCGGCGGATCGGCCGGATCGGCGACCAGGCTCGCGGTGCCGGTGAAGCTGTCACCGAGCGGCGCGTACGGCACCACGCGCACGGTGTACGACGCCGTCACCGCCGGAAGCAGCACGGTCTCCTGGTCGCTGGAGGAGGCGGAGGCGGCCACCTCGCGGCCGTCCGCATCGAGGACGTACAGGTCGAAGTCGGCGGCGGAGTCCGGCCACTTGACGTCGACGCGCAGGCTGTGACCGGCGTCGTAGCCCACGGGCACTGACACCTTCAGGGTGTAGTCGTCGCAGAGTTGCGCATTCCCGCAGCTCACCGTTCCGGCAGCGCCGGAGACGTTCGGGACGGCGAAGGGACCGGCGCTCCACGTGGTCGTGGGCCCAGTGTCGCTGACCGATCCGGAGGACGGGGTGGCGGCGTCGGCCGACACGCTCGGCAGAGTTCCGGCGATGAGTGCCAGCAACCCGACGGCGAGACGCCCCCGCGACCGCAGGGGGTGGTGAAGACGGAGCGTCGAGAGGAGAGCCACAGGTACCTCGTGGGTTCGCGAGTCGGACCAAGGGCGGTGGTGCGTAGCGGTACAGGTGGTGCCTTCGTCTGCTCTACGAGGAGGCAGGCGGCGTCCGTCGCGAGAAACCGAACTCTCTTCGAAACGGACCGGACACTGCGCAAGGCGTGCACCTCGCCGTCGAGATCTCCCGTGAAGGCTTCGAGTGGGCACTGAAACACGCCTCACGCCTCTACGCCGATGAGTGAACCGTCTCCATCACCGACATCACGTCACTCGCCCACACCATCCACGTTGACGTGGAGAACGGAGACTTGAACGCCGCACGGCAACTGCTGCCCCGTGAACGCCCCTACCCCGGGAGTGAAGGGGGCCTGGCTCACCTGCACCAATGAGCCGATCAGTCAATTGAGATGATCATATCGGCGGCCGACCGGGGCTCTTGTGGGGATAGGTCCACTTACCGGCGATCAGCTCTCGGTGCCGGCGCAGCAGCGTCGCTGGGGTGACGAAGAAGCTGCTCCAGCTCTGTCTGGGCACTCGGGTTTTCACGCGGGACAGGCGGCGCGGCGCGTCGCAGACGCCGCCGCGGCCGGGAGCGGCGTGGCCGGTGCGCGCGCTCGGCAGGAGCTGACGGCGGAGTGGACGCCGGAGGGGGCCCCGCCTCCGGCTCGCTCTCCGCCTCCGGCTCGGCGAAGTTCAGCCGTCGCAGCCCACGGCCTCGTCCGAGGCACACCCGGGGTCATCGTGCTGGGGAGCCGCCGTGACTACTCCGTCGGGTGTAGAGGGCG
Source organism: Streptomyces sp. NPDC001153 (assembly GCF_053598315.1). Taxonomy (NCBI): domain Bacteria; kingdom Bacillati; phylum Actinomycetota; class Actinomycetes; order Kitasatosporales; family Streptomycetaceae; genus Streptomyces; species Streptomyces sp. NPDC001153. The sequence continues at coordinate 4,314 of NZ_JBSFJZ010000046.1, forward strand.
TTGGGTGTACCGGAGCGCTGGGTGCAGGGAAGCACCGTCGAGAGCTGTGCGGCCGGGGGACGCGAGAGCCGCCGTGGCTGTCGGGGAGCCGTAGCGGTGGCCTTGAGGCTGCTGTGTTGCCGAGGACGGGGAGGCGGAGGCGCTGGTCGGCGCGGTGGCCTGGTTGGTGGCGGTCGGAGCTGCGCCCCTGCCGGCCGACGGGGTGCTCGGTGACGCAGACGGTGTGCTCGGCGACGTGGACGGGGAGGTGCCGGCCGAGGGAGGCGTCCGGCCGAGCGCTGTCAACACGGCGTCGGTGACCACTCCGTCCGCGTTCGTGGTGAGGACGATGGGGTCGGCGGCGCCGAGCAGATGATCGCAGCCCAGGTTCGTGAACGTCTGGTTGGCCCGTGCCGCGAGGAAACCGAAGAGGTTCGGCGCCATGGCCGGGTCCGGCGAGGGCGCCTTCTCGAAGAGCGGCTTGTCCTTGAAGACGCGCTGGATGCCGGCCGGATCGCGGAAGAGGGTGGTGCAGAAGCCCGCTCCGTCACCGTCGGCGCCGGCACCGACCGCGGGCATGTCGACTCCGGTGCGGTACGCGTTGGTCTTCGCGACGCTGCTACGGCCGTCGACGAGCGTCATCGGGTCGTTCCGCGGGACCAGCGCGATCGGCGCCTTCTGGTGTGCCGCGGCGGACAGTTCGTCCAGCGCGAGGGCGGACGTGGCACGGCCGTCGCCGGACTGGTCGGGCGCGGTGAAGGGCTTGCAGCCAAGGGCAGGGTCCATGAACTGGGTCAGCAACAGGTTGTCGCTGCCGTTGGCCAGATCCTTGGGGGCGCGGGTGGTGGTCGACCTGGCCCCGCCGTTGTGCCGGTGGTGTCGGTCGCCGCGGTTGGTCAGCCGGGCGGCATCCTTGAGTGCGGCCCTGCTCGCGGCGTTGTTCTGGGCGATTCGGCCGTGCGCGTCGGCGAGGTAGTGGGTCACCACGTTGTCGCTTCCGTCCTGGTCCACGACGGAGAAGTCCCGCGTGGTCGGGCAGGGCAGGCCGTCCTTGGCTCTCCCGAGTGCCGGAATCCTGAGGTGCCCCTTGGCGATCTGGGCGTTGGCGGCCCGGAAGAACGCCGGCGCATTGCAGTACGCGAACTGGCCGAAGACCGATCCCGGCAGGCCGTTGACACACTGGCCCCGGGCCGGACCGTCCCGACGTCCGCTTGCCCGCAAGCTCAGCTCGGCGCTGTTGAAACCGAACCAGATACCCACGGTCGAGCCGCGCGGCACCGAGGGCCGGGCGGTGGGCGCGGCCGGCTTCGTCCCCTTGTCGATCACCAACGGGTGGTAGAGGGTCAGCTTGCCGTTCGGGGTGACGATCGCGGCTTCCACGAACGCCGACTGGTCGGGGTTGGCCTCGTGGCAGGGTCCCTGCGCCGGGTCGGTCGCGACGAGTCTGTACGGCGTGGCCAGGCCGCGGGCGCTGAGCGGATTGTCCGGCACCAGCAGCGTGCAGTTGGGATCGGGTTTGCGGGCCGCCGCGTCGGACTGCGCGGCGGTTGCCCGGCTTTTTTGCGGGTGGTGCTGGGCACGGACTTCCGCCGCGAACACCGACCCCGCGACGACGGCGAGAATCACGGGGCCGCCGATCAGCGCGAGTGACACCTTCGACAGCTTCCGGTGCCGGGCGTGCTCCCGCCGCGCAGTACGCGACGACTGTGTCAGGTCCTTGCGGGCCACTGCGGTGCTCCTCACTGTGCGTCCTTCCGTGGGGAGTGGCCCACGGTCGCGCGGGCGCACGACGGTCATGACAGTGCGGACCCTTCTGGGCGTGGCGGAGGACGAGCAACCGGATCGCCCCGCACGACGGATCCCATCGCGGTACGTGCCGTGCTCCCGGTCGGTTCAACGGCCGCGCCAGTCATTGCCGAACCTTGAACGAGCGGGAGGCTGAATCCCTGGTCGGCGCACGCTGAAGAGAGGTCAGCCGGATCGGCTCGGGGCGGACCGCGAAGGGGGCATCGTGCCGGGGAGCCATCGTCACTGCTCTGCCGGGTGCAGGGGAGGACAGTCGTGCGGTGATGCCGCCAGGTCGGCAACCGAGCACATCGCGAACCGGAGCGCGCTCGCTCTCCGGGAAAGGGTCCGGGCTGAAGTGCACCAGCCTGTTCCGGGTCTCCTCGCATCCGTTCGACGCACGTGGGCGTACTCGCCCAGGGACAGGCCGTCTGCGGCATGAACTCTTTTCCTGCGGCGGCTCAGGGCGCCGCTTGACTTCGAGTGCCCTCGAATTCGTAGCGTTCCGGGTATGAGCACTGCACAGCACAAGATCGGATCCGGTTTCGGCGCCACCAGCACCGCCGACGACGTCCTGGAGGGCATCGACCTGACCGGAAAGCTTGCCCTCGTCACAGGCGGCTACTCGGGGATCGGCCTGGAGACCACCCGGGCGCTCGCCAAGGCCGGGGCCCAGGTGGTCGTGCCCGCCCGCCGCCCGGCCACGGCCGAACAGGCGCTGTCCGGCATCTCGGGAGTCGAGCTGGACGAGTTGGACCTCGGCGACCTGGACAGCGTGCGCGGTTTCTCCGAGCGGTTCCTCGCCTCCGGACGGACCATCGACATGGTGATCGACAGCGCCGGGATCATGGCATGCCCGGAGACACGGGTGGGGCCCGGCTGGGAGGCCCAGTTCGCCACCAACCACCTCGGTCACTTCGCTCTCGTCAACCGTCTGTGGCCCGCGATCGCGCCGGGCGGCGCCCGGGTCGTCTCCGTCTCCTCTCGCGGGCACCACTTCTCCGGCATCCGCTGGGACGACATCCACTGGCGGCAGGGCTATGACAAGTGGGAGGCCTACGGTCAGGCCAAGACCGCCAACGTCCTGTTCGCCGTGCAGCTCGACAAGCTCGGCCGCGATGCCGGTGTCCGGGCCTTCGCCCTGCACCCCGGCGGCATCATCACCCCGCTCCAACGGCACCTGCCCAAGGAGGAGATGATCGAGCGCGGCTGGATCGACGAGGACGGCAACGTGCTCAACCCCGAGGGTTTCAAGACCCCGCCGCAGGGTGCGGCCACCCAGGTGTGGGCTGCGACCTCGCCGCAGCTGGACGGGCTGGGTGGCGTCTACCTGGAGGACTGCGACATCGCCGAGCCCGCGCCGGAGGACGACGCCGAGCGCTTTGGGGTGAAGGACTGGGCGATCGACCCGGAGCAGGCGGCTCGGCTGTGGGAGGTGTCGGCGGAGCTCACCGGCGTCAACGCGTTCGCCGCCTAGAACTCCCGCGAATCCGTGGCAGGTTCGGGGACGCGGAGTCCCAGGGCCGGCATGGCGTGACTGGTGCGGCCGTTGCCAGGGCCCCGTGGGAATCGCCGACCGTTCGGTGTCACCGCCGGTCGGGTGGTTGATCAGGCCGGCCACGCCCAGTGCCGTACCCCCTAGCACGCGGTTGGTCCCGCCCGGTCGCCGTGCTGGGGGGAACCAGCCTTACGGATACGGTACGGCGGTTGCGGCCGGTCCTGCGGGGTATGCCCGGCGACCGGGCCGGAACGTCTGCCAAGGATGCGCCGACGATGGGAGTCATCCCCCAGCGTCTGCGGATCGGGGCGCAGCCCCTCCTTGATGGCCTTCGAGCCGGGCGGTGGGCAGCCGAAACGAAAGGCGTTGCGCGAGGCAGGAGCCGGCCGCCCCGGACCAGGTGCCAGACATCGACGCGATGACGGACGAGGAACTGCGGAGCGCCGGGAGGGATGCGCACACCGGTCAGGTGGGGCGAGCTTGAACGATGTGTGTTGCCCAGATTCAATCGGTCGCAGCAACATCGACTGTCTGAGCTGATAGCGGCAGGCCGTGACGTACGACCCGGGCAGCTCAGGGCTGCGCATGGACCACCTGTACGCCGCGCTCCCGCATCGTCTCCACGACCGGGTTGTCCGGTGCCGCGTCCGTGACGACCAGGGCGATCTCTTCCAGTGAGCAGACGCGCCCGAGCGCCGTGCGCCCGAGCTTCTCGGCCGTGGCCACCAGGATGACCCGCTGAGCCGAATCGAGAGCCGCCCGTTTCACCCGGACGTCGTCGAGGTTGTACGCGGTGGCTCCGCGGGCCGGGTCCACCCCGCAGCAGCCCAGCACGAAGGTGTCGAAGCACAGGTCTTTGAAGGTCTCGGTGGGCGTGTGGCCGTAGAAGGAGAGCTCTCCGGACCGGACCTGGCCGCCGGGCAGCAGCAACTGGATGCCGGGGTACGAGGACAGGGCGAAGGCGGCGTGCAGCGACAGCGGGGTGACGGTGAACTGCCGGTGCTCCATGGCCTTCGCGACGGCCACCAGGGTCGTACCGGTGTCCAGGGCGATCGTCTCGCCGTCCGTCAGCAGCGACAGCACCTTGCGCGCGAGTCGCTCCTTCGTCTCCATGCCCGACATGGCGCGGATCGCGTACGGCGGTTCCACCCCGCCCGGCAGGTTGCTCACCGCGCCGCCGCGCACCCTGCGCAGGGCACCGCGCGACTCCAGCAGCTCCAGGTCCCGGCGGATCGTCATTTCCGAGGCGCCCGTCTCCCGGGCGAGGTCCGCCACGGTGGCGCGGTTCTCCCGCATGAGCAGCTCGATCACGAAGTTGTGTCTCTCCATCACGTTCACGCCAGCGATGGTATCGGCCGGGCCAGCGGGATGGCGCTTTGCGAACACCTATCCTGTTCAAGTGGTCATAAAGTATGAGAGTGTTGGCGTGCTGATCTCATGTGAACTGCACTTTTCTGGTGGGTCGGATGTGCGTTCACCAGTCGTCCCTTGAGGAGTTCGATGTCCACAGCCCGAAGAGCAGATCCGCCCGGGGCCTCGCGACCACCGCTCACGACCGTGGCGATCGTCGCCTCCTGCGTGGCATTCGTGGTGATCGGAGCCCTTCAGGCCCTGTACGGGCCCGCGATCCCTGCGTTGCGCAAGGACTACGGCATCAGCCCGGCCGTGGCCGGACTCAGCCTGAGTGGACACTTCGCTGCCGCGGTGGTCGGCGTGCTCCTCTACCACCTGCTGCGCGCGCGACTGGGCCATCGGATACTGCTCGGCGCCTCCTACCTGCTCATGGCGATCGGAGCGGTAGGCTTCGCCCTCGCGCCCGACTGGCCCCTGGCCCTGGTCGGCACCTTGGTCATCGGCCTCGGCTTCGGCGGTGTCGACTACGGTCTCAACCAGTTGTTCGCCATGGCCTTCGGCCGTCGCAGCACCGCGATGCTCAACCTGCTCAACGGCCACTTCGGCGTGGGTGCGATCGCGGGGCCCGCCCTGGTGGGATGGCTCGGTGCCGAGCGCTACCCGGGCATCTTCCTGGGCGTCGCCGCCGTCTGTGTGCTCATTCTGTTCACACTCCGCGGCGTGCCCTCCCGGGAACCCCGGCCCGTCGCCGAGGCCGCTGCCGGCACGGGTGCGCGCGTCGCGCCGATCATCGCCGCGTTCATCGGCGTCTACGTGCTGCACGTGGCCATCGAGACCGGAGTCGGCGGATGGGAGCCCACCCATCTGGAGACCGTGGGCTATGCCGCCGCTACCGCCGCCACCGCCACGTCGGCGTACTGGGCCGCCATGACCATCGGCCGCTTCGTCGTGGTCCCGCTCTGCCTGCGCTTCTCGGCACCAGCGATCCTCACCGCGTGCTGCGCGGGCATGGCGGGATTCCTGCTGCTGGCGACACTTCCCTCGGTGGCGCCCTACGCCTACTTCGGGGTGGGCCTCGCCATCGCGCCGATCTTCCCCACGTGTCTGCCCTGGCTGAACCGGGCGGTGCCGAGCGTCGCCGCGGCCGGCGCCTATGTGATGGCCGCGTCGATGATCGGCGGCGTCGCCTTCCCGCCCCTGCTCGGTGTGGTGATCGACGGTCTGGACGTCAAGGCGCTCCCGGTCGTCCTGTTCGCCCTGGCCGGCAGCTGCCTGTTGCTCGGCTTCTGGCTGCGCCGCAATGCCCCCGATCCCGACGGGCTGCCCGCATCGAGCCCCGGCTCAGCCGAGACCACAAGCCCTTCGGAGGTACAGGCGTGAAAGCCGTCCTGTTCGACATGTTCGGAGTCCTGGCCCGAGTCCAGTCCCCGGAGTCACAAGCCGCGATCGAACGAACAGCAGGTGTGAGCGGAAAGCGTTTCTGGGACGCCTACTGGTCACTGCGTCACTCGTACGACCGCGGTGACATCCTGGGCTCCGCCTACTGGCAGCGCGTGGGTGAACGCCTCGGCATGCCCTTCACCGGCCGGCAGGTCGAGGATCTGATCGCCGCCGACCTGGCCGGCTGGAGCGAGGTGGACCAGGAGAGCGTGGACTTTCTGGCCGAGCTGGCCGACGGTGGAACGCGTCTCGGACTCCTCTCCAACATCCCGGAAGAACTCGCCGCCCACTACGAGGACACCCAAAAGTGGCTCGGCCATTTCAGCGTGGTCGGACTGTCCTGCCGGATCGGCAGCGCCAAACCGGAACCGGCCGCCTACGAGTGGTGCAGCCGTGAACTCGGGCTGCCCGCCGAGGAGATCCTGTTCGTGGACGACCGCTCCGACAACGTTCAGGCCGCCCGCCGGGTCGGCATGCGCGGCCACCTGTTCACGGGCGTCGGGGCCCTCGCCGCGGCGCTGGAGGAGGGGAACACCGGGTGACGTCGGCGCCTCTCCTGCTCGTCCTGTGCGGTGCGGTACGGGTGAGGACGGATCCTGGCCTTGGCGGTCCCGGCCCGAAGCCGGACGCGCCGTCGTCGGGGCAGCGCTGTTCGAACTCGCCGTCGCGCGGCGGCTGGAGCTGTCCGACGACCGCGTTGTGCCATGTGGCGGTGGGCAGTCCCATGGCATGGTGCAGGACGAGGTGCTCCGTCGCGTCGGCGCGGCCTTCCGTGAGCGGCCGCCCTGGGAGTGAGCGGAGTCGCTCGGCCCCGAAGCGCTGCAGCCTGTCGAGGAGGAATGTGCCGGAGCCGCCGCGCTCGGCGCGCGTGTGAGCGCGGCGAGGGCGCGGGTGCGTCGCGCCGCCGAACGACCCGACGTCTCGGACACCTCGGCCCTGGCGGTCGCCGTGCTACTGATCGCCGCCCGCCAGGGACACCTCGTGCGGCCGACGGCCCTGCCCGCGGACCGGGCGCGCCACGCGGCACAGGCGATCGCGCTGTTGGCACGCGGCGTGCCGCATGTCGAACCGGGCACCGGGCAGTGCCTCGGCCGCGGTGCGGCGAGCGCGCTGGGGCGCCACGTCCGAGACGTCTCGCGAGACGGGGAGCGGCGTACAGGGGCCAGGTGCAGGCTGGATCGTGGAGGTGGGTTGCCGTGGCCCAAAACGAAGCCGTCTCGCCGGGCGAGGGCGCTGCAGTACTGGAGGCTCTGTTCCACCAGTCGCCCACAGGCCTGTTGATCTTGGATACGGAGCTGCGCATCCTGCGGATCAACCTCACCAGGCCGGCTCTGCACGAGGCGCCTGGTGAACAGATCGTGGGCCGACACGTCACCGACGTGTACGACCTTTCCGCACCTGGTGAGGTGGAGGCGATGCTGCACAGCGTGCTGGAGAGCGGCACCCCCGAAGGGGGGCGCCTCGTGGCGGTGCGTCCGAAGGGTGCACCGGGGCCGGAGTACCTGTTCTCCGTCTCAGCATTTCGGCTGGAGGACTCGCAGGGGAGGATCTGGGGGGTGCTGACGCAGATGCTCGATGTCACCGAACGCGAAAAGGTGGGCGCCCGCATACGTGTCCTCAGCTCGGTGCGCGAGCACGTGGGGCGCACCCTCAACGTGGTGGCCACCTGCCAGGAACTGGTGCAGGCAGTGGTGCCGGACCTCGCCGACATCGCCGTGGTGGAAGTGGTGGACGCCGTGGTACGCGGCGAGGAACCTCCCCCATGCCCTCTGGGACCGGAGGTGCCACTGCGCCGTGCCGCCTTCGGTCACAGCGGCGGCGAGGAGCAGATCGGGGCCCATCCGGTGGGCGACGTGCGCGCTCTGCCAGCCCCCACGCCCTACGCCCAGACGCTGACCGACCTCAAACCCCGCCTCGTCGCCCTGACACCCGACACGCCCTGGCTGGCAGCGGACCCGCCACGCGCCGAGGCGATCCGCGCATCTGGTGCCCGCCTTCTCATCACCGCACCTTTGACGCTGCGCGGAACCGTGCTGGGACTGCTGAGCCTGTACCGCACCAACCGTGTCGACGCGTACGACAAGGACGACGTCACCCTCGCCCGCGCGGTGGCCGCTCACACCGCGCTGTGCATCGACAACGCCCGTCGCTACACCCGCGAACACACCATCGCTCTGACGGTCCAGCGTCACCTGCTGCTGTCCCACCCTGACACGCGGACCACCGTGGAAACCGCGCACCTGCACGTGCCGTCCGAGGTGGGGGGAGGCAGCGGGTTCGACACCTTCGACCTGTCCGGCGCCCGCACTGCACTGGTGGTCGGCGAAGTCGCCGGCCAAGGCCTCCACGCGGCCACCACCATGGGACAGCTAGGGACTGCCGCCCGCTCCCTGGCCGCTCTCGACCTGGAGCCCGACGAGCTCCTCGCCCGCCTGAACGACACCGCCATCAGCCTCGCCGAGGAACGCGCAGCCCTGCCGCCCGGCGAGCCCGTGCCACTCACGGCAAGCTGCGTGTACGCGGTCCACGACCCGCTCGCCCAGACCTGCACCATCGCCCTGGCCGGCCATCCTCCACCCGTCATCGCCCATCCCGACGGGACCACCGAGATGCCCGACCTGCCCGCCGGACCTCCCCTGGGCACCGCCGAGGGACCCCCCTTCGCCGCCACCACAATCTCCGTCGCCGACGGCAGCGTCCTCGCCTTCTACACCGCGTCACTGCTGCGAACCTCCCCGTCACCGGACACCCTCCAACGGGTCCTGGCCCACCCTGAGCGGCCACTGCAGGATCTGTGCGATGACGTGCTCTACCGGCTGCGGAACGACACCCGCCACGGCGACGTCATCCTCCTTCTCGCCCGCGCCCACCCGTTCCCCGCCGACCAGCTCGCCACGTGGCATCTCGACCACCACCCCCGAGCCGTTGCCGCGGCGCGTACCCACGTCCGCCACCAGCTCATCCTTTGGGGAGTCGATGAGGAGACCGCCTACACCACCGAAATGATCGTCAGCGAACTGGTCACCAACGCCATCCGCTACGGCACCCCGCCTGTCCGGTTGCAGCTCATCAAGGACCGCACCCTCACCTGCGAGGTCCACGACAGCAATTCCCTCGCGCCACGGCTGCGCCACGCGAAGACGATCGACGAAGGCGGGCGCGGCTTGTTCATCATCGCCCAACTCGCACAGAACTGGGGCGTCCGCTACACGCTCGACGGCAAGTCCGTCTGGGCCGAGCAGACCCTGCCGCCCGTAACCACAGCCCGTCCCCAGTAGCGGCCGGTTTGTCCCGACAGGCATCGTTCGGCGCCGGTCCGGAGTTCCCGCGGAACCGCCCCACTCAGACTGCGGACCCGGCAAGGAGCCAGGCCAGATGTGAAGGGCGTCGCGGCGGCCGGAGGGGAGCCAGCGCCTACGGCCGCCCGAGTCGCGCCCCCGCCCATCCGTCCGGCGTTCAGGCGGCCGACAGCGCCTCGTCTCCCTTACGGTTGGCCGGTCGGGTGCGCATCGGCCTGCCCGGCAGCCTTCGCCTTGCGAGCGCCCTGCGCACGGGCCCATCCTGAAAGAGGCATGCCGACCACCGTATGGACCGAGCGCAGACGGCTGCGGGCCCGGCGGCGACCGCGGCCCGTGCAGGGAGCGGGTTCCTGATGAGGCTTGTCGTCGATCTCAACCGGTGCCAGGGATTCGCACAGTGCGTCTTTCTCGCCCCGGACGTCTTCTCCCTCCACGGGGAAGAAGCGCTGCTGTTCTCGCCTCGCTTCGACGAGGCACAACGTGACCGGGTGGAGAAGGCCGCTGCCGCCTGCCCGGTCCAGGCCATCCTGGTCGACTACTCCGACGAGCCGACGAAGCGGGTCGAGCCCCATGTCGGCTGACACGGACGTCCAGGTCCTGCGGCGTCAGGGTCGCATCGTCGTGGTCGGTGCCTCGCTGGCCGGTCTGCGCGCGGCGGAGACCCTGCGCGAGCAGGGCTTCACCGGATCGCTGACCATGATCGGCGACGAGCCGTACGAGCCCTACGACCGGCCGCCGCTGTCCAAGCAGGCACTGCTCGGGCGCGCCCGGCCCGAGGACACCGCGCTGCCGCGGCGGCGCGACATCGACGCGGAATGGCGTCTGGGTATCGCGGCCGAGAGCCTCGACCGGGCCGCCAAGCAGGTACGCCTGACGAACGGCGAAACCGTCCCCTACGACCGCCTGCTGATCACGACCGGGACCAGGGCGCGGCCCTGGTTCCACCCGGAAGAGGCCGCGCTGGACGGAGTGTTCGTGCTGCGTACGCGCGACGACTCCGCACGCCTGCGCCGGAAGCTGACCGGGGGCGTGTCCAGGGTGCTGGTGATCGGCGCCGGTTTCACGGGCTCGGAGGTCGCCTCCGCCTGCCGCGAGCTGGGCCTCGATGTCACGGTCGCCGAACGCGGCCCGGCGCCGCTGGTGGGCGCGCTCGGCGGAGTGATCGGCGCGGTCGCGGACAGGCTGCAGCGGGAGCACGGGGTCGACCTGCGCTGCGGCGTCAGCGTCACCGCCCTGGAGGGCGACGATGTGGGACGGCTCAGGCGCGCCCATCTGTCCGACGGTTCGGCGGTCGACGTTGAGGTGGCGGTCGTCTCGCTCGGTGCCATGCGGAACACGGAATGGCTCGCCGGCTCGGGGGTGGCCGCGGGTCCCCGGGGGATCGCGTGCGACGCCGGGTGCCGGGTGTTCGACGTCAACGGCATCGTCACCGACGACATCTACGCCGCAGGGGACGTGGCCCGCAGCCCGCACCCGCTGTTCGACTACCAGTTCCTGGCGCTGGAGCACTGGGGCAACGCGGTCGAGCAGGCCGAGATCGCCGCCCACAACATGATCTGTGCGGGTCCGGATCGCCGTCCGCACCTGTGGCTGCCGATGTTCTGGTCCTCCCAGTTCGGTGTCAACATCAAGTCGGTGGGTGTCCCCTCGCTGGGCGACCAACTGGTGGTCGCCCAGGGGTCGCTCGCCGAGGAGCGGTTCGTTGCGGTGTACGGGTACCGCGGCCGCGTCATCGCCGCGGCGTCCTTCGACGGAGCCAAGTGGCTGGGGTTCTACGAGCAGCAGATCGCGTCCGGCGCGCCGTTCCCGCCGCAGTACCGCACGGTCGACCGCCGGACCGAGACGCTGCAGCCGGTCGACCCGGCCTTCCCTGACCCCCATCTGCCCACCCATGGGGCCACGGTCACGCTGACGGGTCACTCGCCGAGCGAGCGGCGTGTCGCGTTCGTTCCGGCGCATGTCTGACCATCGCCCTGTACCGCCCGGAGCCCTCAGGAGTCACCATGACGTCCGGCACGCTCGTCGCGCAGATCACCGACTACGCCAATCGGGCCGATCCGTACCCGCTCTACGCGGAACTGCGCAAGCAACCGGTCAGGCGGGAGGACGACGGCTCCTACCTGGTCAGCACCTACCACGAGGTGCGGAGCCTGGCCAACGACCCGCGGCTGAGCAACGACACGAGCAACCGCCCGTCCGGCTACGCCCGCGTCGGGCAACCGGATCCGGAGACCGGTCTGCCGCCCAGCTTCATCTTCACCGACCCGCCCGTGCACGACCGGCTGCGCGACACCATCAACCGGCCGTTCGGTCCCCCGCACAGCCCCAGGTTCCTCGACGGCCTGCGCGGAGAGCTGGCCAAGGTGGTCACCGAGCTGCTCGACGCCTTCGAAGGCAAGGACCAGGTCGACATCGTCGAGGACTTCTCCTACCCCCTCCCCGTCACCGCCATCTGCAAGGTCCTCGGCGTCCCGCGCGAGGACGAACCGCGCTTCCACGGCTGGGCCGATGCCCTGGCCTCGTCCCTCGATCCCCACCCCGGCGACGACGGCGGCCAGGAAAAGGGACAGCGGGCCCGCCAGGAGCTGGGCGCCTACCTGGCCGATCTGATCGAGACCAAACGCCGTCACCTCGGCCCCGGGATACTCAGCGCGCTCGCCCCCGACATGACACCGGCCGACCTGGAGGCCACCGCGGTGCTGCTCCTGGTCGCCGGCCACGAGACCACCGTCAACGCCATCAGCAACACGACCCTCACCCTGCTGCGCCACCCCGACGTCCTCCACCGGTTCCAGAAGGAGCCGAAGCTGGCCGTCCCGCTCATCGAGGAGGTGCTGCGGTACGAGTCCCCGGTCCAGTTCATCCCATTCACCACCGCCCTGGCCGATATCGAGGTCGCCGGCACCACGATCCCGGCCGGCTCGCCGGTCTGGCTCATGCTGGCCGCGGCCAACCGCGACCCCCAACGCTTCCGGGACCCCGACCGGTTCGACCCCGACCGCAAGGACAACGAGCACCTGGGCATGTACACCGGCATCCACTACTGCTTCGGCGCCCCGCTCGCCCGCATCGAACTCCACGCGGCCATCCCCGAATTGTTCCGCCGGGTCAAGTTCTCCGGACTGCTGGAGGACCCGCCGCCGTACCGCGCCAACGCGGTGCTGCGTGGCCCCCGGCACCTTCCCGTGGCGATAGAAGGCCTCGTGCCCTGAGCACCGCCACAAGGGCCGGGAGAACTGGACCAGCTGGACCGGAGCAGAGAGAAGGGCCCGGCCGAGTACGGCGCTTGCTGACACCGTTGTCGCGCACCGTCGTTCCCTGTCCGGTCGCCGCGGTCTGCCCGGCGCACTGGAGTGGGGCTCTGCGAGTGGCGTGGCTGATACGACGCGCTCATGGGCCGCTTCCACTGCCGGCCTCTCCGTCGCCTTTTGCGTCCGCTGCCGGTCGTGGCGTGACGTTCCCAGCGAACGGCGACCCCGCCAAGGTCGCCAAGGTCGTACTCACCGTCGCCGACCTCGACGAACCCCCGCTGCGTCTGCTGCTGGGCACCGACGCCTACACCTACGGACGTGCCGCCGTAGCGGACGGCGAGCCCCCGCCGGTCTTTGGTCTCGGGGGCCGCGCAGGCGGGCGGCTGGTCATGGTGGGCGTTGTGGGCGTGTGTCCCAGCGGTGGGTGGTCCGGGCCCGGCGGATCAGGCTACGGATGATGATGATCGTGTCGGCGAGGTCGAAGAACGCCTCGATGACGCGGATCTGCCGTTCGTGGCGGCGTGCGATCCGGTGGAAGGCCGTCCCCTTGCGGGCGATCCGGCCGTGCGGCCCGCGCTCGCCGAGCAGGGTGCGTGACTTCGCCGAATCGTATCCGGAGTCGAGGTGCACGGTGATCTCGTCCGGTAGTGGCCCAAGTTCGGTCAGTAGGCCCAGAGTTGGTGCCAGGAGCGGCGAGTCGTGGCAGTTGGCGCCGAGCAGGACGCGGCCGAGTGGGATGCCGTAGCCGTCGGTCACGCCCGACCGCTTCATGCCTTGCTTGCCCCGGTCGACCGGCGAGCCACCGGCCGCTTCACCGCCGCCTGGGGCCTTGCTGATGGCGCCGTCCACGGCGATCTGGTCCAGGACGAGACCGACGATGCGGTCGTAGGCGTCGAGCGACATCTGCCTCAGCCGGGCGAACATCCCCAGGCGTATCCACTCGTGCCGGCGGCCCCGGAAGGAATTGGAGCAGCCTGTCGAAGACGATCCGGTCGCTGATCCGGCGTCGGTGGCAGCCCAGCGGGTGGGTCGCAGCAAACTCGGGTCGCTGCGGCAGCAGCGCGGCGATGGGTGCTCGAGCGGGCGGTGTCGTCGGCGCGTGCGCATCGCGAGTGTTCCGGACGGACCGGCCGATGCGCGGGAGTCACGGTGGTCTCCGTGATCCCGCTTGGCGCGTCGGCCGCGACCATGGACGTTCGGAAGCGGCGGTCAGCCGATCGGTGACCACGACCGGACCGTGGAACCGAAGGGATCGGCGAGCATGCGCGCCGATCAGCCGCCGAGGGCGTGGACCATGTCGACGATGGCGGTCATCTGGGGGGCGCTTCTGACCGCGAAGTCGGAGCCGGTGTAGCCGAACCAGTCCCAGCAGCCTTGCGGGTTGAGGGGCCAGACGCTGGAAACCGCCTGCGGGTAGAGGACGACGAGGTCGTTGGTGTCGGCGTAGGTATCGAGGTTGCCCCTCTCGGCGAAGGCGGTGCCGAGGAGTTGCTGGGCGGACAGGCAGCCGTGCAGGGCGACCACCAGCTTGCAGGGCGCGCCCTGGGCGCAGTTGGGCGGGACGTACAGCTGGCCGGTGTCGTCCATGGACACGGCGCGGGCGGAGCCACCGGGGACGTAGGCGTTCTGGTCGAAATGGGTGAGCGAGCCCTGCGGAGTGCCGGTGTTCCGCGGATTGACCGTGCCCAGCCAGGTGGTGAGCATCTCGCGCTGCGGGTCGTCATGGCAGTTGTTCAGGAACGGGGGCAGGGTGAGTGCACAGGGGACGACGCCGTCGGGCGTGGGCCAGGAGTGCCCGGCCGGATCCCAGTTGTGGTACGTGACGTGGGCGCCGAAGTGCTCGTAGAAGTCGACACCGGCCCGGGAGACGAGCGGGTTGACGACCGGGTCGAGGTAGCCGTGGTAGGTGTAGACCGGCTTGCCCGCCAGGTTGGAGACCGGGTCGATGCGCCCCTGGGCCGCCCAGTCGGTGGCCTGCTGCTCCAGTTGGCCGACGCCGAGGCCGAGATCACAGGTGACAAGGTCGACGACCTTGCCCTGGCCGCAGTCGTACGGACCGGCGGCGACGATTCCGGCACCGTCGAAGGTGCCGGAGTAGGCGACCTGGAGCTGGGTGGCCATGAAGCCGCCGGAGGAGACGCCGGTGACGTAGGTGCCGGTGATGTCCAGGCTCGGCAGCGGTGGGGCGGCGGCCTCGGCGGGAGCGGAAAGGCCGAGGGTGGACAGGGTCGCCGCGGTGCCGAGCACAGCAACGGCGCGGACGGCTCTGCGCAGGGAGCGGAACCTCATTGTGCACACTCCGTGTGGGTGAAGGACGGTGCCGCCGGTGCGGGCGGGCCCGAGGCGACGGAACGGCGGCCGGTCCTGGAGCCCTTGGGCGTCCCGCCGGACAAGCCGTCGGACGGTTGCTGCGGGATGCGGGGCGGGGCTGGTCACCGGAAGGTCCCTCGGGTGTCACGCTCGGCTGCCGGTCGGACAGTTCGGTCAGATTGCCAACCAATCGATTGGTTGTTTCAGCTTCGTTGCGAGCTACCTTCCGGCTTCTGCGCTAGGGTGTCAACCAATCGATTGGTTGGAACTCGCAGGAGTATTGGAACTCGCAGGAGTAGCAGTGGAACTTCCCGCCTGGGAGCCCCGCCGGGTCGTGGCGATGGGCGCCGTCCTGCCCGATGGGGTGACGCCGGCCGGTACGCGCGGGCGGATCCTGCAGGCGGGCCTGGAACTGTTCGCCGAGTCCGGCTTCGCCGGCGCCTCGATCCGGCAGATCGCGGGCATCGTCGGCATCAACTCCGCGACTCTGTACGCGCACTATCCCTCCAAAGGGCACGTGCTCGCCGCGTTGGTCCGCATCGGCCACGAGGAGATGCTGGCCCGCCTCACCGAGGCCGCGGACGCCACCCGGGACGACAGTGCCGGCCGGCAGCTGGCCGCCCTGGTCCGCGCCCACGTGCTGCTCCACACCGACTATCCGCTGCTGGCCGTCGTCACCAACAGCGAACTGCACGCCCTCGCCCCCGATCTCGCCGAGCCTTCGCTCGAACTGCGCGAACGGTGCCGCCGTATGCTTGCCGATGTCCTCGAACTCGGCGTGGAATCAGGCGAGTTCAGCCTCGACGACCCGGTGATGGCGGTGACCGCGATCGGCGGCCTCGGAGTGCAGGTCGCCCAGTGGTTCGGGCCCGCCCTCGACCGTACCCGCGAACAAGTCGCCGACCAGTACGCGCAGTTCGCGCTGCGCATGGCCGGCGTCCACCGCTGAGCGTTCGCCCCGTCCGCCCCTCGAGCCCAGGAGCGACCGTGAGACCAGTCCTCGGCACCCGGCACGGTGCCGTCCGCGGCACCACCGGTCCGGACGGCATCGCCTGCTTCAAGAACATCCCGTACGCCGCGGCCCCGACCGGACCGCTCCGCTTCGCCCCGCCCCGCCCGCCGGCCGCATGGGACGGGACGCGCGACGCCGGCATCCACGGCCCCACCGCGCCCAAGGCCCCGTACCCCCCACCGATGGACCGTCTCATCCCCGAGGTAGACATCCCGGGCGAGGACTTCCTCAACCTCAACGTCTGGACCGCCGACCCCGCAGGACGGCTGCCCGTCATGGTCTGGCTCCACGGCGGCGCGTTCAGCAACGGCTCGGGCTCCGTCCCCGGTTACGACGGCGCCGCGTTCGCCCGCGATGGCGTGGTGCTGGTGACGCTGAACTACCGCCTGGGCGCGCACGGTTTCCTCCACCTCGGCCCCGAGGACACCGCCCCGGCCAACCTCGGTCTGCTGGACCAGATCGCCGCCCTGGAATGGGTGCGCGACAACATCGCCTCCTTCGGCGGCGATCCCGACCGCGTCACCGTCTTCGGCCAGTCGGCCGGGGCCATGAGCATCGGCGCGCTTCTCGCCATGCCCGCGGCCAAGGGCCTCTTCCACCGCGCCGTACTGCAGAGCGGAGCGGCCCATCACGTGCTGTCCCCCGGTTCCGCGGCACGGGTCGGGAGACGGCTGGCCGCCCTGCTCGGGGTGCCGCCCACCCGTGCGGACTTCGCCGCCGTACCGCTGCAGCGGCTGCTGGCCGCGCAGCAGCGACTGCGCGCGGAGATCTCGGCGCGCCCGGACCCGGCACTGTGGGGTGAGGCGGCCCTCAATCTGATGCCCTTCGAACCCGTCGTCGACAGCAGCACCCTGCCGCGCCCGCCCATCGAGGCGATCACGGACGGTACGGCCGCGGACGTCGATGTGCTGGTGGGCTGCACCCGGGACGAGTTCCGGCTGTTCACCGTGCCCACCGGGCTGGCCCGGCTGGTGACCGACGACCTCCTGGACAGCACGGCAGCGGCCTATGGTCTGCCGCCACAGGGGGTGCTCGTCTACCGCGCGGCCTTCCCCGACGCGAGTCCGGGCGACCTGTTCGCGGAGATCGCCACGGACTGGTTCTACCGGGTCCCCGCCCTGCGGCTGGCCGAGGCCCGGGCAGGCCGGGGCGCCCGCGCGTTCGTCTACGAGTTCGCCTGGCCGTCCCCGGTCCTCGGTGGAGACCTCGGTGCCTGTCATGCGGCCGACGTCCCGTTCGTCTTCGACAACCTGGCCGACCCCGGCTTCGCGGCACTCCTCGGCGACACGCCTCCGCAGCACATCGCCGACAGCATGCACGCCGCCTGGGTCGCCTTCGCCACCACCGGCGACCCCGGCTGGCCCGCCTACCACGTACCCGACCGCACCGTCCGCCTCTTCGGCGCAACGCCCACCCTCGTCCGCGCCCCTCGCGAGCACCTGCGAGCCCTGTGGGACGGTGTGCGCTGACCGCTCGCCCGGTCGATCTCACCGCAGGGCGCCTCGACGCGCCACTCCAGATCGGGGAGATGCGGGCACGCCTGGGGGACTTCGCCGGCAGAATCCTCTGCTCGCACACGCCTCAGGAACCGGCCGACCAAGGCTGACCACGGCCGGCCGGGTGACGGTCACGCCCCATCGCGTCACCTGGCCGCGCGGCCGGCGGAAGCAACCCTTCCCGGGTGTGCGGCGGTCTTACCAGGCGTCGAGCCCAGAGGATCAGCCTCTGTCCATTCGTACTGTTCGTACTGGCAAACCGACTGGAAAGGGGCGCACTTCATGGTGCTGCATCCCGACTTCTGCCTGGACGTTCCGGAGGGTTTTGACGACTCGGACGCGGAGACCGGAGTGCATGCCATGGCCAGGAAGCTGTTCCTCGCCACAACCGCCGCGGAGGCCTTCAAGAAGGCCCATGAGTGGGTGCAGGACCAACAAATCCGGCTGTCGGACGTGTCATGGGATTTCCTCCACGACGAGCCCGAGCCCTACTGCCTGAGCATCTACTTCACGTTCGAGCTGGATCCCGAAGGCACCTGAGCAGGACTGTGCAGTCTTGACTCCGGTGCCGCCCGCTCGCCGTCGGTCAGGCGTCCCGCTGAGCACAGCAACACGCCGAGCCATCTGATCAAAGAGGCAGAGGCGGCGTTCATGGATCCCATGAACAGGGCCGCGCGACCTCAACCCCCGGCCCAGGTTCACCAACTACACGACCATGCTCCTCGGAGCGGAGTCCTACCCGACCCCGGTCCGCAGCACCTTCCACGGCCTGTCCTCCGGGATCGCGAAGGTCGGCGCGTTCGCCGGAGCGCTCATCGTGCCGCTCGTCCTGGCCGACGGAGGCCTCCGCGTCGTGACACTGATCGCCTCCTGCTGCTTCCTGGCAGGCATCGCGACGACCTTCCTGGTACGGGAGCCCAACGGGCTCGCCCTCGACGACGTCAGCGAGGACCTCACCGTCCAGACGGTGCCGACACCCGCCGCGGCGATCTCGTCGGTCGAGGAGGTCCAGGCGTGACCTCGGGTCGAGATCGCTCGGCCCACGCCGGTCGGCATCGGTCGCCCGTCCGTGCTCGACCGGCTTCGCCGCAGCGATCTCGACCGCACCACCGCACGCCTGTCATGAGCAGTTTCGCGGAGCCCGCCCTCGGCAACGTGGTGGGTGCCGGCCGACGCCGCGGACTGTACGGGCGCGGCCTCGCTATGGCGCGGCCGGCTCGGGCCGGAAGGCGTGGTCGATGTTCTCCTCGACCCAGGCGCGGAGCGCGTTGAGCGGGATCGCGGCGCTCTGGCCGAGGGGGGTGAGGGCGTACTCGACGTGCAGGGGGACGGCGGGGTAGACCGTGCGGTCGAGGATGCCGAAGTCCTCCAGGCGGCGCAGCGTCTGCGTGAGGACCTTGGGGCTGACGCCCTGGAGCCTGCGCTGGAGCTCTCCGAAGCGCTGGGGCCCGTCCTCGAGGGCGCCGATGGCCAGCGCGGACCACTTGTTGGCGAGCAGGTCGAGCAGGGCACGGCAGGGGCACTGGGCGGCGTAGACGTCGTGGTGCGCGTGCTGGCCGCTGGGGCAGGTGGTCGTCATGCTCGCTCCCTCTCCTCACCAGGTCACTTCCCAATGGGAAGTACTAGACCTTGAAGGTAACCATATCCCCGGGGATAGCGTCGTCGACGTCAGCGGGAGAGCCGCCAACGGCCCCCGCATGATGCCCTTTTCAGGTTGCCTTCTCAGGAGATGACGCATGTCCGCAGACATGATGCGCGCGGTGGTCCAGGACGGTTTCGGCGGTCCGGAGGTGCTGCGGGTCCAGCAGGTGCCGCGCCCGGTGCCGCTGCCCACCGAGGTGCTGGTGCGGGTGCACGCGGCGGGGATCAACCCGGTGGACTGGAAGACCCGCGGCGGGACCGGCATGGCCGGGGTGCTGGGTGAGCCGCCGTTCACCCTGGGCTGGGACGTGTCCGGGGTGGTGGAGGAGGTCGGCTTCGGTGTGACCACGCTGAAGGCCGGCGACGAGGTGTACGGCATGCCGTGGTTCCCGCGCGCGGCGAACGCCTACGCCGAGTACGTGACCGCGCCGGCCCGGCAGTTCGCCCGCAAGCCCGCCACCCTCGACCATGTGCACGCCGCCGCCGTGCCGCTGGCGGCGCTGACCGCCTGGCAGGCCGTGGTCGACACCGCCCACGTGCGGGCGGGCCGGCGCGTCCTGGTCACCGCCGCGGCCGGCGGGGTCGGTCACTTCGCGGTCCAGTTCGCCCGGCACCTGGGCGCCCACGTGATCGCCACCGCCAGTGCCGCCCGCCACCCCTGGCTCAAGGAACTCGGGGCCGACGAGACTCTCGACTACACCACCACCCGCTTCGAGGACGCCGCCGACGACGTCGACGTCGTCATCGACCTGGTGGGCGACGCCCACGACAGCACCAGCACCCGCTCGCTGAAGGTCCTGCGCCCCGGCGGCCTGCTGGTCGCCATCCCGGCCGGCGTCTCTCCCGAGTTGGCCCAGGCTGCCGAGGCGGCCGGCGTGCGGGTCACCCCGTTCCTGGTCGAGCCGGACGGTGCGGCCCTGACGACGATCGCCGACCTGATCGACGCCGGCCACGTCGCCGTAGAGGTGGAGGAGACCTTCCCGCTGGAGCAGGCCGGCGCGGCCCACGCCCGCGGCGAGGCCGGCCGCACCCGCGGCAAGCTCGTCCTCACCGTCGCCAACTGACGATTCCAGCACGCACTTTGGAGAGCACCGTGTACTACGAGATCCGCCGCTACCAGGCACAGCCCGGACGCCGCGAGGAGTGGGTCCGCTACATGGAGGACACCGTCATCCCCTTCCAGACCTCGCTGGGCATGGACGTGACCGCCTCCTTCGTCGACGAGCAGGACGAGGACGGCTACATCTGGATCCGCCGCTTCGAGGACGAGGCCCACAGCAAGGCCCTGTACGCGGCGGTCTACGACCACGGCCGCTGGAGGAACGAAATCGGCCCGGTCGTCCACGACTTGCTGATTCCGGAGAAGACCGTCGTCACCCGCGTGGTCCCCACCCCCGCCTCACCGCTGCGCTGACGCGGCCCCGACCGCTTTCCGCCACCCGCACAGAGCAACAGAGCAGACGAGCACAGCCCAGCAACAAAGGAAAGTTCATGAGCACAGACACCATCCAGAAGTCGTCCCCCGCCTCCTCGATCACCCAAGCCGCCGCCGGCGCACTCATAGCGGCCGTGCACACGGCTGCCGCCCGGATCGGTTTCGCGGCGGCCGTCGCCGTCACCGACCCGGGCGGACATCTGAAGGCATTCGACCGGGCCGACGACGCGCCCTTCCTCACAGCCGAGGTCGCCCTCGACAAAGCGTGGACCGCGGCCGCCTTCCACATCCCCACGCACGCGTGGAACGACTATCTCGCCAACCCGCAGATCGCACCGCTGTCCGGCCACCCGCGTCTGATGGCGGTCGGTGGCGGCTACCCGATCATCGAGAACGGCCGGTGCGTCGGCGGCCTCGGCATCTCAGGCGGCAGCTACGAGCAGGACCAGCAGGCCGCCGAGGAGGCCCTGGCCGCCCTCGGATTCGAGTTGCCCGCTCATTGACGAGGTGTCATCGAAGCTCTGAGAAGCCCGGCTGACGGTCTCCGCGGCCCGCACAGACCGGCTGTCGATCACGGTGGCCACCGCGTACGGGGACTTCTTCATGGCGGGCCGGACCGGGCGGCGCGTTCGTCGTGGATCACGTTGAAGACCCCGGCTGCCGTCCACTGCGGTTGAAGCCGCTGAGCATGGCGGGGGAAGGGAATCCGCAGGCAGATACCTCGACTTGATGCCCTCCGAGCAACCGGAACCGGATCGCGTCGAAGATCGCCACCGTGGGTGGCCTCCGGCCTCACCGGCGTTACTGCCCTGCCGGATGACATCGCAGAGCGGCAGCCCGTCGGTGTGCGCGGTCACGGCACCGGCTGGCGGGCGGAGGTCGTGGATCCCATGAACCGGACCGTGCGGCGTCGGCCGGCCGTGCGGGCCAGGGCCGCCATCGCGCGGTTGAGGCGGCCGGAGACGACACTCGGCGGTGGCGTGCGGCGGTCGAGCGTGCGCAGTGCCGTGGCAACGACATCCTGCGGGGACCGGCGCTTGCTGCCGCCGTCTGCCGCATCCGCGCCGACGACGTCGAAGAACTCGATGCTGGTCGCACCGGGCGACAGCGCGAGCACGCGCAGCCCGGTCCCGCGGGATTCGTGCCACAAGGCCTCGGTGAAGTGCAGCACGAAGGCCTTGGCCGCCGCGTGGACAGCCATGTTCGGGACGCGGACGTACGCGGCCGTGCTCGCGACGTTGACCAACATTCCGGCGCCGGCGGTCCGCAGCGGCTCGATGAATGCCCGGCTGATGTCGACGACCGCCGCGATGTCGACTCTGACCTGCTGGCCGAGCCGCTTGGGGTCCTCGGTGTGGAACGGGCCGAAGGCACCGAATCCGGCGTTGTTCACGACACTGGTCACCTCCAGGCCGCGGCGCGCCACCTCCTCGGCGAGGGTCTGCCCCGCGGCGGGCAGGCTCGGGTCGAGGGGGATGACCGCGGCCCCTACGCCCGGACGGCTGGGTGGGCAGCGGCGGCACGATCGACATGGAGCGGGCCTTCGACGAGGCGGTCGCCGCAGCCCGCGGATGAGGAGGGCGTCAGGCTCAGTCCGGGGAGACTGCCGTCGCAGTCAGCGGGTTCGCGGCGCCCTCGTTCCCGCGCCCACCACGCGGCCGGCACCGTGTCCGTCGGCGAGGGCGACCAGGTGGTCGAAGTGCCGGACGCCGACGGGCCGTTCGCCAGGCAGTTCGCCGTGATGGTTCCCGGTCATGGCGAACGCGTCGGCCCGCAGGCGCTTGCCGAAGTGCGGCCGGCAGGCATGGATCGAGCCGGGCGGCGAATGCCGGTGCGTCAGGACTCGCCGCAGGTTTCCCGGTGGTAGTCCTTGTGGCCGACGGGCACGAGGTCCAGGTCCCGCCGGACGATGCTGATCGTGTCGCCCCAGCCCCGGCACGCCTTCTTCATGCCCTGCTCGGTGTACTCGATCACCATCATGTGGTTGCCGAACGCGGCGGCGTAGTCCTCGCATTCGTCGTACTGGCCGCACTCCTCCACCACGGCGAAGTCGACACCGACCTGCTTGCGGTACGGAGCCAGCGCCGCCGTGTTCTTCTGACCGATGGCCAGGCCCCGCGCGTGCGCGTGGGCGGCGAGCAGGGACAGGAACGCCTTCGCGTCGTTCGCGGTGAGCAGTCCGTGGGGCACGCGTGTGTAGCTGTCGTAGTTGTCGGGATCGATGGCCTTGTAGCCCTTGGCAGCGCATGCGTCGATCCAGGCGTTCACCTTCCGCGCGATCCGCTTGCGCTTGGCGTCGGTGTGAACGTCCAGCATGGCCTCCCCCCAGTCCTTGTCCATGACGACCTTGCCCGCCCTGTCCCGGAGCAGCAGATCGGCATCCCACTCCTTCTCCGCGCCCGGCTGGGCCTGGAAGGCGTTGACGTAGCAGATGTTGTAGAGCCCCGGTGCGGGCGGCGCCGTGTGGTCACGGACGACGACGGACACCCCGGCCGGCGGGGTGTAGGGACCGCCGAGCTGGTAGTCGAAGCCCGCGCGCACAGGCGGAAGCATCACCTTGGACGATCCCTCGACCGCGTTCCCCGACGCCGCGTCGGTCCCGGTCGACGCGGTCGCGGAAGAGGAAACCGCCTGCTCCGTATCCTCGCCGTGCGAACAAGCAGTGGCGAGGAACGAGGCGACGGCGGCCGACACCGCGCAAGCCACAGCGGAGCGACGGGGAAAGATCTGATTACGCATGGTCGACAAGCTCCAGATAGGAGGGGGCATGACCCGCCGCGGACGCCGACAGCGATCCGGGCGACTCGACTGCCCTGGTTTGACGCGGCGCTTCACGGCCGGAGAGGAAGGGGGTCGCCAGAGGACACCGGGGCCGCACGCGGCACCGCCGTCGGCCGCTGCCCGGATGACGCGCTCACGTCGTCAGGACGATCAGTACGCCGGCCCCGAGAAAGGCCATTCCGCCCAACAGCAGGGACACCGCCGTCCCCATCATGTGCCGCCACATGTGCACCCGTGCCGTCTGGGGATGCCGACCTTCATACACCACCGGAACCTCACGCCCGGTCTCCAGGCCCATTCCGGTCCCCCGCATCCGGGGTGAGAACTCCACGCGGTGTCCCTGCTGGTCGTGGAAGGCGATGACCGGCACCCAGATGTGCCCGTCGTCCTCGGCCACCTGCGTGTTGGTGACCACGACGCCTCGCGTGTGAATGCCGTCCCGCCGCAGCCGCCGCACCACAGCCGCCTCCCGCCACGCGACGGCGAAGAGCAGCACGGCCGCCGCAGCGCACAGCACCGCGCCCGTAGTTCCGTTCGACATCGACCGCTCTTCCCGTTCCGTCCGGCACGCCGAGTCCTCGCAGCCGAGGAGACGCAGCACCCGGAAAGGCGGTTGCAACACCGGATGACCCGACGGCAGGGAACGTTCGGCCCGGTGAACCTTCCGCGTCCAGCCCGCATCTTCCCGCGCGACCGCCACCACACGCCCAGGAGAACAGACCGTGGCCGACAGGGACGTCGCGCGGACCGACGAGCGGCGTCAGGCCCTACGACCCGGGGCCGTGGTGGGCGGGCCCGCGGCCGTCCCGGTACCTGGGGCCGGCCGTGCAGTGGCATGAAGGCGTCGAGTGGTGACACGTGGTCGGGCCGCCTGGCCCGGGGTCGACTCGAGTCAGTCCCGTGGGGGAAGCCAGCCTCGCTGGACGGCGTGGACACCGGCTTCGAAGCGGCTGCGGGCGTCGAGGCGGTCCATCAGTTCGGCGGCCAGCCGTCGTGCGGTGCGTGGGGAGACCCCCAGCCGGGTGGCGATGGAGATCTCCACCGCGGTGGTGAACGCGAGGCTCACCAGGTCCCGCTGCCAGGGGAGCGGGTGGGCCTCGCGGTGCTCGCGGTGGCGGGCGATCAGCTGCGGCAGCGGGATGTCGCTGTCCCGGACGTGCCACGCCCGGTTGCGCCGCATGGTCGTCGCGGCGTTGAAGTGCATCAGCGTGTGGTACTGCTCGTCCACGGCCGCCTGCAGCACGGTGCTCTGGAACACCGAGCCGTCCGCGCCCGAGAACCAACGGTCGAGGGCGCGCTGGAACGTCGGTCCGACGATGTACTGCTCGATGACCATGGTGTGCCGGTGGAAGGCCAGACCCGCGAGGAACAGCGCCTTGTCCAGGGCGACGGGGTCGATGTCGGACACCCCGGGGTGGCGGTGGAAGGGGGTCAGCGAGAGGGGGTAGTCCGGGCGTCCCACCTCGTAGAAGGCATCCAGCGGTGGTTCGTCCCGTCGCACCGCCGCCCGCCGGTGCCAGTTCCCGGACAGCCGGGACAGCACCGCGTTCTCGGCCTCCACTACTGACCCCAGGTCAGATCGTCGAGGCTCACCGTGCCGGCCTGGACCAGGGCACCGGAACCGGCCGCCGGCGGACGCGGCGCGGCCGTGCCGGCGTGGGCACCCGCGAGGACCGCCAGGGCAAGAGCGCCGGTGAGGATCGCGAGAATACGGTTGACGCGCATGGGAAAGCCCTCTCTGATTCGTTCCGCCGCATCAGCGCAACAGCTGGTCGCCTCCGTGCCACAGATGATTCCGGGGCGCCCGTCGGGCGGGAAGCCAATTCGGCTGGACTAAAGCGTCCCTGGCATAAAGCGGCCTGTGTGGGGTTCACTCCGGGTCGCACGGGCGCCGGGCGGCGAGACTCTCGAACGCCGGCAACGGCAGTACGGCGCCGCACTCGACGAGCGCGATGTCCGCCGTCTCGGAACCACTGCTCAGGGCACGTGCGACCACCTCGGCCGCAACCTGCTCGGCTCGGGCGAGCGATTCCGCCACCAGATACAGCCCCACCACGAACTCCCGGCCCACGCCGACCCGGTGGAGCACCGCGTGCTCGAGACCATCGTCCGGCCGGGCGCACGCCCTGAGGAGTACGGTCAGTCCCTCCGGAGGAGGGAGGCCGTCACGGACATTCCTGAAGCGAGCATGAATGAGAAACACGGCATCCATACTTGTGCCTGCACGGAGCCCTCGCACCGCCTGCGTAGTGGACCCTTTGTGCCACTGCCTAAAACGTCCTGCCGGCACACGCGGCCTTCGGGGGGCGCCCACCCTGGTCGGCCGTCCCGTTCTTGGGGAAGGCGTGCGGTCAGCTCTCCAGGACGCGTGGCGCGCTCGTCCCCTCACCTGACCCATGGCGCGCTCGGACACTTTGCGCGCGTGCCTCGCTGTCCCGATGGGCCCGGGCCGTGGCCATCAGGACGTCCAATGCGGCCCGGGTCCGCACGAGTTCGTCGATGTGCTCGGAAAGCCGGTCGCGCTCCTGCGCCATCCGCTCGAGAGCGGCATCGGAGTTGCCCTCGCTGGGCGCGTCGACGCAGGGCAGCAGCTCGGAAATCGTGCGGCTGGACAGACCCGCCGCGTACAGGCGCTGGATGAATCGCACCCGCTCCACCTCGGCCTCCGTGTAATGCCGCTGGCCACTGGCGCTACGGCTACTGGTCAGCAGCCCCTGCTCCTCGTAGTAGCGCAGCGACCGGACGCTGACGTCGGTACGCGCCGCGAGCTCGCCGATCCGCACGACTGCCTCCCGTGGTGAACCACGCCACATCGCTTGCCCCTGACATCCATGTCAGGTTTTAGCGTAGCGCTGTGCCCGGCATCCGGGTACGCGATACGGACGGAGGAGCCCGACGTGACGACGTTGTTCAGCAGCTACCGACTCGGCGACCTGACCCTGCCCAACCGGATGGTGATGGCCCCGATGACCCGCGTCAGGGCCGCGGCCGGCGGCCTCGCCACACCGTCCATGGCGGCGTACTACGCGCAACGCGCGACGGCCGGACTGATCGTGTCCGAGGGCGTGCAGCCCAGCCTCGTCGGGCAGTCCAACCCGGGCACGCCCGGACTGCACACCGAGGAGCAGGCCGCCTCATGGCGCGCCGTGACCGACGCCGTACACATCAACGGCGGACGGATCTTCGCCCAGCTCATGCACGGCGGCCGGGTCTCGCACCCCGACACGACCGGCCACCAGCCCGTCGGCCCCTCGGCGATCGCCGCAGTGGGCGACGTCTTCACCCCGACCGGCCCGCAGCCCGCACCCACGCCCCGCGCACTGGACACCGCCGAGGTGCCCCAGCACGCCCACGCCTACGCCGAGGCCGCTCGCCACGCGATCGACGCGGGCTTCGACGGAGTCGAACTCCACGGCGCCAACGGCTACTTGATCTCCCAGTTCCTCTCCTCCAACGCCAACCGGCGCACGGACCGCTACGGCGGCACGATCGCGGGCCGGATCCGGTTCGCCGTGGAGGCCGTGGCCGCGACCGTGGACGCGATCGGCGCGGCCAGGACGGGCATCCGCCTCTCCCCGGGGGGCGGCTTCTGGGACGTCGAGGAGAGCGACGCACTCGCCCTCAACACCGCGCTGCTGACCGAACTGGCCCGGCTCCAACTCGCCTATGTCCACCTGGAAATGACCGTGGACGAGGAGGTGCTCATCGGCCTGCGCCGCGCCTGGCCCGGCACCCTGATCGTCAATCCGGTCCTCCCGATGGGCCCCAAGCAGACCGGCCGGGCGGAAGCCGACCACTGGCTGGGCCTGGGCGCCGACCTGATCAGCTTCGGCCGTGGCTTCCTGGCCAACCCCGACCTCGTCGAACGTCTCCGCACCGGCCTGCCGATCGCCCCCGCCGACGAGGCCACGTACTACCAGGGCGGCGACATGGGCTACCTCACCTATCCGGCCTACCAGCACACGGCCTGACACCGCCGGGGGGAGAGGGCGACAGAGACGGCCCGGCCAGCCATGCGCCCCGCACTGCGGACGCATGGCGCTGACCAGGGGACACCGCGTCATCGGATACGCCGATGGACGCTGCTCGGTCGCGGATCGCCTGGCAGCGCCCCGACCCGGCCGAGTCCCTTCCCTCAGGGGACTTCGACCACGTCTTAGCGCGGTTCTTCCGGGGGACCGCGGCCCCGATGCTGAAGCGCAGGCGGCGAAGCGCCCGAGCCTCGGCAGGGAGGGTGCCGTCACACCGCGGAACCCGTCGTGAGACGGAACCGGTTCAGCCCTCGCCGGTTCCGTCCGTCTCGGTACGTCGGTTGGCGTCGATCTCGGCCATGTGCTCCTCAGCCCAGGAGCGGAGCGCGGCGAGCGGCACCTCCAGAGACAGCCCCAGTGGGGTGATCCGGTAGTGCACGCGCGGCGGGACGGTCGGCTCGACACGGCGGGAGACCAGGCCGTCGTGGGTGAGGCTCCGCAGGGTGGCCGACAGCATCTTCTGCGACACGCCGGGCATCCTGCGCTGCAACTCGGCGAACCGCACCTCCTGCGGAGCGGCCTCGGACAGCACCTTGATCGCCATGGACGTCCACTTCGTACCGACCCTGTCGAGCAGCCGACGCGTCGGGCAGTTCGGATCGAAGAGGTCCCCGCGTGCGGCGACGGGGCCCGTGGGTGGGGTGGTCACCCGGAGCTCACCACCTTACGGGAAAGTGCCGTCTTGGTACGTCGAGTGTAGTCACCTACTTTCATCTTGTAACCAATAGTTACTGCAAGGGAGCAGATGTGACACCTCACACGTCCTCGCCCGCCCGCCGTACCACCGGTCCAGACCTCGATCCGGACGTGGAGATACGGACCGTCACGGCGGGCGGCATGACCCTTGAGGTGGCCCTCGTCGGCGAAGGCCCCGCTCTCCTGCTGCTGCACGGTTTCCCGCACACCTGGGAAGTGTGGCGGGCGGTCATCGGCCCGCTGGCCCGGCACCACCGGGTGATCGCGCCGGACATGCGGTGGCTGCGCACCGACAAGGCTGCGTCCGTCACGGAGCCCACGGCAGAGGGTTACGACGCCGCGACGCTCGCGCGGGACGCCGAATGCCTGCTGGAGGCGCTCGGCGTGACGGACGCCGCGGTGGCCGGCATCGACGCGGGAGCCCCTCCCGCCTTCCTGCTCGCCCTGCGGCGTCCCGGCCTCGTCCGGCGCCTGGTGCTGATGGAGGCGCTTCTCGGCGGCCTGCCGGGCGGCGGGCAGACCACGGCGGGCGGACCCCGATGGTGGTTCGGATTCCATTCCGAGCCCGGTCTCGCGGAATCCGTGCTGACCGGCCACGAGGACCGGTACATCGGCTGGTTCCTCGACAACGGCACGCTCGGTCGCGGCGTTCCCGGCGCGCTCCGTGAGGCGTTCATCGCCGCCTACACCGGCGAGGACGCCTTGCGCCGCGCCTTCTCCTACTACCGCGCCCTGCCGGGCAGCGCCCGGCAGATCAGGGATGCCACCATGACCGCCCGGCTCACGATGCCCACCATGGCCATCGGGGCGCACCCTGTCGGTGCCGCGCTCGAACAGCAGTTGCGCCCGATCGCCGACGACCTGACCGGCCATGTCATCGAGGACTGCGGTCACATCATCCCGCTGGACCGCCCTGAGGCCCTGCTCGCCCTGATCCAGCCGTTCCTGGCCGCCGACGTCGCCGCGTGAAGGCGGTGGATGGTGCTCCTGCGGCCGTCGTCGCCATCATGTGGAGGCCGCCGGGTCGGTGTGAGCGGAGCGGTTCGAGATGGTCGGCGCCCGGGCGCCCGGCGCTCAGGTGGGCGGTGAGGAAGCGGGCGGCGCGGTCGAGTGCGGCGTCCGCCTCGTCGAGGCGGCCGTAGTGGTGCTGGAAGACGTGGGGGAGGCCGGGGCCGACTTCGAGCGTGACCTCGACGTCGTCGGCGCCCGCGCGGCCGGCCAGCCGGACCGCGTCGTCGAGGAGCACCTCGTTCGCCCCGACCTGGACGAGGAGTGGGGGCAGTCCGGTGAGGTCGGCGAAGACCGGGCTGGCCAGGGGATGCGCCCTGTCGCCTGCGCCGACGTAGAGATCGGCGTAGGCGTGCAAGTCGGCCTCTGTGAAAATGGGGTCGGCGCTCTCCTTGGAACGGATGCTTCCTCCAGCGAGGGTGAGGTCGGCCCAGGGGGAGTAGACGACCACGGCGGCAGGTTGCGGCAGCCCGGCCTCCCGGGCGGCGAGCAGCGTGGCGATGCTCAATCCGCCACCGGCGGAGTCACCGGCCATGACGAGGTTCCGTGGGTCGGTGCCGGACGCCAGCAGCTCGCGGTAGGCCGCGAGCCCGTCGTCGACAGCCGCGGGGAAAGGGTGCTCGGGCGCCAGCCGGTATTCCACCGACGTCGCGTGCAGCCCGGCGCGGCGGGCCAGTTCACCGACCAGCCCTGCGTGGGTGTCCGGTGAGCCGATGACGTAGCCGCCGCCGTGCAGGTAGAGCAGTCGGCCGCGGCCAGAGGCTTCGGCCGGCTCCAGCTCCAGGGCCGGCCGCCCGCCCAGGACGGTCCTGCGGGTGACCACGCCCTGCGGCGCGGGGCGGGTGACAGCCGCGGCGAAACCGCTGCGCTGCTCCTCGGGAGTGGGCTGTATCTCGCTGCGAGGGGCGGAACGGAGTATGGCGTCCAGGGCGTCGCGCTGCTGTCGGGACATGCGGGGCCTCCATGGGTCGGGGTGCGAGGATGGATTCCTTGGAATCCATCTGCCTGCCCCCAACCGGATTCCAAGGAAGATGATTCCCGGGAATCTACTGGAGCTAATGTGAGCCACATCACCCCGATCTTCTCCGATCTGGTCCGCGTCGAGACCCGGCTCTACAACGCGGTGAGCGCCCGATTGCGTGCCGAACAAGGGCTGGGGCTGGGACAGTTCGAGCTCTTGGAGATCATCGACCGCGTGTCGGGGTGCCGCGTGCTCGACATCGTCGGCGAACTGGCGATCACCGTGGGGGCCGTCAGCAAGGCGGTCGACCGGCTGGTGGCTGCGGGCTGGTGCCTGCGGGTCGCACACCCCCAGGACCGCCGCTCGTCCGTCCTCCGCCTCACATCCGCGGGTGAGAAGCAGCTGTCCGCTTCCCGCCCCATTGTCGAAAGCGAGCTCATCTCACTGACCGCGGCGGTTCCCCCCGACGACCTGGCCCGCATCGCCTCAACCCTGGCCATCCTTCGCGCAAACCTCGAGGAGGGCCCGGGCCCCACGGCCGGCCGGGATGAGGGGACATGACCCGCGAAGGCGTCCGACCCCCCAGAGTTGAGTGACGCTGCTTGGCCCTGCAAGGCCGACATCACGAATTCAATTTCAGTGGCCTCTGAGAAAACCTCAGTGACCTGGGGATTCACGGAGCTGCGGACAGAGCCGGATTCAAGATTCAGATATCGCCATCACCAAACGGCCTGGCAGGTCAAGCGCATCAGCGAGTGAACAGCTCGGGGTTCTTGCGGACGAAATCGGCCACTCCTGCAGCGGACCGCCCGGTGACCTCTGCCATGCCGTCTGCCTGGCGGTCATAGCGGCCGGCCACGTGTAGTCGAGCCATGGTGGAGATGTGCTGGAAGACATGGTCCGGCAGTCCCAGCGCTCCGAGATCGTTGTCGAGCCACTCCTGCAACGGGACGTCGGTGTAGCCGACCGTGCGGTGCAAGGCATCGGAAATCTCCGCGGCCAAAGCGGCGACGTCCTGTGATCGGGGACCGGTCAGTTCATAGATGCGGCCGATGTGCCGGGCCGGATCGGCCAGGATCTCCTCGACGACCGCGGCCACGTCACCGGCCGCGATCGGGGAGGTTTTCGCCTTGCCGAAGGGCCACCTGATGGCGCCGTCCTCGGCGATCGAGGAAAACGCGGTCCGGAAGAGCGGGTTCTCCATGAAGACGGTGGGCCTGACCTGGACCACGGGCAGGCCTGACCAGTCGAGGACCTGCTCGACCAGCCACTGCTGACGATGCTGATGCGACTCGGAGCCGCTGGTGGCGTCCATCTCGGAGACGGTCAGCTGCGACATGTTCACGAACACCTCCAGCCCTCCGTAGGCGCGCGCGACCGCGGCTGTGGTCACGGCGGCGAGCAGATACTGTGCCGACACGGCCATGCCGAAATACACCCGCCCGCAGCCGTCGAGGGCGTCGGCGACATCACGGGCACGCGTCAGATCTCCGACCACGACTTCGGCGCCCGTCGCGCGCAGCGCCTGGGCACGGTCGTCATCCCGGCGCACCAGAGCACGGACCTGGAGGCCCCGGCGCCGAAGGCCTTGGACCACGGTCCTGCCGACAGCCCCGACGCTGCCCGCAGCGCCGGTCACCAGAATGGGCCGCACGCCTGCTTCCCCGCTGTAGTCCATGCGGGCAGCCTGCGGCCCGCACGACCAGGACGCAACCGGGGTGACGTCCAGCCCCCGGACCGACCACCCCAGGGAACGCTGCCCCTGAGACGATCGGATCCGCGCGGGCAGTGATCCGGGTGAGTCCGTCCACGGCGGTCGACGACATGCTGCTGCCGGCGAAGAGATCGGCATGCGTCCAAGGCCTGGCCCGCTCGCCGCCCCGCCGCCACTTGCGGGCACGCGGGGCAATGAGCCCGACGCATCCGCGGCAGGCACCGCAACCAGGGGCTTGCAGCGCGGCTCACACCGTGACGCCAGAGATACCACCCACACGCAACTCCTCTCACCGCACTACATCGACGACGGCTACGACGGGCGCCGGCTCAACGCCGGAGAGCTGAGACTCCTCGACAGCTCCGTCCTGGCACCTGGCGCGGTAACGCCCGCGCCCACAACCTCCGCGGCGAGCAGGAGGAGCCGGCGTGCTGCCGGACACCAACGCGCACTTCCTGGGCGAAAACCCGCAGTACGTCTACTCGGTGCGCTTCGACTCACCTGACGTGTGGGGCAGCGACGCCGAGTTGTTCGAGCTCACCGTAGAACCATTCGAGAGCTGCCTGGGGACCACCTCATGACTCCACCGCCGGATCGGCCGAGATCGGGGTGTCCTCGGGCACATCGCACATCGCACATCGCACATCGCACATCGCACAGCCAGAGCCGGGTCGGCTCGTCCTCGCCGTCCGGCCATTCGGCCATTCGGCCAGCATTCGCGCCTCGGGCAGGACGCCGTCCCACCGGCCGTGCCCGGCCACCGCGGCTGCCTGCACCGGCCGACGCGGCCGCGCCCCGGTCGGCCGGACCCGTACCGCGAGGATGCGGGAGTTCCACTACGCGGGCGTTCTCGCTGCGACGCCGGGACGGCGCGTGTTTGTCAGGGTGCCTGTGGGTGCGAGGCGCGCGCCTGCCTGTCGTGCACTGTGCCGAGGGACTCGGTTTTACTGGCCTCTCACCAGGTCTGATGCATCTGCTCGCCAAATGCGGACGCATGGAGACCGATGGGTGTCGCTGAACCGCTACACCGCCACCTCGTGCGTGACCCGGATCTTCGACTGGCCGTGCGGGCGCCGCTCCCAGTCGTCCATGAAGCGGGCGGTCAAGCCGTGCCGCTCGGCCAGCGAAAGGAGGGTTTCGGTGCGGTAGTAGAAGTCCTCGCGGAGCACCTGGTGCTCGGGGCCCTCCGTGCGGTCGTAGGTGAAGTCGAAGAAGCCGCCGGGGGCCAGCACCCTCCCGACGTTGGTCAGGCACTCCTCGATCACCTCCAGCGGCGAGTGCGAGAAGACGCTGTGGGCGTGCACCACGGTGAACCAGCCCGAGGGCAGGAAGTCGAGCTTCAGGTTCTCGACGAGGACCAGATGGGCGAGGCGGTCCTGCAGGCCCCGGCGGACGAGGGTGCGCTGCGCCTCGAGGAGGATGTCCGGCGAGATGTCGATCCCGTAGTAGTGACCGGGGTCGAGGTAGCCGATGAACCGCCACCCCGCACGCAGGTTCCCGCAGCCGATCTCCAGCATCCGGTCCTGCGGCTTCAGCCCGTGTCCGAGCAGGTAGTCGAACTGCATCTGCCCGAGTGCCAGCCAGCCGGCCTCCGATCCGCTGCCGACGGCACGCTCGGGGCTGCGCGCGGTGTCGGAGGCCATGACGGCGCGGTAGTACGCGACGTGGTCGCGGTGCCGGAGGCCCAGCCAGGTGTCCCGCGCGGCGCGGCGGAGGTGGGAAGGGATGCGTCCTGGGTGCCGTACGGCATAGCGCAGCTTGTGCCCCAGAGACGACCGGTCCCTGGACAGCTCGGGCTTCGGCATGACTGACTCCGTGATCCACGACAGCCCCCGCCTGGCAGCGTAGCCCGGAGTACGCGGTACGGCCTCCCCACCGCGCGGTGTGACCGGGCGGGGCGGGGGTCGGTCTTGGCGGCCGTGACCTTGCCGTCGGTGCCGTTGACGGTGAAAGTCGCTGTGGCAGGTGCCGGGCGAGGACTGCCGGGCCGGCAGCGCCCGATCCGGCCAGTGAGCCTCCGGCAGGACGTAAGGGCACTCCAGGCCGTACACGGACGCGGCACGCAGGCCACCGAATCGCGCCTGCGTCGGGTCGCGAAGCGGCGTACGGCCGGCTCGCACCTCGGCGACGGTGCGGGCGGCGCGCTCGTGATCGGCACGGGTGGCGATGCCGCCGACGTGCGGCAGATGTGCGAGGGCACTCAGTCCGCCGCCGGCCAGGTCCGGGTCGTGTGTGCCCGCCCGCGGTGCTCAGGTCGTGCACCCACGGGCCCTGCCACTGCCGGGCCGGATCGTCGAGAACACCCAATGGCACCCGCAGCGGCCCGTCGTTGCGGGTGAGTCGGAGGCCGTCGGCGGATGCCTGTACTGGGCCGGCGGCTGTGTCGAGGGTGAGAGGACCTGCCGCCATTGC
Source organism: Streptomyces sp. NPDC001153 (assembly GCF_053598315.1). Taxonomy (NCBI): domain Bacteria; kingdom Bacillati; phylum Actinomycetota; class Actinomycetes; order Kitasatosporales; family Streptomycetaceae; genus Streptomyces; species Streptomyces sp. NPDC001153. The sequence continues at coordinate 38,416 of NZ_JBSFJZ010000046.1, forward strand.
TACGGTAGCGACCGCTACCCGAGACAGTTGTCTTTTGCTGCACACGTGGAAGTCCACCAGCGCACTGTTCGTCCCGTTGACCGAACGTGCGGAACTGCCTGCTCGGTCGCTTGCCGGCGCTTGCCCAACTCGCCGCCGACTCCGCCCTTCTCGCCTCCGACCGGTCCGGGGCCGTGACCGGCGCAGTACTCGATCCGAGAGCCGGCACGGTCATCGATCAGCGATCTGCGTAGTGGGGCCAGCCCTACCTGAGACCGTCGTGGCAGCGGGATGGCTCGCGCGGCGGGGTGATCGAGAGGATTGAGGTATCGCAGACCACCATCAATTCGGGCTGTGGAGCATCGAGACCTGACATGTGAAGGTGAGTTCTGATGCGGAAGACCGCTGCCATGTCGTGCCTGACCGCCGTGTCCATCGTCGCGCTTGCCGTGTTCCCTTCAGGAGCGAGCGCCGTTGCCGGCGGCGCGAAGCCGACAAAGGCAACGAAGTCCGCGCCGTCTGCGGCGACGCCTCAACTGCCGCGGCCTACCGGGCCGTACCAGGTCGGAGTCGTGAACCTGCATCTGATCGATTCATCCCGTCCTGATCGGTACCACCCGCCCCAGACATACCGCGAGCTCATGACCAGCGTCGTCTACCCGGCTCAGCATGCCGCGGAGTACCAAAGGGCGCCGCTGATGACGTCGGGGGCCAGCGCGGGCTTCAACGCCCTGGCAGACGTCTACAACTACAACGTCCCCAAGGGGACCACGATCGACTACGCGGCCATCGAGACCTTTGAGCACATGGGAGCGCCGGCGGCCTCCGGCAGGTTCCCGGTGGTGCTGTACTCGCCGGGCCTGGGGGACGTGCGGTCGTGGGACTCGGTGCTCGTCGACCAGTTGGCGAGCGAGGGATACGTCGTGGTGACCGTCGACCCGACGTACGATGCCTCCGCAGTCGAGTTCCCCGGCGGCCGGGTCGCGTCGAGCCGGCTCCTCCAGATGGACGCGCAGGCGGTCGCGGACGGGACGGAGACCCAGTTCCTTGAGGCGGTTGTGCTTGGCACCCGGGTCGCGGACACGAAGTTCGTGCTCGACTCGCTGACCCGCCTCACCGGCGGTCGGAACCCCGACGCCGAGCACGCGCCGCTGCCCGCCGGTCTCGGGCCGGCACTCGACCTCGGCCGGGTCGGTATGTTCGGCCACTCGGGCGGCGGGTTCGCCACGCTCGAGGCCATGTACGAGGACCCGCGGATCAAGGCGGGGATCAACATGGACGGGACGCTCGAGTACGTCTTCGGCGCGCCGACGGACACGAATTTCTCACCCGTCGCGCAGCACGGACTGAGCAAGCCCTTCCTGATCCTCTCCAGCGACGCCCCGGACGCGTGCACGGCCGCCGACGACCCGTCGTGCGCCGCGGTGCTGGCGCACAGCACTGGCCGGCATGCCGACATTACGCTGCCGGGGACGCGGCACGGCTCCCTGACCGACGCCGAGGTGCTGATGCCGCAGCTGAGCGGGGTGATGACGCCCGACGAGATCGCCTCGGACACCGGCACCGCGCCGACCTCCGATGTCATGGCGAAGGAGGAGTTGCTCGTATCCGGGTTCTTCGAGTCGAACCTGTCATGCCGTGACACTCCAGGTGCCGGCGCTGGATCTTAGGACGGGATCAGCGCCCTCGCCTGAACCACCCTCAGAACCCACGGCGTACGCGCCGACGAGCGCGTGCTCGTCCTCGACCGGCTCGGACACGTGCCCGTTCAGGCCGAGGTCGCGGGTCACCGCAGGAACCTCCGGAAGTCCAGGCGACCGCGCTCGAGCAGCAGGTAGTCGAGCAGGTTGTCGAGCAGGTTGTCGGCGAGGTTCCGGTCGCCGCGACGGGGAGGCCATGCCAGCCCGCGCTGCGCCACGGTCAATGGGGTCGCAGTCGCCGGAAGCGGAGTGTCCGCGCACACCGAATCCCGGGGCTGGTCCGGATCTTGTCCTCGGCGGGACGAGTCTGGTCATCTGTTGCCGCCGCGCCGCCTCAGCTTGAGGACGCCTCCAAGGGGACGGGTTGGTCCGCCCCGTCTACGGCGAGGTGGGCGGGTGCGGGGAGCGGAGTACGAGCAGGGTGATCTCGCTGGGGGCGAAGACGCGGAAGGGCGGGCCCCAGAAGCCGGTGCCGCGGCTGGTGTAGAGGAGGGTGCGGGTGCCGTGGTGGCTGAGGCCGGCGAGGGCGGGCTGGTCGATGCGGACCAGGTGGTGGAAGGGCCAGATCTGGCCGCCGTGGGTGTGGCCGGAGAGCTGGAGGTCGATGCCGGCGGCTGCCGCCCGGTCGACGAACTTGGGCTGGTGTGCCAGGAGCAGGACGGGCAGGTCGGGGTCGGCGCCGTCCAGGGCTCCGGCGAGGTGGGCACGGTGGCCTGCCAGGCCGGAGGACTCGGCGGTGACGTCGTCCACGCCGGCGACGACGAGGGTGTCGCCTCCGCGTTCGAGCAGCAGATGGCGGTTGCGCAGTGGCTCCCAGCCCAGCTCGTCCATGAGGTCGACCCAGCCCTGGGCCTCGCTGTAGTACTCGTGGTTGCCGGTGACGTAGACCCGGGCCCGGGTGGCCCGCACGGTGCCGAGTGGGGCGGCCTGTGCGCGGCGGCGTTCGGCCGTGCCGTCCGCGATGTCGCCGGTGTGGCAGACCAGGTCGGCTTCCAGGGTGTTCACCGTCTCGCAGACCCGTGCCGACCAGCGGGCGCGATCGAGTGGGCCGTAGTGGGTGTCGGTGATGAGGACGACGCGGATGCCGTCCAGCCCGGCGCCCAGCCGTGGGAGTTGCACGTCGAGTCGGCGCACGCGTGGCACGCGGCGGGCCTCGGCGTACCCCCAGCCGAGCAGCACGGCGGTCACGCCGAAGACGGTCCACGTGACGATTCGGGCCCGGTCCTGACTCTCGCCGACGCCGGCCACGGTCAGGGCGAGCCGCAACAGGACGCCGAGCAGAACGGACCAGGTGAACAGAACCCAGCTGGTGCCCAGCAGGGTGTCACCGACGATCGCCGCCCGGTCCTGCTGGCGCCGGCCGTGGCCGCGCATCATCGCGAGAGGCATACCGACGAGGCCGAGGGCGAACAGGGCGGTGCCGACCAGTGTGACGGGCAGCGGCCAGTGCTGGCCGGTGTACAGGAGCACCCAGCAGGGCACGGTCCACAGCAGGACGGGGGCGATCAGGGGGATGTAGCGCATGAGGCGGTGCAGTCGGCTCTGCCGCGGCGCTCGCGCTTCACCCTCGGCGGGCCGGGTGTTGCTGGTGGCGGTCATGCTTCCCCTCCCTGACCGGGCTGCCGTCTCGCGCACTGTATCCGGTCGCCCTGGGGCCGGCCGGACCGGCGTTCATGATCGCGGCCCCTCGGGGCGAAGGGTTCTGTGCGGGAGGGCACGACTCCGCCGCAGACACCTCTCTTGGCATGAGCCGCCATCAGGGCGCTACTGCCCCGGCTTGGTACTGCCGCCGGTGGAGCGCGCACCGGCGGGACAATGGCCCAAGCCTGTCCCAAGCCGATGACGACGAGTGTCGGCCTCGACCACGGCGGTGAGGGCACGCACCGGTGAGCACTGCGGACAAGGCCCGCAAGATCGTCCAGGACATGACTCGGATGTGGTGGCCGGCCGCAGATGAGGGGCGGGCTGCGGGACGCGGCGAAGACATGGCGGCACTTCGCGGACGACGTGGAGAGGGTTACGTCGGGTGCCAACAGGGCGGCTCGCACCCTCATCGAGCACAACAAGGGCGAGGCCGTCTCGGCTTTCGACGATCCGTACTGGCGCCGCCGTCCATGGGGCGAAGAAGGGGCTGGAGCACGAGGTGGAGATCGCCGGTGCCCCGCTTGAGAAAAGGAAGGGCCCGAAGCGCCGCTCACCCTGGACAACTCAGGGAGGCTGTCAAGCAACTGCGTTGGCGCCAGGACTGGACGGGAGGGTCCGAGGTACGGATGTCAACGAGGTCTTCATACAGGTCCCCAACCTGGTCGATGCCTCCGAGGTCAAGGCATGGGTCCGCAAATACCAGGACCTGCACCGGACGCGGCACCGACCTGGGGAGCTACGATCTCGCGAGCAAGTACCCGACGATGGGGGTTGCTGCAACGGCACTGACTATCTGACTGGGCCGTTCGGAGCATTCCGTACCCGGTACGCGTAAAACAAGGACAGGGGCGGGGCGTGCCATCAGGAAAACGCCCCGCCCCCACCCTTGCGCGAGAGGGAAATCTCTTGTCCATGTCGATTCTCTATCGGGTTCGCAAGTCTTTTCCCGATGCGCCGAGCGCGCTGTCACAGGCACGCGCGATCATGCAGGACCTGGCCGAATGGAAGACCATTCCCTGGCCCCACCTGGAGCTGGTCACCACGGCCGAACAGTACGTGCACGCACTGCGCACGTTCGGCGCCGCGCGGGCCGTCTGGGACCGGGCCCTGCCTGGCTTCGAAACCTTTGTGCACGAACTGCAGCGCCGCGATGTCCCGGTCGACTGGGAGGAGCTGAGCGGCTGGTTCATCGGGGACATGCCGCTGCGTCCGGAGCTGGCCGACCTGTGGCCGCTGCCCGAAGGCCTGACTCTTACCCTGGCCGCGACTGCCCCTTTCGGCGACCTGGACAGCGAGCCTGAGGACGACTGCACCGAGGAGGAACTGGACCGGATGGTCTCAGCACTCGGGCCACTGAACATGAACGTCAGCTGGAACTGCGGCTGGCGGGGCCTGCCCGGTTTCAAGGGCTGTGGCGTCCGACTCTGTCTGAACAGCGTCTGGACCGAGCAGCACGCCGAGCCGGTCCCCGGTGAGTTCCGTGTCTATGTCTCCCTCGGTTCTCGCGTCGCCCGGACCCCGGCCGGCGAGGCTTGGCTGCGTGACTCGGGACTACCGCTGGGTGAACCCCAGACGGGCTGATGACGCACCAGAGCGGCCGCGATGTTCTTGTCGCGGTCACCCCATGCCGGTAGCCGCAGCAGGGTGAGGGCGTTGGTGGAGCAGGGCGGGCCAGGCGTGCCTGCCGCCCGTTCCATGTGGCCCTGAACCCACCACACGTCCCCCAGCACCCGATGGTGCCGCCCATCCCAGCCCAGCCTCTCGGCGGACACCACCGCCGCAGGGAAATCTCCGGAGACTCGGCTCAGGTGTGCCAGCCCCCGTCGAGCGGCGGAAGCGAGCCGACCGCCGGCGGCCGCCACACGCTGCATGCCGCGGCGAGAATCGTCGGTCAACCCGAGGTCCCGCTGGGCCTTCGCCCGGCAGGGGCGGCATCGTGGCCACCGAGGCCCCGATGCGGCGTAGTTGGTGCCGGAAGAGCCGATGGGCGAGAGAGTCGGGGAACGGACCACCTGCAGCGATGGTCACCAACGCCGGAAGCGGCTGGGGACCGCAGGGCGCCGGTGTGAACGAAGTCGGTCACGGATCCATGCGGTAGCCGTGTCCTCTGAGCGTGGTGATGCGGGGCAGGTGGCTGGGGCAGGGGCTTGTTTCGGAGGCGTCGGTGAGGCGGCGGCGGAGGGCGGCCATGGTGACGTCGAGGGTCTTGGTGGAGCCGAACCAGTTCTCGTCCCAGATCTCGGCCATGAGGGTCTCGCGGGAGACGGCCTCGCCCGCGTGTCGGGCGAGGAGGGCGAGCAGTTCGAACTCCTTGGGGCGCAGGGGGATTTCTTCGTCGTGCAGGTGGCAGCGGCGCGCCGTGGGGTCGACGACGAGGTCGCCGAGGTGGATCGGCTGCTGGGCGGGTGTGGTGAAGGTCCGGCGACGCAGGTGGGCGCGGAGGCGGGCCAGGAGGACGGTGAGGCTGAAGGGTTTGACGAGGTAGTCGTCGGCGCCGGCGTCCAGTCCGGCGATGACGTCGATGTCGTCGGTGCGGGCGGTGAGGATGATGATCAGCAGATCCCGGCATCGGCCGCGCAGGGTGCGGGCGACGTCCAGGCCGTCCATGTCGGGCAGGCCGAGGTCCAGGAGCAGGGCGTCGTACGAAACCCGGGTCGCCTCGGTGAGACCGGCGGCGCCGGTGCGGCTCCAGGTGGTGGTGTAGCCGTTGCCTTGCAGGCCGGTCTGGAGGTAGTGGCCGATGACGTCGTCGTCCTCGACCACGAGGACCCGGAAGCGGCCGTTGTCCGGTGCGGCGGGCGTGCCCATGGCCGACAGGGTAGACACGTCGGTCGTCGCGCGCTGGTTCACAGGTCGCGCAGTTCCTCGACGGCGGGACGTCGAGTGCCGCGGATTCCGTTCAGGGCCGCGGCCAGTACGGCGATCAGAGCGGCCAGTGCGGTGAGCGTCAGGTAGCCGCCGGGCACCGCCAGGGTGGCGGGCGGCGGGTCGAAGACGCCGGTGAGGACCTTGACCAGCATCTCGGAGAGGGCCCAGCCGATGAGGGCGCCTCCGGCCAGGCCGGCGACGGCCAGGAGCAGGGCTTCGGTGAGGACCATGCCGCGCAGCCGGCGGGTGGGGGCGCCGAGGACGGTGGCGATGGCGAAGGTGCGGCGGCGTTCGGCGAGCCCGAGGGCGAGGACGAGGCCGCCGGCGCCGGCGGCCAGCAGGACGGCGAAGGCCAGCTCGATACGGGTGAGGCCGGCCAGATCGACGGAGGTCAGGCTGGTGCCGACGGTGCCGCGGGTCTGGGTGATGTCGGTGACGGTGGCGGCGGTGCCGAGCTTCGCCCGCAGGTGTGCGGCGATCTGCTGCTGGTGGGTGCCCCCCGTGTCGAGGAGGAAGGCGCCCACCGCGTCGCTGCCGGTCGCCTGCGTGATGTAGGTGGCGTTGGCGACGAAGAAGCTGTCCTTGGGGGCCGTGGGGAATTCCTTGACGATGCCGGCGTAGTGGAAGGGGACTGTGCGCAGGGCCTTGGTGCGGGCGTCCTGGATGCGCAGGTTGACGGTGTCGCCGGGGGAGAGCTGGAAGTCGTTGACGGTCTCGGCGCTGACCAGCAGGTTGTCGGGCATCTCGGCGAGTCGTCGCATGAGCTGCTGGGCGGTGCCGCCCGCGAAGTAGGCGTCCTGGAGGGAGGTTGCCTGGGCGATGGTGCCGGGGCGGACGCCGTAGAGGTCCTGGAGGTCGGAGCCGACGTAGGCGAAGCGGTGCTGGAGCGGTTCGACGTGGCGTACACCGGAGACCTTCAGCGTGCCGGCGGCGCCGGGCGGGACGTGGGCGCCGGGTGGTTCGGTGGCGGTGACGTCGGCGCCGTTGGTCAGCCGGGCGTCGACCTCGGCCTGTTGCCGGTAGGTGGCGTTGAAGACGGCCGTGGACATCGCGAAGGACACGGCGAGGGCGAGCAGCACCACAGAGCGGGCGAGGGGGCGGCGGCGCCGGGAGAGGGTGGCGGCTGTGGTGCCGGCGAGGTTCGCGGTCAGCGGTCGGGCCAGCCGGGCGAGGGCGGGGCGGCCGTGGGCGAGGGCCAGCAGGGTCAGACGCCACAGGAGCAGGGCGGCTCCGATCCACAGCAGTGCGGGGCCGAGGAACGCCCAGTACGACACGGAGATGCTGGGCACGCCCTCGGGGGCGAGGACGAGGGCGTACTGGTTGCCGGAGGAGGCGCGGAAGACCAGCCAGGAGCCGATCAGCAGAGCGAAGTCCAGGCCGTAGCGCGCCCACCAGGGGTTGCGGGCGCCGCGCGCGCCGGATTCCTTGCGGGTCTCGGCGACGGTCACCGTGCGCAGGTCACGCAGTGCGGGGACGAGGACGGCGCAGGCGGCCACGGTGGCGCCGAGTACGAAGGCGATCGCGTACCAGGCCGCCCAGGTGCCCGCGCCCGTCCCGAAGGACGCGGTGCCGAAGGCGAGGCGCCCGGTCAGCGCGGCGATGCCCAGTCCGGCCAGGCCGCCGAGCAGGCCGATCAGCGCCGCTTCCAGACCGGCGAGGGCGGTGATCTGGCCGGGGCGCAGGCCGCGCAGCCGCAGCAGGCCCTGTTCCTGGCGGCGCCGCTCGCCACCGGCGGAGGCGACCGCGACGGTCAGTGCGGCGGCCAGGACCGCGCCGGGGACGCCGAGGAAGAGGAAGAGGATCTGGGCGTACAGGGCGTCCTGGCGGGCGGAGTCGAGGGCGGCACCGACGTTGTCACCGACGAGTGCGGTGCCGGCGGAGCGCGCTTCCAGGTTGTGGGCGGCGCGGGTGACGGCGGTGTAGGCGGCGGCCGGGTCGGAGGGCAGGCGTGCGCTGTCGCGGGCGACATGGATCTGGGTGGTCGTACCGGTGGAGCCGTGCGTGAGGGCGGCGAACCGGGCGGCGGGCAGCAGGACGACGTTGTCCGGGGGTGCGGTCGGCTGGGACTGGCTGGGGGCGCCGACCGTCTGGAAGAGGGAGTCGGCCTGGGGCAGGTCGACCACGCCGTCCACCTTCACCTGGCGGGTTCCGGCGCCCGGCAGCTGGACGCTGACGGTGTCGCCGGCAGCGGCGTGCAGGTTCGAGGCGGTCTGCTGGGCCAGCAGGACACCGGTGGAGGAGCCGGACAGAGTGCGGATCGCGTCGGGGAACAGCGTGCGGTAGCCGTCGGGCAGGCCGAGTGCCATGCCGGGACCGGTGGTCTGGGTGCTGCCCTGCACGCGGGCGGTGAAACCGGCGGTGCGGGCGTAGCCGACCGGGAGAGCGGCCCGGGTACCGGGCGCCTTGCGCACCAGCGAGAGCACTGATCCGGCGTCGGCGCCGGGCTGGACCTGGACCTGCCAGTCGACGGAGACGGAGCGCAGGGCGCGCTGGGTCATGGTCGCTTTCGACGCGGTGAGGAAGGAGCCGAGCGCCGCGACGAGGGCGACCGCGAGCGCGATCCCGGTCAGGGCGGCCAGTAGCCGTCCGGTGCGGTGGCGGGCCAGGCCGCGGGCCCAGGCGGTGATCACGGAACCTCCTCGGGTGCGAGCAGCCGGCCGTCGCGCATGGTGCGCCGGACGGTCAGGCGTGCGGCGATGGCGGGGTCGTGGGTGGTGACGACGAGGGCCGCGCCGGTGTGGTCGGCGGCCGTGAGCAGGGCGTCCAGCACGCGCGCGCCGGTGGCATGGTCGAGGCGGCCGGTCGGTTCGTCGGCGAGGATCAGGCGCGGGGCCTGGGCCAGGACGCGGGCGGCGGCCACGCGCTGGGCCTGGCCACCGGAGATCTCCTCGGGCAGCCGGTCGGCGAGGTCGGCCGCGTCCACCAGCGCGAGCGCGGCGAGGGCGGCTTCACGGGCCTGCGGTTCAGGGCGGTCGGCGAGGACCAGGGGCAGGGCGGCGTTCTCGGCGACGCTGAGGGCGGGGATCAGGCTGTCGCCCTGGAAGACGAGCCCGATCCCGTACGGCCCGAGGGACTCGGCCCGGGTGACGGCGCCGCTCGTGGGCTGTTCCAGCCCCGCCAGCAGGTGCAGCAGCGAACTCTTCCCCGACCCTGACGGGCCGACGACGGCCAGCCGGTCACCGGACCCGATCTCCAGGTTGGCACCGTGGACGGCCACGACCGCCTGTGGGCCCTGGCCGAAGGTGAGGGCCGCTTCCCGGCAGACGACGAGTGGCTCATCCGGTGACATCGGGGGCCTCCTGCCGCTCCGGCTCCGCCGAAGCGCCGACTGTTCTTCCGTCCTCCAGGCCGATGACCCGGTCGGCGACGCGTACGGCCTCCGCGCTGTGGGTGACGATCAGCACGGCGCAGCCTCGGACGGCCCGGTCGTGCAGCAGCGCGAGGACGACCTGTTCCGTCTCGCCGTCCAGTTCGCCGGTCGGTTCGTCGGCCAGCAGGATGTCGGGGGAGTTGGCGAGTGCGACGGCCAGGCCGGCACGCGCCAGTTCACCGCCGGACAGCTGCCGGGGCAGGGCATGGCCCCGCCCGGCGAGTTCCACCTGGCCGAGCAGCTTCTTCGCGGAGACCGCGGGCCTGCCCGCGGCGGCCCGCTGGGCCAGCCGGATGTTGTCGCTGACGCTCATGTGGGGCAGCAGGTTCCGGGTCTGGAGCAGCACTCCGATGTGGCGGGCCCGTAGCCGGGCCCGTTCGGTCTCCGGCCGGTGGCTGATCCGTACGCCGCCCACGCGCACCTCACCGCCGGACGGTTCGTCGAGCCCGGCCAGACAGGCCAGCAGGGTCGACTTGCCCGACCCGGACGGTCCGACCACCGCGACCGTCTCGCCGCGCCGCACCCGCAGGGACACCCCGCGCAGGGCGAGCGTCTCCTCCTCGCCGGCCCGGTAGAAGCGGTACAGCTCACGTGCGGTGAGGACCGTCTCGTCCGCCATGGTGGTCACCGCCAGGCGAAGGAGTCGCTGATGATCCTCCAGGGGTCGACGTTGTCGGCGTTGACCGGCCCGGACAGGGTCAGGTCCACCTCATGGCCGGACCGGTAGAAGGCGTACCGCTCGAACGCGTCCCGCACGACCTTGCCGGTGACCTGATTTTTCGCCGAGTCCCCCTGGTAGGTCAGCAGGACGACGCGGCCGGCGTGCCGGGTCACCTCGGACACCTTGGGCGCGGCGAACTTCGGGACCTGTCCACGCAGCTGTGGGACGACGGTTTTCGTCACGTCGCCGACCGTGGGCGCGGTGGGCACGGAAGCCGTCTGGATCTGTACGGTGTTCAGCTTGTCCGTGAAGGCCGTCGTGCCGTCCCGCTGGGTCCGAGCCCAGCCCTCGGGGACCTTCACGGTGAAACCGGTTTTGTGGAAGGGGACGTACACCTGGTTGTCGGGGATGTCACCGGGCGGGTTGGACTCGGTGGGCGTCGCGTTGTTCTGCGCTCCCGCGACAGACGAGGACGAGGGCGAGCCTGAGGCGGGAGGGCTCTTGGAAGCCGACGAGCCGGATCCCGAGCAGCCCGCCGTCACCGCCGCGACGAGCGCCAGGCCCACGAATGCGGACGTCCGTACGTGTGCTGCCATGTCCACTGCCCTCCAAAGGGAAGCCCTCGGACCGGACGGTCGTACCCTCGACGCTAGGAACGGGCCGGTTAACGCTCTGCTCGGCGAGGGTTAGACGACGGCAAAACGTGCGGCGTGCGTGGCCGGGCCCGCCGGTGCGGCCGCATGATGAAGGCATGAGACAGCGCGTGGTGCGAGTCGCCGTCGTCGCAGCCCTGGTCGCCGTCGTCCTCCTCGCCGTTCCCTTGGCCCTGGCCATCCGCTCCGCCCTGTACGCCGACCAGCGCGACACCCTGGAGCGGGCCGCTCTGGCCGCAGCCGTCCGCGTGAGCCCGGACTACGTGACCGGCGACCCCGTGGAGCTGCCCGCGGCTCCGGCCGGCGGGCACCTCGGCCTGTACGACCCCCAGGCGCGGCTGCGCGGCGGCAGCGGACCCGCGGCCGCCGACTCTGCCGTCCGCCAGGCCTTCGGCGGTGCGGCCGTGCGGACCCGTTCGGGCGGTGACCTGATCGTCGCCGTGCCCGTCTCGCACGCCGAGCAGGTCATCGGTGTCGTACGGGCCTCCTCCCCGGTCGCCGCCGTGCGCGACCGGGTCTTCCTGACCTGGGCGGCTCTGCTGGGCGTGGCAGCGGTCGCACTGGCCGTCGCCGTCCTCGTCGCCCGCCGTCAGGCGCGGGCCCTGGCCGAGCCGCTGGAGGACCTCTCCCGGCACTGCCGGGCCGTCACTGAAGGAGACCTCGGCGCCCGGGCGGCCTCCAGCAGCATCGCCGAGATCGACCAGGTCGCCCGCACGCACAACGAGATGCTGCACAGCCTGTCCGAACTCCTGCGTCATGAACGGGACTTCGCGGCCAACGCGTCCCACCAGCTGCGCACGCCCCTGGCCGGCCTTCAGCTGACGCTGGAGTCCGGCCTGGAGCAGGACGACGCGGCCCGGCTGCGACCCGTTCTCACCGAGGCCCTCGCCACCACTCGCCGGCTGCACGACACGGTGGAAGAGGTCCTGCGCCTGTCCACGTCCCGGGCGGTGCTCAGGCCGAGGGGGCCCGACCGGACCCTGGGCCAGGTGCTGAGGGCCGCGGAGGAGCGCTGGCATGGCCCGTTCGCCCAGATCGGGCGGCGCTTCGCGTGCCTCGCCCGGGATGTACCGGACGACCTCTCCGTGCCTGGCGGGCCGGTCACGGAGATCCTCGACATCCTGCTGGACAACGCCCGCGTCCACGGCCGCGGCACCGTCCGCCTGGTCGTACGCGACCTCGACGACGCCCTCGCCTTCGACGTCACCGACGAAGGTGAAGTGCCGGGTACGGCGGCCCGGATGTTCGACCGCGGTCACAGCGGTGGCGGGCCGGGTACGGGCATCGGCCTCGCTCTGGCCCGCGATCTGGCGTTCTCCCTTGGCGGCCGGCTCTCCCTGACCGCCCATGCTCCGGCCACCTTCACCCTGCTCGTCCCGGTCGGCCGTGACGGGCCGGTGGACGGCACGGCCTGAAGGCCGCCGGTCGCGGCCTCAGCCCGTCGGCGAAGGGCATGCCGGGCGCCGCACCCGGGCTCGAACGACGCGGTTCGCGGCCGTCTTCTGGAGCAGGCGGCCGTGGACGAGGACCGGGAACAGCAGATGCGGCTTGTCGGGGAGGGCTGCGGTGAGCAGCACAGCGCTCGCGCTGCTGTTGTTCATGCCGCAGGCGAGGCGGCGGGCGGGTCGAGCCGCGGCAGCCGGGCCGCGCACCGGCCCAGAACGAACGACAGCAGACACACCGACGCCGCCACGGTCAGCGCGGCGACGAGCAGCAGCGGGCGCGGCGGGGCGATGAAGGCACCCGTGGGCACTGCTGGCGTTGACGTAGGTCAGGGGCGTGGTGAGCGGGCTGAGGAGGGTGGGCGACGGGCATCGTCACGATGAGGATCATCGCGGTAACCAGGCCGCTGCCGCCGTCGGTGTCGGGCGAGCGGTACAGCAGGAACACGACGACGGGGATGACCAGCAGCGGGATCGCCAGGCGCAGGACGAGCCCCGTGAGCAGTGCGCTTGGGCGCCGCAGGACGCGGCCCAGCTCGCCGACGGGGACCTGGAGCCCGGCCGGGAACAGCGTTGCGGGTGAGGCCGGTCTACGAAGGGTCGAAGACCGACCTGCGGTCCTGTGGGTCGGTGCAGTTGGCGAGACTGGGGAAGTCAGGCCCGCTCGGTGCGTCGTAGGTGGCGGGATCGAGGGCGGAGCCCCATTCGGGTCCCGGCCCACTTGAGCCCTTGGCTCAGCAGACCGAGCACGCCGCCTGACGAAGTTGATGTCGGAGTGGCAGGTGCCGCCGTACAGCCGGCGAGGGTGACGCTCTCGGGTTCGGACGGCCTCCGACTCAACTTCTACACCCCCGAACCGGACTCGCGAGAGCGGGAGGCACTCGCCCTCCTCGCCAGCCGGGCGAGCACCGGCACGGTCGTCCCCTCGGGGAACGACCGGCCGGGCAACGACTGACCACACGAACGAGAAGAGGAGCTTCAGCCTGGCCGCGATGATGTGCGGCCCCTGGGGCGGTGCCGCAGGGTGTGCACGCGGAACACGCGTGGGTGACGTTGAGGCCGGCGAGACGAAGCAGGCGCAGTACCGGTGGTCGTGTCCGGGGTGCCGTGCCTCTGCTGGGTGGCGTCAGTGCCGTAGTTCCTCGGTATCCGCACGGCCTGGCTCTGCTGTCCGCTCTTCCCTCCGCGCCGTGGTGGGTAGTTCACTCGGGCCTGGGCCCGCTGCGGCGAGCTCCGCGTGCGCTCGCGCCGCGAGCTGATCTGCGCCGCACCTCTCCGCCAAGTCGGCGCCCTCGAGGAGCAGTTCAGCCGCCCGGGGTGCACGGCCGCGGCGCCTGAGGCTGATGGCGAGGTCAACCAGTGCCTCGGCGTACAGGTACTGATTCGGGGACTTGCTGAGCGTCTCCACCGCGCGCTCCAGCAGCGCCGGGGCGTCCCCGTCCTCGGACACCGCCGCGCTGAAGCGCAGTGCCTCACCTGTGGCGGTGGGCGTGCCGTAACGCTCCGCTCGGCGCAGTGTCTGCGCTGCGAGAGCGCGGGCGCCTGCGGGGTCCTCCGGGGCGAGGGCGAGGGCGAGGTGTCCCGCCCAGGGACACCAGGTCGGATTGAGCATGCCCTTGGCCTCCAGTCGTTCCCCGGCGGCGGTGAGTTGGGCGATGGCTTCCTTGCGACGGCCACGGACGAGCAGCAGGCGCCCGTACAGCGTCCGGGGGTCCGGGAAGACCACCGCGTTGGGGTAAGGGGGCGCGAAGTCGTGCATCTCGGCGACGTTCAGCGCTTCCTCGGTGTGGCCGCGGGACAGCAGGACGTCGAGCAGCAGACCGACGGCGTACCACTTGGCGGGCAACCTGGGTCCGACGCGGTCGGCCAGCCGGACTGCCTCACGCGCGCAGCGCTCGGCCTCGACGAGCAGTCCGCGCCGGAAGTGGACCAGCCCGAGGAGGCTGAAGCCGAAGGAGAGGTGGGCTCCGCTCCATCCGACCTGCTGGCACTCGGCGATGGCGGAGCTGAACAGCTCCTCTGCGCGGTCGCACTCGTCGGCGTACATGTACCCGAGCGCGGTAATGCTGGGCAGCTCAAAGCCCCAGTCGGGGTCGGTGTACCTGAGCCCCACGGCGCGTGTGGCGACGGCCAGTGCGCTTTCAGCCGGCTCGCCGCGCAGCGTGGCATCCCAGGTACGCAGGCACAACAAGGCCTTCTCTCCCACGCTCTGTCCGGACAGGTGCTCGGCGAGCCGAGCGAGCCGACGGGAACGGACAGGTGCCTGCACCTCCTGCGTGTCGAAGACCAGCCATAGGTGGTGTGCGGCCTGTAGGCGCAGCCGTGCCCCGTGTGTCCGTGCGTGGGCAACCCCCGCCCCCGCCACAGCAGCTGCTTCGCCGAGCTGGTCGTTGTGGGCGAGCGCCTGGGCCAACCGGAAAGTGGCGTCCTCCCTGAGCGTGGGGTCGAGGTCGGGCAGCTCCAGGGCCGCCGAGAGGTGGTTGACCGTGGTGGCCGGGGAGGTGAGCAGGGCAGAACAGCCGAGCTCGTAGAGTACGGCCGCACGCTCCTCGGCCGGGGGCGGTTCGCGCAGTGCACGCTCCAGGCAGCGATGAGCGGCGTCCGGAGCACCTTGGCGAAGGTTCTCCCGCGCGGCCGCGCGCAGCTGCTCGACGGTCCGCGGGTCGTTGCCCGGATGGGTCTCCAGCAGGTGCCGGGCGGCGACGGTGATGTTCAGGCCCGCGTCGGTCACCGCACTCGCGGCCTGCCCGTGTATGGCGGTGCGCATCGCCGATGGGATGGCCCGGTACACGGCAGTGGCGATGAGGGGGTGGACGAACTCGAGCGTCCTGGTGCCGGTCAGGATACGGGCGACGCGCAATGTGTCCGTGGCGTCCTCGGCCTCGGCCGGTGGCAGCCCGGCCACCGAAGCCGCCAGTTCGGGGGAGATCTCCGTACCGAGTACCGCCGCCGACCAGGCAAGCCGCACGGCCCGGTTGCCGAGCCTCTCCAGCCGCTTGACCAGTCCGCTGCCGCGGGACGACGCACCGAGGTCTCGCAGCAGATGAGCCGACTCCTCCGAGGGGGTGAGACCTCGGTCCTGGACTTTGGCGACGAGTTCGACGGTCTCGTAGGGGTTGCCGCCGGTGACGGCCCAGCACTCGCGGCAGAAGGGATCGTCCGTGTCGGGCCCGAGCGCGCCGCGGACCAGTTTCGCGACCGACTCAGGGCTGAGAGCGCGCAGGGTGATCGGGTGTGACCCGCGGCCGCCGACCAGTTCCCGGAACGCCGCGGCTTCGGCCGGCAGTTCGTTCGGGCGGTACCCCAGGACGATCAGGACGGGAAGTTCCTGCACGCGCACGGCGAACGTGGCCAGCCAGGTGAGGGACTCCGCATCACCCCAGTGGGCATCGTCGACGACCGTGATGATCGGCGCCTTGCGCACGGCGAGCTGTGTGAGGACCCAGTCGAGACCGTCCCGGACGCCCTGTGGATCCGGCACGGCGGCACCGGCCTGCTGAGCGAAGAGGCCGACGGCCGGTCCCGCGATCTCGTACCAGCCCCCGAAGATCTCGCGGCGTTCGGCCTCGGTGCAGGATGCCAGGACAGGTTGCAACAACTGCCGGACGACGTGGAAGGGAACGGTGTGCTCCTGCTCGCTGCCGCGCGCGGACAGGACCGTGCACCCTCGGGCAGCGGCCATGGCTCGGATCTCGGCCAGCAAAGTCGTCTTGCCCAGCCCGGCGGCGCCGCTCAGGAACAGCAGCCCGCCACGTCGACCACCGCTGTCCGCCGAGCGGGTGCAGAGCGCCTCCACTGCCTCCCGCGCGGCGGCCACCTCATCGTCACGCTCGTACAGGGCCGTTCCCGCCCGGCTGGGGCCCACCGAACCAACTCGCCTCTCGTCGTGCTCCTGCTCCGGCACGCTATTCCCCTCGCTCACCAGCCTGTTGGCCAGCCTAGCGAGGTGGGACGACACGCGGTAGAAATATGCAGGAACCGTGCAGGTGGCCTTCCCAGCAGCGAGCCGAAGTGGTAGGTCGTGAGCGCCGTCGCAAGGCGTACGGGGCAGCGTCAGCTTTCGCCGCCCTCCTCGGGGTCGAGGTAGCGCTCCCGCAGCCGTGAAGCGGGCGGACTCTGTGGCGGGGGCATGGACCCGGTCGCAGCGAACAGCACCCGGCCCAGCCTCGGGAGGCGGTTGACCGCCGACCACAGCGCCGGCCCCATCTCGGCCGGCGGGTCGACGATGCCGGGCGCATAGCGGCACAGCCCCTCCTCGACGGCCTCGTCCCGCAGGTGCCAGAACTCGCGGAAGGCGGCCGCATCCCCCTTCAAGAGGTCAGAGGTGAGGGCGATGCCGACCGAGCCGAGGGTGCCGAACGCGGCGGTCAGCGCCTTGGGCCCGGCGGGCGCAGGCTCGGGGCCAGAGGGTGAATGCGCCGGGTGCGTTCATCCAGTCGAAGGTGGTGGCGCTGGAGTGGCCTTGCCGGGCGAGGTACTGGACGCGTTGGGCCGCGGCGGTGGGGTCGGGGTGGGTGTCGTCGAGCGTGGGGACGACGCTTTCGGCCGAGCCTTCGACGGTGAGGTAGTGGCTGCGGCAGTACCACGACAGCGTGTAACCGTCGTTCAGCCAGCGGGTGGCCTGGGTGTCGAAGACGACGAACCAGGGGCGCAGTTCGGCATCGTGGACGAGGCGGGGGTCGCCGTTCGGGCTCGGTTGGGTCATGGCAGGCCACATGGAGGCATCTCCGAGTCGGCCGGCTGCCGACAGGTCGGCCAGGTGCTGGGCGTATTCAGCTCCGAGCATGTCTGCGGGAGTGAAGAGGTTCCCGGCACCGAGGTGTCCGGCTACCAGCCGGTCCAGTTGGGCCGGCCCCATTCCGGCATGGGACCGGAAGCCCCGTTTGAGTTCGAGTTTGAGGTAGACGGGGTCGTGACGGGGGTGTGCGTCGCTCCAGGCATGGAGATCGTCGAGGCAGGTTCTGAGGCTGCCGTTCTAACACTGTCGAAGGCCGATGTGTCTGCCGCCGTCTTGACCATGGTGGCGTGACCGGGAGTTGCGGCGGCCCGCGGCGAAGCCAGGCCAAGAAGCGCGGTGGCGGCCAGAGCACAGGCCCTGCGGCGCCATGGACGAGCTTGCCCTCGTGCGGAGGGCATCGGAGCTCCTCAGGTCCGGGGGAGTCGTGCGCGGTGCGATCCGGCACGGAGGTGAGATCGCCTTGCCGTCGGCCGTGCGCCGGTCAGGGCTCGGCACACCGTTCTCGTGACTCTGCGGCGGCCCAGGTGAAGATGCCCTGGGCCATCAGGGAGGCCTCGGACTCCGCACGAGCCTGGTTGACGTCGGCGCGTGCGGCGTGCGCGGTGGCGTCGTCGGGGGCGGCCTGTACGGCGAACTCCGCGAGGTGGCCGGCGATCCTCAGCTCGCCCGCGTCGGCGTAGCGTCGGGCCGCATCCGACAGCACGGCCGCGCCGCCTGCGAGGTCCGCCAAGGCGGTGGCGAGTTGGCCGTCAGGAGCCGGTTTGAGGTGTGCGGGGTTGCCGTCGTACCAGCCGGCATAGCGCCGCCACAGGTTGCGCACGATGAACTCGGGTTCGTCGTACTTGGCTTGCAGGTAGACCCGGTCGGCGAGATGGGCGGGCGGGCGTACGGTGTGGACGAGGTCGTCCAGCCGGGCCCCGGAGTTGAGCCCGTCCAGTGTCTGCTGGACCAGGCTCTCCAGCCATTCCGCGGTCTCGGTGAGCGCCAGGTGGATCCGGTCGGCGCCGAAGACCGGTGCTCCGTGCGAGGGCAGCATGATCTCCGCGCCCAGGGCCGCCATGCGGCGCAGTGCGAGCGCCCACTCGCGCGGGTAGCGCTGCACCTTCTGGGGGTTGCCGCAGTTGGGAGTCACCCAGATGAACATGTCACCGGGGCACAGGAGGCGGTGTTCGGGAATCCAGGCGACGGTCGCGTCGTCGGTCTCGCCCCTTACGTGCAAGAGCTCGAAGGTCAGGTCGCCGCGCCTCAGGGTGAGTGCGTCCCGGTATGTCAGGTCAGGCCTGCGGTACTGAGTCGGCCAGGTCAGATCCGGTGCCTGGAACTGCCGTTGGTTGACGACAGCGTTGTAGCCCCCCGTCAGCAGGTAGCGGTCGAACCTTTCCCCGACATTCTCGTGGGCGAGCACGGTCGGGCGTGGGGCATCCTCCGCATCGAAGGGACCCATCCCGAAGACATGGTCGATGTGCCCGTGGGAGAAGACGGCGGTGGTCACCGGGTCTCGGCTCCAGGCACGAACGGCTCGGTGGAGCCCGCCGGCGGCCAGCGGGTTGCCGGTGTCGAACAGGATGACCTCGCCGTTCGTGCGGAAGGTGATGACATTGCCGAAGCCGGGGTACCAGCCAACGCCGTCGACCACCTCGATGACGCCGGATCCCGCCTGCCCGGCACGGACGATGCTGTCGTCGACGGCGCCCTGCCAGACCTGGTCTGCGTAGTCCGTGAGGGAGAAGCTCATGGTGCCCATGCCACCGTGGACGAGTGCACGCGGCAATCGGCCGCGAGCCCACTGACGGCTGCCTACGGTTGTGACATGTCACAACCAGACGCTGCGCCGGACGGCGCGATTGAGCTGGCCGCACGTCTCGCACCGCGGGTCAACCAGCTGGCCAGGGCCATCGTGGAACGTCAGCGAGCCGAGGTGCCCGGCTTCGATCTCCTGCCCGGAGAGCTGCGGGATGTGGAGATCGCGGCGACGGCCCGCCACGCGATACGTGGGTTCCTCCGTCATGTGCAGGGCCTGCCGGACGTCGACATCGGGGTGTTCCGGGAACGCGCCGCCGAGCGCGCCGAGGAAGGGCTTCCTCTGGTGCAGTTGCTCAAGGGGTACCACGTCGGTGCCGAGGTACTGCTGGACGCACTCAGCGAGTTGGCCCGGCCGGGCGAGGAGGCGGCGCTGCAGTCCCTGACCCGGATGGAGCTGAGGGCGCTCCAGGCCACCGTCGAGAACGTCACGGAGGCGTACCTTGCCGGCCTCGCCGACCAGCAGGCGGCGGCACGGGAGCTGGCCCGGGCACTCATCCGTGGTGAGGAGCCCGAGGAGGTGGCCGCCCGTTTCGGGCTGTCCCTGGAATCCGGCTATCTCGTACTCGGCGTGCGGGCCTTCGGGCCCCAGGCGTCTGTGGCGGTACGCAGGCTGCTGCGTCGGGTGCTCGCCCGGCTCGCCCCGCTGGCGGAGGGCCGCGTTCTCAGCCTTCCGGACGAATGCGGTGGCTGGGTCCTGTTGCCCGCGTCGACTGAGCTCGACGCCGTCGCCGACCGACTCTCCTCCTGTCCTCCGACAGCGTCGACCGTGGGCGCGGCGACCGCGGGCACCGCAGAGGAGGTCCCTGCCGCGGCCGTGCGGGCACGCCGGATCGCAGCCGTCGCGGACAGACCAGGCTTGTACCGGCTGCGGGATGTGCTGCTCGAATACCACCTCTCGGGAGCCCCGGACAGCGCACCCGAACTGGGCGCCCTGCTGGAGGCGCTGGACCGGCAACCCGGCCTGACCGCGACCGTGGCCGCCTTCCTCGACTGTGACTTCGACCGGCGCCGTACGGCCCACGCACTCGACGTGCACCCCAACACGGTTGACAACCGCCTGGGCCGTGTCGCGGAGTTGACCGGCGTCGACCCGCACACCGCCCGTGGCGTCCAGCTCTTGGGTGCCGCGCTGACTCTGCGCCGGATCGCAGGACAGGAACACCTGTAGCGTCTCCCACGCCCATGCACGCCTGACCGGGCACGCGACACGCGGGACAGGCGGCCGCCGAGGACCCAGGGCCTCGTAAGGCTGCGCACCGGTACCACGGCGTGCCCGGGGCGTCGGCACCGATGGCTCAGTGTGCGACCAGCCGCGTGCTGATCCACTGCAGCATCGGTGGGATCTCCCGCTTCCAGGTGTTGAAGTTGTGTCCGCCGCTCGGAAGGATGATCGACGAAATCCTGGTCACGTTGGTGTCCTGCACGCTCTTGATGAACTTGAGCGTGTCCTTGTAGTTGTGCTCACCGACCTTGCTCGAGGTGACGAGCAGCGAGGTCTCGGGCGCGGGCAGGTGCTTGAGCGCCCAGAAGAGGTCGGCGCGATTGTGCAGGTTCTTGTTGCCGTGGAAGAGGTCACCGGTGGTGGGGTCGATCGGCGCCCTGTAGTACGGCGAGAGGCCCGCGGCGGCCGCGTACGCCTTCGGGTAGTGCATGGCGATCTTCAGCGCGCAGTAGCCGCCGGTCGAGTCGCCGACGATGCCCCAGCTGGCGGGCGTCTTGTCGACCCGGTAGCGGGCCATCACCGCATCGCGCAGATCCTTGGCGAAGAACGTCTCGGTCTGCGGGCCGCCGGGAACGTCCACGCACTCGGTGTCCCGCGGCGGCGCCACGGTCGGCCGCAGCATCACGAGAATCATCGGCTGCATCTTTCCCGCCTTGGCCAGCTGCTGCGCCGTGCTCGGGTAGTGCAGTTTGTCCACCAGCGCCTGAGCCGTACCGGGGTAACCCGTGAGGACGACGGACACCGGGAACTTGCGCGCATGGTTCTGCGGCTGGAAGTACTCCGGGGGCAGGTACACGAACGCCGGCGTGGTGAGGTGGGTCGTACGGCCGATGATGTCGACCTTCTGGACCTGCCCGGACACCTGCGGCAGCGGGCTGCTCGCACCGAGGACGTGGGACGTGGAGACCACTTGGACGGGGCTGATACCGCCCCCCGCTATGTGGTCGACGACGACGCCCTGGTCGGTCTCCTGGCCGAACAGGTCGGCCCAGCTGGCGTAGAAGCCGAAGGCCTGGTTGGCGGCGAGGCCCATCGAGGCGACGAGCGCCAGCTGGGTACCGAGCAGCAGACCGACCCGCCCGCTGACGGCCCGCCAGTTCTGCCGGGCCATACGCGGCCACAGCCATACCGTGCCGACGAACAGTACGGCGGCGATGACGATCGCCAGCACCAGCACTTTGTTGCTCGTGAGACCCATGGGCTGTTACCTGCCTGCGCTTTCCGCCCGGTCTCTGCCCACGCTTCGTTCGAGGGCGTGCCCGGGGCTTTCCTTGGCCTTGACCCGTCGGGTTCAAGGTCTCTCGCAGAACTACGAGATACGATCTTTGTCAGATAGATGAGCAGATGTCGGGCGAGGTTCCGACCCGACCCGATCCAGTCGGCTCCGGCGCATACCGCGCGGCCCGCGCCCCGAGGCCGAAGGAGTGCAACGGCTGCGAAGCGCACTGGTTTCTGCTCGGTTCAGTGTCCGGCCGGTGGCTGGATGTAGTCCTCCAGACGGGCCACCGCGAAGCCCTGTTCCCGGATGCGCTTGAGCAGATTCGCGAACATCTCCGTCATGGTGGCGCCCTTGAGCTCCGCGGGGCCGCGGAAGTGGGCGAGGATGATGTCGCCGGGACGCAGCTTCTTGTCTGGATCTTGGTACTGCATATTGCGTACCTGCATGGACTCGCGCCACCAGACGATCGCGCGCGGCCCGCACTCTCCCACCGCGATCTTGGTGTTGTTGTTGTACGCCCCGTAGGGCGGCCGGAAGAGGAACGGGGCGGTGCCGAACTGCTGGGTGAGGACCTTCTGGTCGCCGCACACCTCTTGCTTCTGGCGGGCCAGCGGGATGGTGTTCATCGCGGGATGGTGCAGGGTGTGGTTCTGGATGTGGTTGCCCATCGCCTGCAGCGGCTTGAAGTACCCGTAGTCCGACTTGATGGCGTCGTTCATCAGGAACATCGTGATCGGGATCTTCAGGTCCCGCATCATCTCGATGAACCTGGGGTCCTTTTCCAGTCCGTCGTCCACGGTGATGAAGACGACCTTCTGGGATGTCGGTACGTGGGCGAAGACCGGGACCGGGCCGGTCGCGGACAGCTTGATGGGTTTGTCCGCCGGGGGCTCGGGAGCCGGGGGCAGCGGTGTCAGGCCCCACTTGTGCCAGGCGGCAGGCTCAGCCGAGGCGTGCGATGCGGTCCCGGGCGTGCCGCCGACGGTGGCGGACGCCGACGAGGTGGCCGCCGGACCAGTCGCGCTGCCACCGCTCGTGCTGCAGCCGCCTACGGACAGGGCCAGGAGCACGCCGGCCAGCGGGGCGTAGAACCTGCCGGCTGTGTTGCGTCGCTTCACTGCACCGGTCTCCTGACTGCAAAGCTGACCTTGACTCTGCTGGAAAGGTAACCGCGGCATGAAAGGCGAAGTTCAGCGGCATGAAAGGCGAAGTTCAGCGAATGGTGAGAATATGACCAAGACCGACACCGCCCCGGCGCATTCAGGCCATCACAGCCGATGCGCGGCAGGAGGCGGCCGGGTCTTGTCCCCGTCCTGCCGCCCCGTGTAGCGGAGCGATGCCCGGATCAGGTGGACGACACGGGTCTGGGTGGCCGCCTGGGGCCGGACCGCGGTTCTTGATCTCGGTCAGGACCTGGGGCCGGTATTTCACGCCTTCACCACCTGCGCCTGTGGCGCACGTCACATGCGCATAGTCGATCAAGATCACCGGACGGACCGGTCAACCGGGCCGACGCCGGTCGGCGCGATCTTGGACCGTGCTCCTTCCATGATCGGGAGTTGCACCGCGCGATTTACCGTCCCTGTCGTGGATGTACTGGTCGGCCCAGGCGCTGATGATGTGAGCGGCTCGCTGCGCTTGTCCTCGTGCGGTCAGGAGATGGTCTGCTCCTTCGAGCGAGACGAAGCTACGCGGGTGTCGTGCCTCGCGGAAGATCTCCCCGGCGTTGGCGATGTCGACGGTGTTGTCGGTGGGCGAATGCATGACGAGCAGCGGCAGGTGCAACCCGCGAATCCGGTCGCGCAGGCGAGCCTGGTGGACGTCGTCGACGAAGGCACGCTTGAGGACCAAGGTCCTCCCGCCGACGAACCACTCGTGCGATCCTTCACTGAGTACGCGTTCCGTGACCGCGTCGTACTGTCTCTCGACGTGGCTGGGGTCGGCAGGCGCCCCGATGGTGGCGACCGCGCGTACGCCGGTCGCCTCGGCCGCTGCGGCGATGGCGGCGGCGCCTCCCCACGAGTGCCCCACCAGCAGGTCTGCTGGAGTTCCCCGCTCTGCCATCAAGGTTGCTGCACGGACGGTGTCCTGGACCTTGATGGTGAAGGAGCCGTCCCCCCAGTCGCCGTCGGAGTCTCCGATCCCGAGGTTGTCGTAGCGCAGCATCCCGATTCCCTCGCGTGCCAGTTGCTTGCTGACACGCGAGGCGGCCGGCGAGTTCCTGCCGAGTGTGAATCCGTGGACGAAGATTCCCCAGCCCCGGACCTCGCCTTCCGGCAGGTCGATCGACCCGGCCAGTTCGGGGCCGACGACGCTCTTGAATCTCACTTCTTCCGTCATGTTGTCATCGCCTCGGCACGGACTGGTCGTGGAGTAGGGGCAGTTGGGTGGGTGAGGGCTGTCGGCGCGTCAGACGGTCGGCTTGTGGACGGCGGTCGGCTTGGTGGTGAGCAGTGCCGTGATCTCATCGGCGAGGTGCGGGCCGAGCTCGCCCCAGCCGTCCTTGTAGCCGTAGACGCCGGCCAGAGTGCGGGCCTCGTAGTCGCCGTTCATGATCTCGATGTCGTTGGCGGTGATGAGTCCCGGGTGGGCGACGCCGACGGCCGCCGAGACCTTCATCAGCTCCTTGCGCAGGGTGCGCAGGTAGACAGCGGCCCGGGTGGCCTTCGAGGTCGGGTCGAGGCCGCGGGCCAACCACGGGTTCTGGGTGGCGATGCCGGTGGGACACGTGTCGGTGTGGCACTTCTGCGACTGGATGCAGCCGATGGACAGCATCGCCTCACGGGCTACGTTGATCATGTCGGCACCCAGGGCGAAGGCGACCGCGGCGTTCTCGGGCAGGCCGAGCTTGCCGGAGCCGATGAAGGTCAGGTCGTCGGTCAGCCCCAGCTCGGCGAAGGTGCCGTAGACCCGGGAGAAGCCCATCCGGAACGGCAGCGACACCGAGTCGGCGAAGATCCGCGGCGCCGCCCCGGTGCCGCCCTCACCCCCGTCGATGGTCACGAAGTCGACACCACGGTCACCACGCGCCATCAGCGTGGCCAGCTCCTGCCAGAAGCCCATCTCTCCGACCGCGCTCTTGACCCCGACCGGCAGACCGGTCTCGGTGGCGAGCAACTCCACGAAGTCGAGCATCGAGTCGACGTCGCTGAACGCCGTGTGCCGCGACGGGGAAGCGCAGTCCTTGCCGACCGGGATGCCGCGGATCCCGGCGATCTCCGGGGTCACCTTCGCGCCCGGCAGCATCCCGCCCAGCCCCGGCTTGGCGCCCTGGGAGAGCTTGATCTCTATCGCCTTGACCGGGGCGCCGGCGACCACGTCCTTGAGCTTGTCGAGGTTGAAGCTGCCGTCCTCGTTGCGGCAGCCGAAGTACGCCGTACCGATCTGAAGGACCAGGTCACCGCCGTTGCGGTGGTACGGCGAGAGGCCGCCCTCGCCCGTGTTGTGCATCGTGCCCGCCAGCGCCGCCCCCTTGTTGAGCGCCGTGACCGCCGCGCCGGAGAGCGACCCGAAGCTCATCGCCGAGATGTTCACCACGCTCGCCGGGCGGAACGCCTTGGCGCGCCCGCGCGGCCCGCCCAGCACCTTGGCCGAGGGCAGGGGGGCCTGCGGGTCGTGCGCGTCGGGCACAGCGCCGGCGAACGTGCGCTGCTTCAGGTAGGCGTGCCCCTGCACGTGCTCGACGTCGACCTCGGTTCCGAACCCGAAGTAGTTGTTCTCCTCCTTCGCCGACGCGTAGATCCAGGTGCGCTGGTCCCGGCTGAACGGGCGCTCCTCCTCGTTGGACGTCACGATGTACTGCCGCAGCTCCGGCCCGATCGTCTCCAACAGGTACCGGGCGTGCCCGATCACCGGGAAGTTTCGGAGCAGTGCGTGCCTCTTCTGGATGAGGTCGCGGGCAGCCAGAAGCGCCACTGCCGTTGCGGCGGCCGCGCCGATCCTCCGGGCGTGCATGTACGTTCCTCCTCGATGCACGACTCCATCACCGTGCGGGGGAGTCGTTGTGTCGCGTTGGGCGTTGGGCGTTGGACGGCGGTACGGACAACGGGCATCAGCGTCCGTCGAAGAACGCGAAATGATATTAGGAGGCCGCTCGAACAGGCCTGTCGTCAGGGGGCCGGTCCGGGCTCGGCCTCGCGCCGACGGGAGGGGAACGGGACAGGGAAGCGTGCTGGGACCCCCGTCCCCTCGTGGCGGCAACAGCCAGCTTTGGCATCACAAGCATGGCGGCCACCCTGCCCTCCGGCTCTGGCGTCTTTCGGCGGTGGCATCGCCACCCGGACGGCGGCATGGGCTGGTGTCGCTCGCCCTGTGTCTGCCACGCCGCGGCACCGCGGGGTGACCTTCGACGGCCGCCGGTGAAGCGGCACGCCCCCCGACTGCGGCTGGAGCGCCGCCCGCCGGAGGCGCCCTGACGGCCGGGGCGGCCCTCGCTCCGGCGGGTTTCAGCTCCGCCCGTCTCCCGGATCCGGCGGGGGGAGGGGCGGCAGGCGGGTGTCGTAGAGCCAGGCACGCAGCAGGGGTTCCACCGCCCTCGGCATGGTCCGGCCGCCGGTGAAGCGGCGCGGCCCCCGACTGCGGCTGGAGCGCCGCCCGCCGGAGGCGCCCTGACGGCCGGGGCGGCCCTCGCTCCGGCGGGTTTCAGCTCCGCCCGTCTCCCGGATCCGGCGGGGGGAGGGGCGGCAGGCGGGTGTCGTAGAGCCAGGCACGCAGCAGGGGTTCCACCGCCCTCGGCATGGTCCGGCCGGCGTGGGCGACGAAGGCCGCGGTGTCGGCGCTTTCGCCGCGGTGGGCGTGGTGCCAGCCGCGCAGCATGGCGAAGAAGCGGTCGTCGCCCATCGTCAGTCGCAGCGCGTGCAGCGTGCACGCCCCCCGGTTGTACACCCGGTCGTCGAAGATGCGGTCGGGGCCGGGGTCGGCGATCCGCAGCCCCTTGCCCTGCCGGGCGAGGGTGTGCCAGGCCGCGCGGGCGATGGTGTCGGCGGAGTCCTCGCCGAGGTGTTCCGACCACAGCCATTCCCCATAGGTGGCGAAACCCTCGTTGAGCCAGATGTCCCGCCAGTCGCGCAGGCTGACGCTGTTGCCGTACCACTGGTGGACGAGTTCGTGGGCGACCAGCGTCTCCCAGGTGCGCTCGCCGTCGATGTGGTTGCGGCCGAAGACGGACGCCGTCTGGTTCTCCACCGGCTGGTCCAGGTCGGCGTCCACCACGACGGCGCCGTACGTCTCGAAGGGGTACGGCCCGAACCAGGTGGTGAACGCCTCGAACATCTCGGGCTGGCGGCCCAGATCATGCCGGGCCCGGCCGGACAGGTGGACGGGGTAGACGTTGCGGCCGTTGATCGGGCGGCCGGTCGCACTGTCCGTGGCCTTCCACGTCTCGTGCGCGAAGCGGCCGGTGTACAGCGCGGCGAGGTAGGGGGCCATGGGACCCCGATGGTGGTACGTCCAGCACTCCGTGGTGTCCGAGTTGTGCCGCTCCAGCAGGGCTCCGTTGGCGAGCGCCTGGTGACCGCGGGGCACGGTCACCCGGAAGGTGAACTCGGCCTTGTCGTCCGGGCGGTCGTTGCACGGGAACCATGACGGGGCGCCCAGCGGCTGGGCGGCCACCAGGGTGCCGCCGTGTGCGTCGCCCGTGCGGTCCCAGCCGATCTGCCCGAACGGCGTGCGTACCGGGCCGGGCCGGCCGCCGTAGCCGATCTCCAGGGTGAAGGGCGTGCCCGCCGGGATCGGGCGCGGCGCGGGCAGCAGCAGTTTGTGCCCCTTCCGGCCGGGCCGTACGGCGGCCCCGTCGACCAGCGCCTCGTGCACGGAGAGCCTCGCCAGGTCGAGGCGGACCTGACGCAGCGACCGCTCGGCCACCGCGCGGATGTGCGCCCGGCCCTCCAGCCTGCCCGCGGCCGGGTCGTAGGCCAGGTGGAGGTCGTAGGCGAGCGTGCGGTGGTCGTAGCTGCCATGGCCGGCGAAGTAGCGTTCGGCCGGCTTCGGGAGGGCGTCCGCGGCCATCGCCGCCAGCGGGGCGAGCGCCGCGCCCCGGACCAGCGCGCGCCGGCTGCACCAGGTCATGCCGTCTCCTCTTCGGGGAGCCGGGCGGCGGGGCCGGCCGCGGGGACGCCGGCGATGGGGTTGCCGGCCCAACGGGTCCCGTCGGGCACCGTCTCCCCGCGCATCACGAGAGAGGCCGCGGCGATGGACGCGCCGGTGCCGATCCTGGTGCCGGGCAGGGCGATGCTGTGCGGGCCCAAAGAGGCGCCGGCGGCCAGGCACACGGTGTCCATCCGCATGATCCGGTCGTGGAAGAGGTGGGTCTGCAGCACGCAGCCACGGTTGACGGTGGCGCCGTCGCCGATGCTGACCAGATCCGTCTCCGGCAGCCAGTACGTGTCGCACCACACCCCGCGTCCGATGTGCGCACCGAGGCTGCGCAGCCACCAGTTCACCACGGGGGTACCCAGGTGCGCGCCGATACCCCAGGGCACCGCCAACACCTCCACGAACGTGTCGAACAACTCGTTGCGCCACACGAACGACGACCACAGGGGCCGCTCGACCGGCCGGAACCGGCCCACGAGCAGCCACTTGGCGGCGGTCGTGGTCAGGCAGGCCGCCAGGGACGCGGCAAGGAGCAGCGGGACGCCCGCGAGGGCCGCCAGGGTCAGGCCGCCCAGGTCCAGGGCCTCCTGCTGGGCCAGCAGCAGCCCCTCGGCCAGCAGCGTGCCGAGGATCACCGGCAGCACGCGGCACGCCTCGACGGCCGCGCGGGCCGCCACCAGCCGCCGGGGCGGGGCGAACGTCCGCGTCGCGTCGCCGGTCTCGGCCACGCGGGGCAGCGGCATCGACGGCCGTCCGATCCAGGACGTCCCGGGTTCCCCCTGCGCCGGTGCGTCGGACAGCACACCCACCAGGGTGTGGTCGGCGACCTCACGGCCGGGGCCGACGATGCCGGAGTTGCCGATGAAGGCCCGCTTGCCGATCCGCACGGTTCCCAACCGCATCCAGCCGCCGCGCAGTTCGAACGGCGCCATGAGCGTGTCGTCGGCGAGGAACGCCCCGTCCTCGACCTCGAGCAGCGACGGCAGCGGCAGCACGGTCGAGATCTCGGCGCCGCGGCCGACCCGGGCGCCGAGGAGGCGCAGCCAGGCCGGTGTGGCGAGGCTCGCGTAGAGCGGGAACAGGGTGCCGCGAGCGCCGTCGAGCAGCCGCGTCACCAGCCACGCCCGCCAGGCCACGCCCCCGTCGGCGCGGTGCAGGCCGGGCGTGATCCCGCGGCCCAGCAGGCGCACGGTGAGCGCGGTGAGGAGCATGCCGCACACGGTGGTCAGCACGGCGAACAGGGGTGCGGCGGCGAGCAGCCGCCAGGCCGCCCCGGACAGCGTGGCCGTACCGCGCACCAGCAGCCAGGTGACGGCCAGCGCCGGGGCGGCGGCCAGCAGCGACAGCAGCGGCATCAGGGTGAGGGACAGCGCGTAGGCGAGATGCCAGCGGCGCCGGCGGTCCGTCGGCGGGGCGGGCCGGCCCGGGGCCGCGAGGTGTTCGGTGGCTGCGGCCGGCCGGGCGGGGGAGCCGGTCCACACCTGGCCGTCGGGGATCCGGCCGTCCAGGCAGCCACCGGCGGCGAGTTCCGCACCGTGCCCGAGGACCGCGCCCGGCAGCAGGGTGCTGCGGTGTCCCACCCGGGCGTCCGCGCCGACGACGACCCTGCCGACCCGCAGCGTGTCGCCGTCGAGCCACCAGCCCGCGATGTCCGCCTCCGGTTCGACGCTGCATCCGTCGCCCAGCTCGGCCAGGCCCGTCACCGGGGGCATGGCGTGCAGCCGTATGTCCCGCCCGGTGCGGCAGCCGAGGATCCGGGCGTACAGCGCGGCCCACGGGGTGCCGAGCAGGGATGGCACGCCGAACGCCGCGACCGCACGTTCCGCGCTCCACAGGCGCAGGTGGACGGCGCCGCCACGCGGGTGGGTGCCCGGAGTGATCGAGCCGGCCAGCGCGCGGGCGAGGGCCGCCCCGAGCAGGCAGCGTACGGGCGCGCTGAACAGCAGCACCCACCCGGCCAGGACCAGCCACCACGAGGTGTGCGGCGCCCACTGGTGCGGGGCGACCCAGCCGAGGACGTCGTCGGCCGCGGCCAGCCCGATCAGGCCCCGCAGCCCGGTGACGCCGTAACCGGCCAGGGAGACGAGGAACTGCACCACGGCGGTCCGCCGGGGCACCGGCCGGACGGGGCGCACCGGCTCGGCGGCGCCGGCCAGGGAGTCGAGATGGTCGGCCATGCTCTGCAGCACCGGGTGCCGGTAGAGGTCGGCGACCGACAGGCCCGGATGGTCCGGGCGCAGCATCGAGGCCATCCGGGCGGCGGTCAGGCTGGTGCCGCCCAGCTGGACGAAGTCGCTGTCCGGGCCGGGCCGCAGGCCCAGCAACTCCTCCCAGACGTCCGCCAGCCGGGCGGCGGTGCCCTGCAGCCGGTGGGCCGCCTCGCCGCTCGGTCCGCCGCCGGCCAGCGGCACCGGCCAGGGCAGCGCCTTGCGGTCCACCTTCCCGGACACCCGCGTGGGCAGGTCCGCCACCTCGGCCAGCACCGGAACCAGCGGTGCGGGCAGCCGCTCGCCCAGCAGGGCCCTGGCCTTGTCGGCGTCGAAGGCCGAGCAGCCGTCGACGGTCTCCTGCGCGACGATGTAGCCGACCAGCACCTGGGCGCCGGCCGCGGTGGACTGCACGGCCGCCGCCGCGCCGCGCACCCCGGGCAGGGCGAGCAGGGCCGTGTCGATCTCGCCGAGTTCGACACGGCGTCCGCCGAGCTTGACCTGGTCGTCGGCGCGACCGAGGAACACCAGTCCCTCGGCGTCGGCGCGCACCAGGTCGCCCGAGCGGTAGGCGCGCGGGGAGTTCAGCGCCGGGCACGGCCGGAAGCGTTCGGCGTCCTTGACGGGGTCGAGGTAGCGGGCGGTTCCGGCGCCGGCGATGACCAGTTCGCCCTGCTCGCCGTACGCGACCGGCTCACCGGCCTCGTCCACCACCGCCAACTCCCAGCCGGCGAGCGGCAGTCCGATGCGCACCGGCTGTCCGGGCTCCAACAGGGCGGCGCAGGCCACGACGGTGGTCTCCGTGGGGCCGTAGGTGTTCCACATCTCCCGGCCGGGGCGGGCGAACCGTTCGACGAGGCCGGGCGGGCAGGCCTCGCCGCCCAGGATCAACAGCCGTACCCGCCGCAGCGCCTCCTCCGGCCACATCGCCAGCAGGGTGGGCACGGTGGAGACGGCGGTGATGCCGCGGGCGTCCAGCCACGGGCCGAGTTCGTGCCCGGCGCGCACCAGGGCCCGTTCGGCCGGCACCAGGCAGGCGCCGGAGCGCCAGGCCAGCCACATCTCCTCGCAGGAGGCGTCGAAGGCGACCGACAGGCCCGCCAGGACGCGGTCGCCGGGGCCGAGCGGTCGGTCGGCGAGGAACAGCGCGGCCTCGGCGTCGACGAAGGCCGCGGCGGAGCGGTGGGTGACGGCCACGCCCTTGGGCGCACCGGTCGAGCCGGAGGTGAAGATGATCCAGGCGTCGTCGGCGGGGGCGGGCGCGGTGCCCGCGGCCCCGGACGCCGGTACCAGGTCGGCGGGTTGCGGATGCGGCCCGAGAACGTGGCAGACGCCCGCCTCGCGGAAGACGGTCGCGGCACGTTCCTCGGGGTCGTCGGCGTCGACCGGGACGTACGCCGCGCCGCAGTGCAGGACCGCGAGGATCGACAGGTACAGCTCCGCGGTGCCCGACGGCACCCGTACGCCCACCCGGTCGCCGGGGCCGATGCCCCGCTCGGTGAGCCGCAGCGCGCGGGTGCGGGCCTCGGCGCACAGCTCCCGGTAGGACAGCACCTGGCCGCCCGTGTCCAGGGCGGGTGCGTCCGGGTGCCGGGCGGCGGTCGCCGCCAGGACGTCGACGAGGGTGCGGGGCGGCGCGGCCGCCGCGGAGCGGAAGAGGGCCCGGTTTTCCGGGGTTCCGGGGGAGGGGGGTGACGTATCGAGTGCGGTCGAGGTCAAGGTCGTGCCTCTGAGCTTCCCATGTGCGACGGGCCGGTAGGCCCTTTACGGCCTGTCAGACATCCTTCGCCGCATGGCGCGTTCACCAACTCGGTGCAATTGATTCACAACCTGCCCATGGGGGGAAATTGGCGAATCAAATACCAGAATTCACCTGCCGTACTCCGGCGTGGTCCGGCCGCCTCACCGCACCGGGAAGCCGAAGACGTAGCCCTGCTCCTTCAGCCGGGGCAGGAGCGCGGCGAGCGCGGCCACGGTCTGCGACCGGTCCCCGCCGCCGTCGTGGAAGAGGATCGTCGGGCCGTTGCGCAGTTCCCGTTCCACGGTGCTGAGGATCGTCCGCACCCCGGGCCGCCGGTAGTCCTCCGTATCTATGTTCCAGCCGAGCGGGCGCATCCCCAGTGACGCGGCGATCTGGCGGCTGTACGGGGTGAAGGCGCCACCGGGCGCGCGGTAGTACAACGGCTTCACCCCGCCGGACGCGTGCTCGATCATGCGCTCCGCGTCGACGACTTCACCGCGCTGGTAGGAGGCCGGCTTGCGGTCCATCGCCGTGTCGTGGTGGACGCTGTGGTCGCACAGCCGGTGCCCGTCGGCGACGATCTGCCGCACCACGTCGGGATGCCTGGCCGCGTTCGGCCCGATCATGCAGAAGACCGCCTTGACGCCGTTGTCGCGGAGCACCTTCAGCACACGCGGTGTCCATACCGGATCGGGGCCGTCGTCGATGGTGATGTTGACGGCGTGCGCCCCCCGGTCCGAGGCGTGGGCAATGTCCATGCTCACCACCGGGGCGGGCAGGTGCGGATCGGGCACGGACTTCTGGTCCGCCGGCGGCTGCTCGGAGGTGTAGAGCGGCGGCGACGGCGAGGCGGCCGCCCGCCCCCGGCCGTCCGGCCGGTCGTCCGCCGTACTGCCCGTGTGACCGCCCCATATCGGGCCCAGTACCGCGGCGACGACCACCGTGGTGGCCGCCACGAGCACCGCCCGGGTTCCTTCCCGCACCTCGTGCCGCCCCCTGTTCGTGTCCTGAGTGTTCCTGCGTTCCTGTCCCCCCGGCACCGGATGGGAGGGCGGGATCCATTGCGGCCCGCTCGGCTCGGTGCGGCGCTCATCCGGCAGGGACCTGTCGTCAGTTCACGGACGAGCATAGCTTGCCAGGTTGCGCAACTATGCAACCAGGGGGCCACAGATCCTGGGCAGTGCCTGTGGCGGACTGGGCATCAACTTACCGCCCGATCGGGAGGAGCAGCCCTCGGTGCCGGGCGGGTCGCTGGGCGTGGCGTGCGGGACACGACGGAGGGTGAAGCGGAATGGCCCGCTTGCGCACGGAGGGTTTTGGCCACTTCGCGCCCGGCGATCCCGCCGCCGTCCTGTTACCGCATTGATGTCGCGGATCCGGCGGGGCGACCGGCAGGTGAGGTCTCACTGACGGCTCCGTCACCTGGGTATCCCGACGCCGCGGGATCACCCGTGGGCGGAAAGAGGCGCACAGGGGGCTTCTTACCGAGGTGGCTTACGGTGCGTCGCCATGACTCGTACACGGCTCTACCGCAACGGCTCCCTGATCCTGGAGGACTTTCCGACCGCTGACATCTCGGAATACGTGAACGATCCGGACGTGGCGGTCTGGCTCGACCTGTGCGATCCGTGCTCCGCCGACTTCGCGATGATCAGCGAGGAGTTCGGTCTGCACGAACTCGCGGTGGAGGACGCGCGTCACGAGCATCAGCGGCCAAAGCTGGACCGCTACCGCACCCATGCCTTCCTCAGCGCCTACGCCATCAGCACGGACGAGACCGGCGGGCAGCTCACCGTAAGTGAACTGTCGGTATTCATAACGCCCACAGCGTTGATCACCATCCGCCCCGACCACCGGTTCGACATCGAGAAGGTCGTCGAACGCTGGGACAACAACGGCGATCTCGCCAAGTACGGAGTGGGATTCCTGCTGCACGGACTGCTGGACCACATCGTCGACGGGCATTTCGCCGCCGTACAGGACCTCGACGAACGTATCGAAGCGGTGGAGGATCTGCTTTTCGACGAGGGGCGCCAGCAGATGGACTCCGTCCAGCGGGACTCCTACGCGCTGCGCAAGAACCTCACCAGGCTGCGCCGCGTGGTGTTGCCGATGCGGGAGGTCGTCAATAGCCTCCTCCGGCGTGACCTGCACATCGTCGCCGAGCCCTTGCTTCCCTATTACCAGGACGTGTACGACCACGTCCTCAGGGCCACCGAGTGGACCGAGTCACTGCGGGACATGATCACGTCCATCATGGAGACCAATCTGACCGTTCAGGGCAATCGCATGAACCTGATCATGAAGAAGGTCACCAGCTGGGCGTCGATAGTGGCCGTGCCCACAGCCGTCACCGGTTTCTACGGACAGAACGTTCCGTATCCGGGCGTCAACACCCACGTCGGCTTCCTCACTTCCACCGGTGTCATAGTCGTCGCGTCCGTGCTGCTCTACTGGGTCTTCAAACGTAAAGACTGGATATGACCCCGTGCCTGTCCGGCGTGAACTGCACGCGCGCGCGGCAGGAGCGCGGCCGAGGCCCTGCTCGACGGCCGGATGGCACGTGGTCGACCTGCGCTCGCCGCCCGGTGCGGGCCATGGCAGGGACGCTGCGAGGGGCGCGGTGCCGTTGACGCGTGCGTCGTAGGCGGGCGCCGTCGCCGTCGCGCTGAAGTCTCGCTCGCCGGTGGTCCAGTTGTAGATCGTGTCCTTCATGGAGTGGCCACTGTCTGGCCTCACCACCGGGCGACGAGTGTCTCCTCCTTGCCCCGGTTGCGGTACAGCCAGGTGGTCCCCGGCGCGATGGTCCCGGTCAGATAGCCGACGATCGGCTCCCGCTGCGTCGCGCTGTCCAGCTCGCCGAGCAGCCTCATGGCGTCGGGCAAGGGGAAGAAGGCGGCCTGTTCGATGTCGTCATCCTGCGGCGCGAGGTCCCCTGACCACTCGTCGATCTCGAAGGCAGCGGCCAACGCCGAAGGGTGCCGCTCGGAGTCGATGTGCATGAGGAATGCGGTCCGCACCGGGTCGCCCACCAGCAGTCCGGTCTCCTCCTGCAGCTCGCGCCGGAGAGCTTCGTGCATGAGCTCGCCGTCCTTGACCCCGCCACCGGGGAGGGACCAGAGCATGTCGCCGGCGGTGCCGAGACTCTCTCGCACGAGCAGGATCTCGTTGCCTCTGCGGATGATGCCGATGACCAACTGCACCCGGGGTGCTGGGGCTTTCGAATCCTCCGCCGTCATGCCGCAGATCGTACGTGCACCACCATTGATCATCGTGAGGTGGGTGGACGGGCGTTGCGCTTCGGGCGATCGCCGGCGTCCGTTTCGCCACGGTCGGGTAAGCCAGTCGCAGGAGCACGATGGGCCACCGTGCCGAGTTGATCGCCAGGTGTGCGCGTACCGATTCGAGCGTCCGTGCTCGAGATCCTGTAGGGGGGCGCCTGCCCATGAGCGAGGGGCGGCCCCAGGAGGGACCGCCCCTGATGGAACCTCAGCTCACGGCACTCGCCCGCACATTCGGGCAGGCCGGTGGTTGACGTCCTGTGGCAGTGTCAGAGCTGGTAGAAGTCGGTGTAGTGGTTGGGCGAGTACCAGACCACGCCGGTGTTGGAGTCGACGACGATCCGGTAGGCGTCCCGATGGGCGCCGCAGGCGCGGGGGTAGACGTCGTACTCGTAGAAGGTGTCCCCGGAAGGCAACTGCCCGTCGTTGTTGTAGAACTCGCCGCCCGCGTAGCTGCACTCACCGTCCGGCCAGTCGTACCAGCCCCGAGCGGTCGGGTAGCCGAGGTCGGACCAGGTCGAGTTCGCCGAGGCTGCGTCGGAGCATCCGCCGATGCTGCAGGAGCTGTAGACCGCCGCGTTCGCGGCAGGGCTGTTGACGGCGGACACACTGAGCACGGACGCGATGGCGGCGATCAGCACCGCGAACCGCTTGGCCCAGGACAGCTGGGGACGTCGCAGAGTCAGCAAGGAACCCTCCAAGTGAAAGCATGCATGGACATGACACTCTGGGGGCCTTGTGTGACGACCGGGTGTATCGCCGGTTGCGGGGGAGAGGCAATTGCCTTTGAAGCGGGCGACCGCCATCGGGTGGACCGCATTGCGCGTCGTCGCTGATCCTGGGCCTGGTGAGCAGCCCGGCATGGGTGTCGACCACCGCCGAATCAAGTGGTGCTCGGCCAGTCGATTTCACGGGGTGCGGCCGCGCCGCCGCCGAGACGAGCCGGCCGTACGGCTGCCGGCCGGTCAGCGGCTACGCCGAACTGCTCGCTCTGGCCGAGGTGGACGCGGTCTGCATAGTGCTGCCCGCCGCGCTGCATGCCGAGTGGGTGGCCGCGGCGTTGCGCGCGGGGGAGCGTGTGCCGGCCGAGAAGCCGCTCACCACCGAGGCCGGCCGGACCCGGGAGCTGGTCGAGTCGGCCGAGCGGCGCGGCCGGTGCTGACGGAGAACGTGACGTTCGTCCATCATCCCCGGCACGAGTCGGTCCGGCGGCTGGTGGCCGACGGTGCCATCGGCGAACCGCGCTCCTTCCGCGCGGTGTTCACCATCGCGGCACTGCCGGCCGGCGACATCCGGCACCGTCCCGAACTCCGCGGCGGTGCGCTGTCGGATGTCGGTGTCCACCCGCTGCGGGCGGCCCTGCACTTTCTGGGGGACCGGCTTCGGGTGGTTGGGGGCCGCCCTGGAGACCGCTGCCGGGCCGGCAGGTGGAGACAGGCGGTGCGGTACTGCTGCGCACACCCGAAGGCGCCGTCGCACAGCTCGAGTTCGGCATGGAGCACGCCTACCCGTCCAGTGACGAACTGGTCGGCAGCCTCGGCCGGATCAGCGTGGAACGCGCCTTCACCCTGGCCCTGATGGTGTCCCGCCCCTTGCGCCCCCATCGTTATGGCCTCACCTGTCGCTGATCGCGGAGAGCCATGCTGTGTCCTCCGGGCCAGGTGCTTCGAGGCCGCGTGCGGTCAGCCGGCGGACCTCGCCCGTGCGCAGGGCGACCGTGGCCCGTGGCCGCATCGGCCCGTGACCCCTGCGTGAGAGCAGGACGAGTTCCCAGACCGTCGCCGTCATGGCCTCGAGCCGGGCGGCGCAATCGGCGCTGACTCGCCGCGGATCCCGGGTCCGGCCCAGGGGCATATGGGGGGTGAAGTTCTCGGCGAGCCCATGACAGCGCGGGAACCGCTGCCGCAGTTCGCGGTGCAGGTCCGCCCACGGCGCCTCCCCGGCCGCCGCCGGGTCGAGCCACACGGTGCAGTACGCCCCCTGCTGGAAGGTCCGCACCCCGTCCAGCCGGGCGGTGAAGACCGGCGTCCGGGCCGTCGCCGCGGCGAGCAGCGGGACGGCCCGCTCGAAGTCGGACTCCGGCACGAAGCCGAAGAGGACATCGACGTGCGGCGGCCAGCGCTGGAACTGCGGATCGTAATCCCGGCGGATGTCCTGGATCGCCGGCCACAGCTCCGCCGGCGGGATCCAGGCCACCGCCGTACGGGCCGTCGGGGACAAGCCGAGGACGCCGACGCGTTCTCCCCTGCCGAAGCGCGGGTCCGCTTGCGGGTTCCGCACCCGGCCGGCACCCGACGCGTCGATACGGTCCACCCCCGTGGCCCGGTCCCAGACCACCTCACCGTCCGCCTCGATGAACATCACCCGGTGCCACGGGATGTCGCCCCCGGGTACGAAGGAAGGCAGCGCGAGGCGTTTGCAGGCACCCCCGCGCTGGCTGATCCCCAGCACGAACCGGGCCGGGTCGAACCGCCGGTCCCAGCGGACCCGGTGATAGATCTCGTCGCTGGTGCGCATCACGCCTCCTCTCCCGCCGTCACAACCCCCTCCTCCAGGGTGCGCCCACCCTGTCCTCAACGATGACTCCTCGCTTACCGCGACCTGTCGGGTACGGACTGTGAGCGAGCAGGCGTGTGCCGAGGCGGGTCGTCTCGTCGGGGTCGGCCCGGCACGTTCACCGGGGCCGATCCGGTCAGTACGGGCGCGCGAGAACGCGTAGCGTCCTGCCCAGCGGCGGGTTCGCGGAACCGCGCAGTACCCCGGCGCCGCGTGCGAGCACGGCTTCCGCGGTGAGCAGTTCGATCTCCACCAGCGCTCCTGCGAGCCTTCGGGCGTCCGGCGCGGTCACCGCCGGGAGCTCCCGTGCGGTCAGCAAGGCGGCGCGTGCGGTGGTGACCTGATCGGCTATCAGCTCGTCCAGGGCCGAACCGCCGGCACCGGCGGCCATGCCGTCCAGGGTGACCCCGAACCGTTCCATCGTGTCGACCGGAATGCCCACGCGTCCTTCCCGCGCGTCCTCGGCGAGGTCGTTGACGAAGTCGAGCCGCTGACTGCCCTCGATGAAAGTCCGGCATGCGGTCCGGTACCGCAGATCGTCGCCTTCCGGCGCGAGCAGTCCCGCGACGAGCATGAAGGCGGGGTACGAGTAGGCGTCCACATATGCCTGGTAGTCGGCCTCGGTGGCGAAGCCCGAGAAATACAGTTCGGCCGTGGCGGTGTCCAGGTACGTCTCCACGATCTCGCGCAGCTGCGGATGGGCGGCCACGGTGTGCACGAGTGCACGGAGCAGCGGGTTGTCACCGGTCCCCGTCCGCAACGCCTCACGCACCTGCCGCTCCCAGACCGCCCACGCCGTCTCGCGCTGCGGCAGGGGCCCGGTGTCCAGGAGGTTGTCCCCGTGGTGCATCACGGCGGTTGCCGCCACCACATGCGGCAGCAACGGCGGTGGCAGCAGCAGCCTGGCCGCCAGGTACGCGGTGCGCCGGAAGCGTCGTACCAGCTGCCGCTGACGGTTGTAGTCCACACGCAACCCCGGCTCCCGGACACCGGCCGCGTCCAGGCTCTTCGTCCACCCTCGCATGGGCCGATCGTAGGGCGTGTACGCGTCACCTCGGCACCGTCCGAAGACCGCCTCGGAGAAGGTTGCCGGGCGGGTCGTAGCTCGCTGCGCAGAGGACCAGGTTCACGGCGTTGGCGCGGGCGGGGTCGAGTGCACGGTGTCGTGGGGGCGCGGACCCGGCGGCACCCGAGCAGTCCGCCCCGACCTCCGGTACGGCGATTACGGCGATTCGTGACCGACCGCAGGGAACCGTGATCTTCCCGGCTGCGGACAGTGCCGTATGAATCGGGGGTTTGCGGATGCGCCGGGGGCGGCCCCTTGTGCATCCATCGCCGCCCGGTATGGTCTGAGACCGGCTCGGCCAGGCGGTCGCGCGCTGTTGAACCGTGAGGATGTGTCAGTCTGGGGCGGAAACTCGGCCCGTGTGGCTCGGACTTCCGGCTGTCTGTCCGCGGAGGTGGCATGGAGCGACAGGCTGCTCACCGGGTGAACCGGGGCCTCCGCTTCCATACCGGCCGACGCCGGCGGCGACGGCTACGGCGGAGTCGGGGCCTGATCCACAGCGGGGCCGGCAGCCTTGCGCGGGTCGGCATCCCTCCCTGCGGTCACGGCACGACTCCGTCGTAGGACTGGCCGCGGTCACGCCCGGCCACGGCACCAGCGCCCGAAGGAGACACAGAGGAACGTGGACGGTCACCTGAACCTGGACGGGCACCCCGGCCGGAACCGGAACGAAGACCCGGGCCGAGAGCCTGTCCCGGACCCTGCCCCGGAGCGGCGTGGTGGGACGGCGTCGGACCCCGAGGGGAGGGCTGCGGCGCGCCCCGGAGTGGACACCGGGCCGGCGCAGGCCGGGCAGGACGGCGAAGGGGCGGCCGCGTCCGGGGCCGAAGGCGGCGGCTCGGTCCGTGACGGTGACGGCGCTCCGATCCAGCACCAGCGGGTCCACGTACCGGAGGCTCGCCGCGTCCGGCCCTCCTCCCACCGCGACCGCCCGGGCAGTGACGGTGAGCACGGGCTTCAGGAGCGCATGGGCACCACGGACCGTGCCGCCAAGTTCTACGACGAGCAGGTGCTCGACCGGCTCAACCCCCGGATGCGGGAGTTCGTGGCGCGGCAGGAGATGTTCTTCCTCGCCACCTCCGACCGCCACGGGGAGTGCGACAACACCTTCCGGGCCGGCCCTGCCGGCTTCGTCCAGGTCTTCGACGACAGGACGCTGGCCTACCCCGAGTACCGCGGCAACGGCGTCCTCGCCAGCCTCGGCAACATCCAGGAGAATCCGCACGTCGGCATTCTCATGATCGACTTCCTTCGGGACCGGATCGGCCTCCACGTCAACGGCCGGGCCCGTGTCCTCTCCGACGAAGAGATGCGCCGCGAACGCCCGGACCTGCCGGTCGACCCCGCGCCCGGCCGCCGGGCCCGGGTGTGGGTGGAGGTCATGGTGGAGGAGGCGTACATCCACTGCGCCAAGCACATCCCGCATCTTCGGAAGGTGCCAGCACGTGGGGACCGCGCGTGGGGCACGGACGACTCCAAGCGCAAGGGCGGTGACTTCTTCGGCGCGGCGGCCGAGGCAGCCGACCGCGCTCCGGACGAGCCCCCGCGCCGCGAGGCCGGCGACCCCCCGTCAGGGGCATCGGCCCCGCCGCACGCCGCCCGGCCGGCCGGAAGGGCCTGGTGACCGGAGTCGCCCGTGCGCGATCACGACCGTGTCGTCGGATCCCCTCGGACACGGGGTTGCCCCACGGCGCCCCGCTTCTTAGGCGTTGGGGGGTGCGGCCGGGCTCGGGGTGGGCGGCGCTGGTGTGGCCGCCGCGGCTCCGTCAGCCGGACGGTGGCAGGTTCTCCTGGCGGGTACGCACGTGCGAGGTCAGGGCTTCCACCGCACCGGCAGCTGACGCGGGCCCCGGATGAGCATGCCGTGGCGCCAGGTCAGGGCGGCCGGGTGGGCGTCGAGCGCGAGGTCGGGGCAGCGCTCCAGCAGGGCACGGATCGCGATGCGAGCCTCCAGGCGGGCGAGCGGCGCGCCGAGGCAGTAGTGGATGCCGTGACCGAAGGCGACATGGCCACCCGCGGGCCGCCGGATGTCGAAGCGGCCGGGGTCGGGGAAGCGCGCCGGGTCATGGTTTGCGTCGGCCAGGGCCACGAGGACCAGCTCACCACCGCCGGGGATGACCGTGGTGCCGATCTCGAGCGGTTCGGTGGTGAACCTGAACGTCGGCGTCTCCACCGGCCCGTCGTAGCGCAGCATCTCCTCCACCGCGTTGTCGATGAGCGTCATGTCCTCGCGCAGTGCGGCGAGTTGGTCCGGATGGGTCAGCAGGGCCAATACGCCGTTGGAGATCAGGTTGACCGTGGTCTCATGCCCCGCGACCAGCAGAAGCCAGGCGGTACCGCGCAGTTCGTCCACGGACAGCCGGTCGCCGTCCTCGTCCGTGGTGCGGATCAGGGCGCTCATCAGGTCCTGGCCCGGGGCCCGGCGCTTGCGCTCCAACAAGTCGACGAGATACGCGGCCGCCGCATTCGTCGCCGCCAGCCGCGCCCCCGGGTCGGGGTCGGTGAGGATCGTGCAGGTCCAGGCGCGGAACGCGGCCCGGTCGAGCATCGGCACACCGAGCAGCTCGCAGATCACCGAGATCGGAAGCGGGAACGAGAGTGCCTCGACGAGATCGCCCCGCCCTTCCGGAAGCGTCACCATCTCGTCGAGCAACTCGTCGGTGATCTGCCGTACCCGCGGCGAGAGCTGCTCGATCCGGCGCGGAGTGAACTCGCGGACGACCAGCTTGCGGAGCCGCTCATGGTCAGGCGGATCGGAGTTGAGCATGTGGGGGCCCGCAGATGGACTGGGGATCGGAAAGGAGGGCGAGGCGTTCTCCCACCGCTTGGACAAGCGCGGATCCACCAGCGCGGCCCGGCCGGCCTCGTACCCGACTACGAGCCAGGCCTCCGTACCCTCAGGAATCCGCACCTTGTGCACGGGGCCGCGCTCCCGCAGCGCTGCGTACACCGGATATGGGTCGCGGACGAAGTCCTCGCCCATCGCGACCAGATCGATCACCTCGGCTGCCATCGCCTGCCCCCGTCCGCCGGTTCGCCCGACGCTAGCAGCGGGCGGTGCCTCGGCGAAGGGTGCATTCAGCCGAATCGGGCGGCGCCCTGGTGAGCGAACACGCCGAACTGCGACGGCACATGCGCCATCAGCCCCACCATCAGCCGAAGACGGGCACATGGCGGATGCCCCGTTCGAGGCGGCCGGTGAGACCCGTCGGAGGAATGTGCGGAGGCGGTCCTGGACTACGTGGTGCAAGCTTCGAAGAGCGGGCGGCACCTCACAGGTGGGCTGTGGTGTGAGGTCCGCGGCGCCTCAGCCTGCCCTGGGCGGGATGACCTGTGAAGGGTGATCATGAGTGTGAGGGATCCGGACGCCGGGCACGCGGAAGCCGGGGATCAGGACGTTACGGCGGCAGGCGTCGGCGTCGGCGTCGGCGTCGCCGATGGCGACGGCGATGCGCCATTGGCGGGATGTGCGGCGCTGGTGACGGGCGCGTCCAGCGGCATCGGTGCGGCCACCGCCTTGTCGCTTGCGCGGCAGGGCGCCGCTGTGGCAGTGGTCGCCCGCCGTACGGGGCGGCTGGAGGACCTGGCCACGGTGATCCGTGATCGGGGCGGCGCGTGCAGCGTTCTCACCGCTGACCTCGGCGACGCGACGCAGGCGCGTCGGGCCGTCGAGGACGCCGTGGAGTGCTTCACGCGGTTGGACGTGCTCGTGAACAACGCCGGTTACGTGGCCATGGGCACCATCGGGGAGGGCGACCCCGCAGAGTGGGAGCGGATGGTCGATCTCAACTTCAAGGCTGTCCTGCACCTGTCGCAGGCAGCGTTGCCCCATCTGCTCCGCGCGGCGGCGAACGGCCCGCGCGGGGTCGCTGATCTCGTGAACGTCAGCTCGGTCGGGGGCCGGGTGGTGCGAAGGAACAACGGTGTCTATTCGGCGACCAAGCACGCGGTGGGCGCGTTCAGCGAAGCCCTGCGTCAGGAGGTGACGGGACGGGGCGTCCGGGTGGGCCTGATCGAGCCGGGCATGACGGTGACGGAGATGGCGACCGGCCCCGGGGCCGCCGCCGCCCGTGGCATGCCGCAGAACGTGTGGCTGGAAGCCGAAGACATCGCCCGTGCCATCACCTTCATGACCACTCAGCCCCCGCATGTCGCAGTCAACGAGATCATGGTCCGCCCCACGGCCCAGGAACACTGACCGTCGGCCCACTGGGGACGCCCACGACGATGTGTCGCCCCAGCGCCGGTCGCGGATCTGCCGGAAACCCGGCCCCTGGAGCCAGAGCAGTTCGTGCAGGTCGTGCTCGCAGCGCGGTTGAGGCTGGTGGGGGTACATCGGGGCACGCGCGCCAGGTCTGCAGGTACGACCGTCACGCTCGGTCTGGACCAGGCAGTCCACGCCCCGACCAT
The DNA here is from genome assembly GCF_053598315.1 of Streptomyces sp. NPDC001153. NCBI lineage: Bacteria > Bacillati > Actinomycetota > Actinomycetes > Kitasatosporales > Streptomycetaceae > Streptomyces > Streptomyces sp. NPDC001153. Next base: position 81,069 of record NZ_JBSFJZ010000046.1, read on the forward strand.
CGTGGCGGTGACGACACCTCCGCCTTCGAGATCGCGCTGTCCGCCCGCGCGCCTCGACCGGGTTCCACGGCTCGACCAGCAGGGTGATGAGGCGTCAAGCTTTGCGGCCGCCTTCGCCTGGCGGGCGATAATTCTGGATGGGGCAGGTATGTCGTAAATCCGCAACAGCGTCGGCTGGGCGCAACCTGGCGGTCGGCCGGCTCATCTGGCTGAGCAGCGAGGCGCACCCGGCGCCTTGGGTGGAGACCCACGGGAGGGAAGCCCATGACCAGGACGAGAGGGACCGGGATGAAGAGGCGTGGCGGAAGCCTGGCCCTGGCCGGTGCGCTGGGGGCGGCGTCGTTGGCTCTGGCCGCCGTTCCTGCGTACGCCAAGGGCGAAGTGGATGTCACGGCGCCGCACACGGCGCATGTCGGCAAGACCTTCACGGTCACGGCGCACGGGGACGACGATGCCGTCCGCTACTTGCGGATATGCCTGCAACAGCGCAGCGGCGGGCACACATGGCGCCAGGTGGCCTGCGGTGCCGTAGTCGCCAGTGGCACGGAGGCGCGGGCCGCCGCGCACGTGAAGGATGCGGGGCGCGGCCCGGTGGATTTCCGCGCGGTGATGTACGGCCTGACCGGCCCGCGTGATCACCACCCGGTGCGCCAGCGTACGTCTGACCCGGTGACGGTGCACGTCCGCTGAGCCGTCGGCGCGGCCGCGGACAGCCGGCACCACGCGTCCGCGGCCGCCTCGTCGGCTCGGGCCAGGAAGGCCGTGCGGTCACCGTGACGGTCCCGGCAGAACCCGCTCCAGGGCTTCCCAGCTGGTGTCGCGGGCCTTTTGTGCCGCTTCGGCTCTTCCACCGCCACGCAGGCCGAACAGGCGTTTGGCGATGAGGAGATAGACACTGATCGCCACATTGATGGCCAGGGTGAGAATCTTGGCCGGCGTGACACGCCCTTCGGCCAGCTCGTAGATCTCTGGAACGAGCAGTACGGTCGTGGCCACGAACGTCAGGTACTCCGCCCAGCGCTTGGTCAGCCACAGTCCGATCGCCTCGATGCCTTCGAGTACCGCGTAGGCGCCGAGGACGAGCCCCACTGCCCACAAGGTCGACGAACGGGCGGCGAAAGCCTTGTCGAGCTCGCCCAGCAGCCCTCGCCCGGACCTTCCGGTGGGCCCGCCGACGCCGTTCTGCAGCACGTCCATCGTCCGGTAGAACGCCCCGCTGAGCCGTCGGCGTTCGTGGGCGAAGCCCAGTACGGCGGTCGAGAGCACGCCGAGTACCAGAAAGTGAACCACACGGTCGAGCGCGATCAGCCGCAGCACGTAACGGTCACGCAGAGGCCTGCCACGCAGCGGAATCTCCACCTCCGCGCGCCCGGGTGGAAACTCCCGGTCCGGGTGATCCGCCGGCCGTACCGGGAGCCAGGCGTCACAGCGCAGACACCGGTGCCAGTGAAGTCCGTCCCCGAAGTCCCTGACCAGGACTCCGTCCTCGGGACGCACCTGGGCCGCGTTCGTGCCCTCCAGGTGATGGCCGCGCCGCGCGCACCCAAGAAGCTCGTACCAGAACAGCCGGCGTCGCTTGGAGCCGATGCCCGGGGGCGGACCCATACCGATGTCTTCGGTCATGGTCCGTATCGTCATGCCGCCGGAGGCGTCTGCGCAGCCCACGTGGCCGTGACCCACCCTCCTTTTTTCGACAGCACGGCCAACCGCTCAGCTGCGAGTGGGCGCGGCACATCACTCCATGCAGGGCGGGTAAACGGGCTGAGGGCGCGTCAATCACGGATATGGAAGGACGGGCCCACGAATATGTCGGACAGGACCGCCGACGCGGATTGACTCCCCCGAGCGGCATCCGGACGAAGGCAGGCGGCAGGGAGCCGGACATCCGGCCGCCGTTCTGCGGACCCCGGCCATCAACTGGTGGAGGGCGGCGTGGACAGTGGGTAGCGAGAGCATCCGCGCCATGCGCGAGACCGGCAGCCGGATGGGCCGGTGGTGGGTTGCGCTGCGCCGGACACCCGTGGCGATCTGGAACGACGACGTGACGGACTGGGCCGCCGCTTTGACCTACTACGCGGTCCTGGCCCTGTTCCCCGTGCTGCTGGTGCTTCTCTCGGTGCTGGGGCTCACCATGCCCACGGCGAAACCGGAGGTGATCGACCGGCTCACCCGCGTGGCGCCCGCCGCGTCCCGCAGCTTGCTGCGCAGCGCCCTGGAGCAGATGGCCGGCCAGTCCTCGGCGGCCTGGCTGCTGGTCTTCTTCGGCGCGGCCGGGGCCCTGTGGTCGAGCTCCAGCTATCTGAGTGTCTTTCGCCGGGCCCTGCACGCCATGTATCACGTCAGCTCGCACCGGCCGGTGTGGCGGACGGCCCCACGCATCATCGTCACGGCCGTCGTGCTGATCGCCCTCCTCCTGACCACGACGCTCGCTCTGCTGCTGAGCGGCAGCCTGGTACGTCGGCTGGGCCGAGCACTGGAGATGGGCAGCCTTCCCCAGACCGCATGGGACACCCTGCGCTGGCCCGTTCTGGCAGTGGTGGCCATCGCCCTGGTCCTGGTGCTCTACCGCTCCGGTCCCGCACCGTCGCGTCCGCTGCGAAAGATGGCGCCGGGTGGCGGCCTGGCGATACTGCTCCTGCTGTCGACCTCCCTCGGTTTCACCGTCTATGCCTCTCATGTGAGCACATACCACCGCCTGTACGGCTCCCTGGCCGGTGTCGTGGTCTTCCTCGTCTGGCTGTGGCTGTCCAACCTGGCACTCCTGGCAGGTGCCCAGTTCAACGTCGAGCTCGCGCGGCAGGCCGCCGACGCTCATGCGCGCGGACATCGACAACCCCGATAGCCGGTGCAGGCTGCGCCCGGCGCCGTACGTGGCTGCCCGGCTGTGCCGCGACACAGCTTTCACCGCCCCCCGATGGGTGAAATGACATCCACCGCGCCACCGAAACCCAGGAGGGTGGCTGATCGCACTGGGTGTCACCCGAGTCTGCCGACCCCATGCCACCTCACCCGCTCCGGGTGAGGTGGCATGGCCCTTGACGTGCGCAAGCTGAACGTGGCGGATCCGATGTCAAAGGACCGTAGAGGTGAAACGACCATGAACTCGCACATGTACCTGGCGTACGACTACCCGCTGCTGAGTGCCTTCTGGACGGTCTTCTGGATCGGCCTGTGGGTCTTGTGGTTCTTCGTGCTGTTCAGGATCGTCCTCGACATCTTCCGCGATGACGGTCTGGGGGGCTGGGGGAAGGCCGGCTGGCTCACTTTCGTGATCGTGCTGCCGTTCCTGGGCGTCTTCGTCTATGCCCTCGCTCGTGGCAAGGGCATGGGCCAACGCGAGGTGGCGTACGCGCAGGCGCGGCAGAAGGAGTTCGACACCTACGTCCGCGAGACGGCGGGCGGTGCCCGGTCCAGCAGCGCCGACGAACTGGCGAAGCTGTCCCAGATGCGGGCACACGGCGACATCACGGAGGAGGAGTTCGTCCGAGCGAAGGAGCTTGTCCTGAGCGGTGGCCGTGGTGGTGTCTGACCGCGACACGGTCCCTTTGACACCGTCGGGTCGCGATGGTCCGGCGAACCACACAAGGAGGCAGGTCATGAGTGCGACACATGCAGCCCGCCCGGAATCGGCGAAACAGCAGTGGGCCGGCGGTCTGATGGTGTTCGGCGCCGTCATGCTGATGATCTGCGGAGTACTCGACATCTTCCGCGGCATCATGGGCATCGCCCAGGACAACGTGTTCATCACCACGCACGGATACGTCTTCCAGTACGACCTCACCGGCTGGGGCTGGATCCACGTCGTTCTCGGGGCGGTCGCCGTCGTGGTCAGCCTGGGCCTGTTCCAGTCAGCGACGTGGGCTCGGGTCACCGGCGTGGTCATCGCCGGATTCCTCATCCTCGCCAACTTTCTCTCCCTGCCGTACTACCCGCTGTGGTCGATCGTGTCGATCGCGATCTCCGGATTCGTGATCTGGGCGCTGTGCGTCGTGCGGACCGAAAAACCCCCGGCCGGTTTCCGATAGGGCGACGCGCCCGTTGCGCGGCACACGTCTCGCGGCGTGAGAGGACGGGGAGGCGCTCGACGTGCGACAGGTACGGTGCCGGGACTCGCATGCCGCCGGATCGGCAGCCGGCCGCGGAACGCCCGTGGCGTGGGCCCGGCTGGCCCTCCTCGCCCTCATGGGCAGCGTGCTCGTGCTGCTCGTCACCGCTGGGCTGAAAGGCCTGCTCTGGGTGCTCGCAGCCGTTGCGGGTGCGGCCCTGACGGCCGTCGGCCTGTGGTGGGTACTCGCCCACTCCGGAGCCGTCCGGGCAGCAGGAGCCGTTGTTGCCGTGCTGGTTCCCCTCGCGACGCTCGTCCTGTTCGCCACGCACGGCATGCTGTGGCCTGCCTGCCTGTCCTGGGGCCTGTGGATCCTGGCACTCGTGGCCGCCCGGATCGCGATCACTCCGACGGGACCCTCCGCCGGACGCGGCGACGAGCCCGGGCCGGTGCCGGCGGCGCTGCATCCGTGGGTCGTGATGAACCCGCGCTCCGGCGGGGGCAAGGTGGACCGCTTCCACCTGGTGGAGAAGGCGAGGGCCGCGGGTGCGCGCATCGTCGTGCTGGATCCGGTGCGACACCAGGACGTGGCGGACCTGGCGCGGCGTGCGGTGAGCGAGGGGGCCGATCTGCTGGCGGTGGCCGGCGGGGACGGCACCCAGGCTCTGGTCGCGGAGGTCGCGGCCCGGCATGACGTGCCCTTCATGGTGATCCCGGCCGGAACGCGCAATCACTTCGCCCTCGATCTCGGTCTCGACCGCGACGATCCGGCGGCAGCCCTGGAGGCGTTCACCGATGCCGTCGAGTTCCGCGTCGACCTGGGATTCGCAGCCGACCGGGTGTTCGTCAACAACGCGTCCTTCGGAACGTACGCGGCCGTGGTACGCGAACCCTCCTACCGGGACGCCAAGCTGCGCACGGCACTGGAGGCCCTGCCCGTTCTCCTCACCGGCCCTCAGGCACCACGGCTGCGCATGCGTGCCGGGCACACGCGGATCGAGGGACTGCAGGCCCTGCTCGTCAGCAACAACCCCTACCGACCCGTCGTCGTCGACTCGGCGCATCCCGGGCTCCGGGAGAGCCTGGACTCCGGACGACTGGGGGTGCTGTGCGTGCGCGTCGACACCCCGAGGCGGGCGGCCCGGCTGTCGACCCGGCTCCTGGGTGGCCGGCGGTCATCGGGCGTGACCCGGCTGACGGCCTCCGAAGTGGTCGTCGAGGCCGACACGGACACCCTGCCGGCCGGCATCGACGGCGAGTCCGTCGTACTGCCCGCTCCGGTGGTCTGCCGGGTGGCACACGGGGCCCTGCGGGTGCGTGTCCCACGTCACCGTCCGGGAACGCCGCCGAACAGGCCCCTGGCCGACTGGCGCCGAGTGCTCCGCCTGGCCCTGGCCCGTTCGACGCGGCGGCACGTCCCGGCAGCCGCGTGACCGGCGGCCGGGGCAAGGCGCCCGGGCCGGCTGCCTACCGGTCGTCAGCCGCGGAGGGCGGGGGAGCGGTCCACCGGGCACCGGTGCGCAGGCGGAACGCGCTGACGGCGGCCTCGAGCGTGGAGAAGAAGTGGCTCGGGTCCACCGTCCGGGTGAGTTCGTAAGCCTCGATCTTCCGCCGGACCGGGTCCTTGAGCTCGGCGAACACCAGGTGGACGTGTTCCGCGTTGAGAGTTTCGTCGAGTTCTTCGAGGACATCGGAGGCGGTGGTGTCCACGTCGGTGATCGGCTCGGCCGCTATCACGATCCAGCTCGGCGCGGGGTCGGTCCGGGCCAGCCGCAGTACCTCGTCCCGGAACGTCTTGGCGTTGGCGAAGAACAGCGGTGCGTCGAACCGGTAGATGACCAGGCCGGGCAGTCTCTCGGCGTGCGGGTAGGAGCGGATGTCGTGGAAGCCGTCGAGGTCCGGTACCCGGCCGAGCACCGTGTCGTACGGCCACCAGGCGCGCCGGAAGACGTTCAGTCCACCCGTGATCGCATCACGAAAACTACCCTGACCTGCGGATCTGCCGGACACTGCTCCTGGGTGGCGATGCCCCGTCCACGTCTCGTCCTGATCATGAAAATCCGTCCGGGGTCGTCCGGCCACACGGCCAGCCGCTCACCGGTCTCCTCGTCGGCGAGGGTGACCCGGACGACAGGAATGCTGCCGTACTCGCCGACCCAGCGGGAGAACTTGCGGCGCGCGGTCTCCTCACTCCCCCACCAGCCATGCCGCAGCGGCCGACCCTCACAGGCGAGCAGCAGGTGATAGCAGCCAGGACTGGTCATGTAAGCCGGATTCCTCTATGCCGGCCATGCTCGCGGACGATCGCGCCCTTCCCCTCCAGCTCGACCAACTGGTAGTGGACGGAGGCGCGACTGCTTTCCAGACCACCTAGCCGTCACCCTCGGCCCACCGGGCACCCCATTCCCCAAGGCGCTCGATAGAGCACTCGACCTCAATTCATCCCCATAAGAATGTCCCGAGGACTCAGCCTTCCACTTAACAAATGACCGGTCGTAGCACGTCCAATACCGTCCAATCCCGGAAAGAGCGTACCTGTCGATATCCCCATTGCCTCAAGCGCTTTAAGTGCCCGATCGCGCCATTCTGGACGAAGTCGCATCTTGATCAAGTAGGGGCCAGCCGGAGCCCCCAGCGTCCTGTCGAACATCTCCCGGAACCAATTTTCCGGTAGCTCCCACTTCTCCTTAGTAAACCAAATATCGAGCTCAACGTCGATGTCACCCATTAGCGTAAAAACAGTTTGCTGGGCGCTCATTCGATCATCCTGCTGAAAAGGAATTGTCGGAATTGGGCATTTTGATTTCTTCTCAATAGCTGTCCGGAGGACCTCGTTCTCGAAGTCGTTCTGATAGGTATTTCTATGCGGATATACAGGCATTTCCTGATTATCCTTGCTGTCGAGTTTCTCAATTCCGAGGTGATCCCAAGGATGCGACATTATCCGCCCCGTGTTCGCATGACGCGTATTGACACTGTCGAGTGCAAACAATGCGGAGTCGGAATCATTTGGTTGCTCATATGCAAAATAGAGCGCCACATAGGGTGAGAATGACCAATCGAGCAGCCTCGTGGGGGCTCCGTAGTGTTGCATCAACGCAAGCCACGCCAGGAGGTCATGCTCATCTGGCGTACTACGCAAGAGAGCGCTAGCCCGGTCCATGAAATATCCAATGGCTGAATTTTCTGCCTCTATCCAATCCTTTTTATGCTCACTGTCTATCATCCGGAGCGTCCGACCTAGCTTCGTGAGTATGGGCCACGAGTAATCTCGCTGCCCGCGGAAAATCCATCTCGGCCCAGCCTTATCTAGAGACGCAAGAACATCTTCCCAAGAAGAAAAGACGAAATGGGTACAAACTTCCCTATGACTCATGGCCTTATCCTCTCACCTTGACGAGGAATACCGGTTCCTTGACATCTCTGAGCGTATCCCGTTTTCTGTCGAGTGTGGGTGCAGTGCCCAATTAGCGATTGCCCCATTCTCGATTACTTTATGTGACCTCAGTATGACTTAGCGCCTGGATAGCTCGACCGCTTGCCGATCACTTACAACGGTAACGTCTCGAGCAGCGAGTGGCGCGGTAGAACGTGCTCATCGGGGCATGAATCCGGACTTCTGCTCAGCGAGTGAGTGAAGACGTCCAAGGTAGTCCTGCGCTGCCGGTTCGGAGCTGTATCGGCGCCGCATCTCGGCAGCGAGTTCTCGGCTGGTCATGATGAGCGACGGCACCGATTGCCGGTCACCTTCGAGGGCGCGTTCGCCTATGATGAGCGCCTGTTCCAAGTCGCCCTCACGTGCCGCCGTGACGCCCAGCGTGACGCGGGCTTCAGCGTTGCGCATCGGCGAGCGCTCTGTGCCATCGAAGTCCGTTCCTGCCCTCAGCACCTCTTCGGCGAGTGTGCGCGCTAGCTTGTCCTCACCGAGCAGGCGATAGCAATCCATCGCGTAGAAGTCGAACTTGGCCGGGTCCACCACGAAGTGGTTGTCCAGGTTCTCCGGGTACGGCATTCCTTCGAGCATCCGCCGTCCCTTGTCCAGCGCGACCTCAACTTGCCGGCAGTCTCCGAGCCGAGCCCACGCCTTGGCTTCCTGGGCCGCGAGATGTACAGCCACGCCGTTATGCGGCGCCGTATCGGCTCCGGCCCGCGCCGCTGCGATGACGCCGCGGTAGTCGCCGGTCGTGAGGGCGAACCAAGCCCGCAGGCTGGGCCCCCTCCGGGCCGGCTCGGAACGGCGATGTACAGCTCGTGGAGACCATGCAGAGTGGCATGGAACGCAACCGCGATCTCGCGTGCCTTCTCGTCGTTCTCGATCGCCCACATGGAGATGTGCAGTCCCCCAAGATCACGCACTCAGAGCGTCGTTGACCTGCGAGAATGCAACGTTTCACGGCGGATCGGTGTTCAGCCGTCCAGGCCTCGTCCAGAGAAGCTCTCACTTTCGCCACGCCGGGCGCCTACTCTGTCGCTTCTGGGTCACTGAGAGTTGTAGGCCTTGACGCTCACTGCCGGGCCGTCGAAGTACCTGGCGACCGCGCGGGCGGCGTCGCCGGTGACCTTGACGACTGCCGTACCGTCAGCTGGGACTCGGACCAGCCCTCCGATGGGAGTGACGGAGATCGCTTGCTGCGTCTCGCCCTTAGCCGGCTGGTCGTAAACCAGGTAGGCGATGCGCACCGCAACCGCGAAGGCGTCCGAGTTCGTCACGCGCACGGCCGTGAAGCGGGAAAACTTGCTCACAGCGCCTCCAGCAGCGTCCAGCGGCTGGGTGGTCGCCGGGTGGATGTTGGCCCGAACCTTGGCGGTGGCCAGGTGAGCAACGGTGACGCGAACGTCGTAAACCTGGTGCTCGCCGGATCCCGAGAAGCGCAAGATGTCGTAACCCCACCCGTAAGGAACCACCAAACGGCCGCTGTCGCTGCCGTAGACGGTTCGGACCTGCACTCCTGGTAGCCGGTGACCGCGCCGGTCAAGCGCAGTGAACTCCAATACAGGGACGACCGAGTCCCTGTTGGCGTTCTTGATGGACACTGTCTGGCTGATGTAGTTGTCGCCGCTTTCCCGGTGATATGTGAACGTCAGCGCGTTCTTGTCCGGCTCGGGTCTGCTGCAGTTTCGGGTGACAGGTTGGGTCACGCGGCTCGGAGGGCCGGTGTGGTCATGACGGTCTCGTATTCGACGGGGGTCAGGCGGCC
>NZ_JBSFJZ010000047.1:0-81472 GCF_053598315.1 Streptomyces sp. NPDC001153
GGCGCCGGTCGACGGACCGGCGCCGCCCCCTCGAAGTCGTAACCCGTGCGGACGACCGGCCGTGCGCCTGCCGACCGCTCCTTCAGGCGCTCGTGCGGAACCAGGGACAGCCCGGGGAAAATGGGGCCGGCGCACCGGAGAGGTGGCGGTCGAGGATCCGCGCCTTCTTCACAGCCTCTCGACCTCCTCCGCCGTCGGATACGACTCCTGCGCGCCCCGCTTGGTCACGGCCGCCGCGCCGACCCGGGCCGCGTAGGCCGCCGCCTGTGGCAGATCCGCACCCGTCCCCAGCTGCCAGGCCAGCGCCGCCGTGAACGCGTCCCCGGCACCTGTCGTGTCCACCGCGTCGACCTTCACCGGCGCCACCCGGGTCACCTCCAAGGATTCGCACACCAGCGCCCCTCCCGCGCCCAGCGTCACCACCACCGAGCGCGGACCCTTGGCCAGCAGCAGCCGCGCCCAGTCCGCCGGGTCCTCGCTCACACAGGCCTCGCCGAGGATCACCCGGGCCTCGTGTTCGTTGACGATCAGCGGGTCGCAGGCCGCGAGCACCTCCGTGGGCAGCGGCCTGGGCGGGGACGGGTTCAGCACGAAACGGCTGTCCGGGGACAGGTTCCGTACGACCTCCACGACCGTCTCCAGCGGGATCTCCAGCTGCGCCGACACCACCCGCGAGGCCAGGAACAGGCTGACCGCAGCCCGGATGTCCGCCGGGGTGAGGCGGGCGTTGGCGCCGGGCGACACCACGATGCTGTTGTCCCCGGAGGGGTCCACGGTGATCAGCGCCACACCCGTCGGCACCCCGCCCACCAGCACGCCGACCGTGTCGACACCGGCCGCGTGCAGGGAGTTCAGCAGCAGCCGGCCGTGGCCGTCGTCGCCGACCCGGGCCAGCAGGGCCGTGCTCGCGCCGAGCCGGGCTGCGGCGACCGCCTGGTTGGCGCCCTTGCCGCCCGGGTGGACGGCCAGGTCGCCGCCGAGCACCGTCTCGCCGGCGGCGGGCCGCCGCTCGACATCGATCACCAGGTCGGCGTTGGCCGAACCCACGACCAACAGGTCGTAGTCGTACATCAGTTGACTCCCCTGATTCCCCTGAGAGATGCCCCCGGGCGGGCGGCCGTCACCCATGGTGAACCACCTTCCTGCCCTGGGCCGCCTTCAGCGCGTTGTCCACGGCGATCCTCCCCGACTGTGACGGCTGCTGTACGACCGACGCGTACAGCCTGCCGTTCCGCACCGCCGTCAGCCCGTCCGGGGTACCGTGGCGCCGAATGCCATCCCGTCGTCGGCGGCGAGGACGCCCTGGACGTCGGGGTGGGCCTGGGGCAGGTTCGGCAGAGGCCTTCGGGCCGTTCGCGAAACCCTGCGCGCGCTACAGGCCCTCGCCGCCGGGCTTCTCGGCGATCGTCTTCGCAGCCGGCTCACCGCCCGCCACGTTGTCGGAGGCCACCAGGGCGTGCACGGCGGCCTTGCTGACGCCCCGGACGACGGCGATCACCGGGATCCTCGCCTTGCCGGCGGCCTTCACCGAGTTGCCCGCCGCGTCGGAGTCCACCGGGCCGACGGCGATCGCGCCCAGGCCGGAACCGGTGAAGTTCTGCGGCTGGCCGGCCTGCTGGGAGGCGTCGTTCCGGGCGTCGGTCACGGGCAGGTCCATGCCCGGCTCCTTCGCCTCGGCCCGGGCACCTGACCGGAGGGTCAGGCCGGGCCCGGACGCCCCAGATCCGCCTTGGCCCGCCGGGTGCGCTCGTCGGCGAGCACTTCCGTGCGGCCGGCCTCGACGGCGTCGAGAGCCTGCGCGGCGATCGACGCCGGCGTGTTCTTGGGCCCGCTGACATGGGCGGCCATGTCCGTGTCGATGTATCCGCAGTGCACCCCGACGACGAGAACACCGCTGTCCCGGAGCTCCTCCCGGATCCCGTTGGTCATGGCCCAGGCGGCGGCCTTGGAGGCGCTGTACGACCCCATCGCCGGGTTGGTGAACCAGCTGGCGATGGACAGCACGTTGACGACGGCGCCGGGCGCGTTGCCGGCGAGCAGGGGCGCGAAGGCACGGCACATGGCGAGCGTGCCGAAGTAGTTGACCTCCATCTCCGTGCGGGCGGCAGCCAGGTCGGGCGCGGCCAGCAGGGGGCTGTCGGTGAGGACCCCGGCGTTGTTGACGAGCAGGGTCAGACCGGAACACGCATCGGCCGCCGCGGCCACCTGGGCGGGATCGGTGACGTCGAGCCGAACCGGAACGACACCGGGCTCCACGACCGACCGCGGGTCGCGGGCCCCGCCGTAGACGCGCCGCGCCCCGCGCTCGAGGAGCATCCGGGCCATCACCCGCCCCAGCCCGCGGTTGGCGCCGGTCACCAGCGCGGTGACGCCCTCGATCCGCACGGACCCGGTCACGAGGTCACCCACTTCAGGTAGGAGGCGGTCTCCCGGAACCCCAGACCGCGATAGAAGCCGGCGGCCCGGCGGGTCGGGACGGTCACTTCGACGTCGTGCGCGTCCTCGGCCCTCGCCTGTACGGCCCGGATGAGCGCGGAACCCGTACCGCGCCCCCGCGCGGGCGCGTCGACGGTGAGCTCCAGCACCTCCAGGACGGTCCCGCCGGCGAAGAGGGTGGGCATGCGCAGACCGAGCACGTAACCGGCCACGTACCCGCCCCCGGGCGAGTCGTCCTCGGCGACCAGAAGTTCGGCTCTGCCCGCCGCGGCGGCTTCGAGGACACGAGGAAAGGTGACGCGGTCGAAGACGTCGCGCTCGGGCCGGTGACTGGTCACGAACCCGCTGAGGAGCCGGTGGATGTCATCGGCGTCGGTGGGTACGGCGGCGCGGATCCTCATACGAGCTCGCCGCCGGGCACGTCTCCGATCGGCGCCGTGACGGCATCCGGTACGGCCGCGACGAGCGCCCCCGCGTCGATCTCGATACTGCTGTCGGCCCGCCCGCTGCCGCAGTACACACGCCCCAGACCGCTCACCGCCTTGTCGAACACCACCAGCGCGGCCCCGTCCGACGACACGGGACACACCCCGCCGGGCCGCATCCCCGCCCGCGCCAGCCGGCCGGCGCCCGCGTGGGACAGGTCGCCACGGCGTATCCCGGCGGCCCGCGCCAGGGGGCCGAACCGCAGCCGTGCGTGACCGGGCAGCGCGGCGAGCAACAGCCGGTCCTCCGGGGTGACGAAGGCCAGGGTCTTCACGGTCCGTGCCGGCGGAACGCCCAGCGCGGCGCACACCTCGACGGGGTCCACCACACCGGCATGCCGATACAGCCGGAAGGCCGCGCCGAGCGCGGTGAGCACGTCCGGCGGCTCCATGGGTGCGGGATCGCTCATGCGGCCAAGATTAGTGGGCGGGACAAGGGAGTTGACCCTGTCGGCACGGGGGCCGCACCACCAGGATTCCCGGCACGGATCTGCCGGTCGCCCTGTCCGCCTCTGTGATAACTTCGGGGCCGCCGTGCATGATTGCGCATTCGAGGAGGTGAGTCCGATCAACACTGTGACGCGTCGGGGCTCCCTTCTCCGCATGGCCTAGGGAGCGCCCGCACAAGGCATCCCGAAAGGCTTGAAACGCTGATGCGCTTCACCTCCCAGACGTCGTCGGACGGCGTCACCGAGCAGTTCTTCACCCTCGACGAGGTCCCCGGCGTGCTCTGGACGCCGGAGGGCGCCCGCGGCCCCCGCCCCCTGATCCTGCTGGGCCACGGCGGCGGGCAGCACAAGACGGCTCCCCATACCGTCTCCCGCGCGCGCCGTTACGCCGCCGGGGGTTTCGCAGTCGTCGCCATCGACGCGCCCCACCACGGCGACCGGCCCAAGGGCGAGGAGTTCGGCCGCATCGCCGCCGACATGCGGGCGGGCATGGCCGCCGGCAAGGCCCCGGGCGCGCTGGTCGCCGGCATGCACAGCTACCTGGCCCCTCAGGCCGTAGCGGACTGGCGGGCGGTTCTGACGGCGGTCCAGCGCCTCGACCAGGTCGGCGCCGGACCGGTGGGCTACTGCGGCATGTCGATGGGCTGCGGCCTGGGCATCCCGCTCATCGCAGCAGAACCCCGGATCCGGGCCGCCGTGCTGGGCCTGCTCGGCGCGCACGGGCTGGCCGAGGACGCCGCCCGGATCACCGTGCCGGTGCAGTTCCTGGTCCAGTGGGACGACCAGATGGTCCCGCGCGACCAGAGCCTGGCGCTGTTCGACGCCCTGGCCTCGACGGAGAAGACACTGCACGCCAACCCCGGCAGGCACGGGGATGTGCCGGCGTTCGAAGTCGACGGCGCCCTGAGCTTCTTCGCCCGACACCTGAACTGACCGACACCGCAGCATCCGACGCGCCGGCCGGGCCCGCTTCCCGGCCGGCGCGTCGCAACGTCTCCGCCCTGGTTTCGCCCGGTCCCGTACTGCCTAGCACCGAAAACTTTCCTCGCCTTGACAAATAAATTTGTCGGTAGACACTGGAACGGTGCCGGACCCGGCGGCGCACCCGCCCACCGAGAACCCGAGGAGCTCGCCATGCGCACCCTGATCACCAGCGCCTTCATCTCGCTCGACGGCGTCGTGGAGGCCCCCGGCGGCGAACCCGGCTACCGCAACTCCGGATGGACCTTCAAGGACGTGGAGTTCGTCCCCGAGGCGTTCGAGATCAAGGAACGGGAGCAGCGGGAGTCCACCGCGATCCTGCTGGGCCGGGTCAGCTACGAGGCGTTCAGCCCGGTGTGGCCGGACATGCCGGAGTTCGCGCACTACCGGACGATGCCGAAGTACGTCGTCTCCACCACCCTCACCGAGGACAAGCTGGTCTCCAACTGGGGCGAGACCACGATCCTGCGCTCGCTCGACGAGGTCGCCGCCCTGAAGGAGACCGAGGGCGGCCCGATCATCGTGCACGGCAGCGCCGCCCTGAACCAGAGCCTCTCCGACGCCGGCCTGATCGACCGCTACCACCTGCTCGTGTTCCCGCTGCTGCTCGGTGCCGGCAAGCGCCTGTTCAGCACCACGGACAAGGACACCCAGAAGCTGAGGCCGGTCGAGCACGAGGTCTACGGCAACGGCCTGCAGAAGCAGGTCTTCGACGTCGTCCGCTGATCACGGCCCGGGCAACTGCCGGGCCTCGTACGAGCGGTTGCCGGACCCGCTGTCAGAGCCCACCGGTACCGTCGGATCATGGCTCAACAGGCGGGGACCCAGACCGGCGAGCGGCGGCTTGCCGTGCTCGAAGGCGTGCTGGAGAGGATCACGTACGCCAATGAGGAGAACGGCTACACGGTCGCCCGGGTCGACACGGGCAGAGGCGCCGGCGACCTCCTCACGGTGGTCGGCGCGCTGCTCGGCGCCCAGGTCGGGGAGTCCCTGCGAATGGAGGGGCGCTGGGGGTCCCATCCCCAGTACGGCAAGCAGTTCCACGTCGAGAACTACACGACCGTGCTGCCCGCCACCGTCCAGGGCATCCGGCGTTACCTCGGGTCGGGGCTGGTCAAGGGGATCGGGCCGGTCTTCGCCGACCGGATCACCCAGCACTTCGGGCTCGAGACCCTCCGGATCATCGAGGAGGAGCCCAAGCGGCTCATCGAGGTCCCCGGCCTCGGCCCCAAGCGGACCAAGAAGATCGCCGACGCCTGGGAGGAGCAGAAGGCGATCAAGGAGGTCATGCTCTTCCTGCAGACCGTCGAGGTGTCGACGTCCATCGCCGTGCGGATCTACAAGAAGTACGGGGACGCGTCGATCTCCGTCGTGAAGAACCACCCCTACCGCCTCGCCGCCGACGTCTGGGGCATCGGCTTTCTGACCGCCGACAAGATCGCCCAGTCCGTCGGCATCCCGCACGACAGCCCGGAGAGGGTGAAGGCCGGTCTGCAGTACGCCCTGTCCCAGTCCGCCGACCAAGGGCACTGTTTCCTGCCGGAGGAGCGGCTGATCTCCGACGCGGTGAAGCTGCTCGCCGTCGACACCGGGCTGGTCATCGAGTGCCTCGCCGAGCTGGCCGAACCCCCGGAGGACGGCGGCGACCCCGGTGTCGTGCGGGAGAAGGTGCCCGGACCGGACGGTGACGACGCCGAACCCGTCACCGCCGTCTACCTCGTCCCCTTCCACCGTGCCGAGATCTCGCTCTCCTCGCAGTTGCTGCGTCTCCTGCGTACGGACCAGGACCGGATGCCGGCGTTCCACGGCGTCGACTGGGACAAGGCACTCGGCTGGCTGAAGGGCCGTACCGGCGCCGAACTCGCCCCCGAGCAGGAAGCCGCCGTCAAGCTCGCGCTCACCGAGAAGGTCGCCGTCCTCACCGGCGGGCCCGGCTGCGGCAAGTCCTTCACCGTCCGCTCGATCGTGGAGCTGGCCCGGGCCAAGCGGGCCAAGGTGCTGCTCGCCGCCCCCACCGGGCGCGCCGCCAAGCGCCTGGCCGAGCTGACCGGTGCCGAGGCCTCCACCGTGCACCGGCTGCTGGAGCTGAAGCCCGGCGGGGATGCCGCCTATGACCGGGACCGGCCGCTCGACGCCGATCTCGTGGTCGTGGACGAGGCCTCCATGCTCGACCTCCTGCTCGCCAACAAGCTGGTCAAGGCCGTGCCCCCGGGCGCCCATCTCCTCTTCGTCGGGGACGTCGACCAGCTGCCCAGCGTCGGCGCCGGCGAGGTGCTGCGCGACCTGCTGGCCGACGGCAGCCCCATCCCGGCCGTCCGGCTCACCCGGGTCTTCCGGCAGGCCCAGCAGTCCGGCGTGGTGACCAACGCGCACCGGATCAACGCGGGTCAGCATCCCCTCACCGACGGGATGAAGGACTTCTTCCTGTTCGTCGAGGACGACACCGAGGAGGCCGGGCGGCTCACCGTCGACGTCGCCGCCCGGCGGATTCCGGCCCGGTTCGGGCTCGATCCGCGCCGGGATGTGCAGGTCCTCGCGCCGATGCACCGGGGGCCTGCGGGGGCGGGGGCGCTCAATGGGCTGCTCCAGCAGGCCGTCACCCCGGGCCGGCCCGATCTGCCCGAGAAGCGGTTCGGCGGTCGGGTCTTCCGCGTCGGCGACAAGGTGACCCAGATTCGCAACAATTACGAGAAAGGGAAGAACGGTGTCTTCAACGGCACCGTGGGTGTCGTCACCTCGCTCGATCCGGTCGACCAGCGGCTCACGGTGCTGACGGACGAGGACGAGGAGGTTCCGTACGAATTCGACGAACTGGACGAACTGGCCCATGCGTACGCGGTGACCATCCACCGTTCACAGGGAAGTGAATATCCCGCTGTGGTGATCCCCGTCACGACCGGGGCATGGATGATGCTCCAGCGGAACCTGCTGTACACGGCGGTGACCCGCGCCAAACAGCTGGTCGTCCTCGTCGGTTCACGCAAGGCGATCGGACAGGCGGTGCGCACGGTGTCGGCCGGACGGCGGTGCACGGCACTCGACTTCAGGCTTGATCAGCACCATCACGAAAAATGATCGATCAAATGAGTCGTGAAGGTCACAGAGACCTTCCAGATGGGGAGACAAGGGGGCAGGATGAGCAGGTTGGCGGCACTGAGTGCCGCCAATAGGCCCAATGGTCGACCCCGAGTGCACTCTCCTGAGCCAAATGGGGGATGGTAGAGACAGTCAGGGCACCTCGAAGATGAGGCACTACGTCGGTGAGGGAAGACGTGAGCGACAACTCTGTAGTACTGCGGTACGGCGACGGCGAGTACACCTACCCGGTGGTCGACAGCACCGTCGGCGACAAGGGCTTCGACATCGGGAAGCTCCGCGCTCAGACCGGTCTCGTGACTCTGGACAGCGGGTACGGCAACACGGCCGCCTACAAATCCGCGATCACCTACCTCGACGGCGAGGCGGGCATCCTCCGCTACCGCGGCTACCCCATCGAGCAGCTGGCCGAGCGCTCCACCTTCCTCGAGGTGGCGTACCTGCTGATCAACGGCGAGCTGCCCACCGTCGACGAGCTCTCGACGTTCAAGAACGACATCACGCGGCACACCCTGCTGCACGAGGACGTCAAGAACTTCTACAAGGGCTTCCCGCGCGACGCCCACCCGATGGCCATGCTGTCCTCGGTCGTCTCGGCGCTGTCCACCTTCTACCAGGACAGCCACAACCCGTTCGACGAGAAGCAGCGTGACCTCTCCACGATCCGGCTGCTCGCGAAGCTTCCGACGATCGCGGCGTACGCGTACAAGAAGTCGATCGGCCACCCGTTCGTCTACCCGCGCAACGACCTCGGCTACGTCGAGAACTTCCTGCGCATGACCTTCTCGGTCCCGGCGCAGGAGTTCGAGCTGGACCCGGTCGTGGTCTCCGCGCTGGACAAGCTGCTGATCCTGCACGCCGACCACGAGCAGAACTGCTCGACCTCCACGGTCCGCCTGGTCGGTTCCTCGCAGGCCAACATGTTCGCCTCGATCTCGGCCGGCATCAGCGCGCTGTGGGGTCCGCTGCACGGCGGCGCCAACCAGTCCGTGCTGGAGATGCTGGAGGGCATCCAGGCGAACGGCGGCGACGTCGACTCCTTCATCACCAAGGTGAAGAACAAGGAGGACGGCGTCCGTCTGATGGGCTTCGGCCACCGGGTCTACAAGAGCTTCGACCCGCGCGCCAAGATCATCAAGGCCGCCGCGCACGACGTCCTCTCCGCGCTCGGCAAGTCCGACGAGCTGCTGGACATCGCGCTGAAGCTGGAGGAGCACGCGCTCTCCGACGACTACTTCGTCTCGCGCAACCTCTACCCCAACGTCGACTTCTACACCGGCCTGATCTACCGGGCCATGGGCTTCCCGACCGAGATGTTCACGGTCCTGTTCGCCCTGGGCCGCCTGCCGGGCTGGATCGCCCAGTGGACCGAGATGATCAAGGAGCCGGGCTCCCGCATCGGCCGCCCGCGCCAGATCTACACGGGTGTGGAGCTGCGCGACTTCGTGCCGGTCGAGGAGCGCTGACACCTGCCGGTGGGGGCGCCATCCCGGTGGTGCCCTTTGTTCCGGCGGCGTGAGTTCGTTTCTTCCGGGCGCCTGGGGGCGGTGTGCTTCCCCGGCGCCTGACGGACTCGTCGTAGCGGAAGTCGTAGAGCGCAGAGAGAAGCGGAAAGCGGAAGGCGCCCTGAGACGCCGGTCCCCCCACGGGCCGACGACCAGGGCGCCTTCCCATGTCCCGGTGCGGATTCCCCCCACGGGATCCGGCCGGGCGCTCGGAGAGGACAGCGCCTGAACCGCTGTCTTCGAGCAGAATGAGCAAAACTCGTCCTGCTCCAGTGATGCGCTGCGATCTGCCGGGACAACGCACGCTGGGTGGGCCGCTCAAAGCTTCCCGGCGCGCGTGCCCCGGCAACGCACCTCTGAGGAAGTCCCCCAAGACATCCCCAGATGCCAGTCAGCGCCCCCCAAGACGCTGGCCTGACATCGCCAACTTAGACCTTCGAACCCCTTCGATGGTTACGTTCGCATCACTGTGATCTGCGTCTCTTGCATATGTCCCTTAGGTGCGCAAGAGCCCCGGTACGGTGATCGGGGTCCAAGCGTAAGGATGATGCGCGAGCCTTGTGAAGAGCTTATGTGAGGCTCGCGCAGGACTCTAGGGGGTCTCTTACTTCGACTGCGGTGAACCGCCGGTAACCCCACGGGACTTCAGCGGAAGCGGCGCAACCGCAGGCTGTTGGTCACCACGAACACCGAGGAGAAGGCCATCGCGGCGCCGGCGATCATCGGGTTGAGCAGCCCGGCGGCGGCCAGCGGCAGCGCGGCCACGTTGTAGCCGAAGGCCCACACCAGGTTGCCCTTGATGGTGGCCAGCGTCCGCCGGGACAGCCGGATGGCGTCGGCCGCGACCCGCAGATCGCCGCGGACGAGGGTCAGGTCTCCGGCCTCGATCGCCGCGTCCGTGCCGGTGCCCATGGCGAGGCCCAGGTCGGCGGTGGCCAGCGCGGCCGCGTCGTTCACGCCGTCGCCGACCATCGCCACGGCCCGCCCCTCGCGCTGCAGCCGTCGTACGACGTCCACCTTGTCCTCGGGCAGCACCTCGGCGAACACGTCCCCGGAGCCGATGCCGACCGTGCGTGCCACCGCCTCGGCGACCGTGCGGTTGTCCCCCGTGAGCAGCACCGGCCTCAGGCCCAGCGCACGCAGTTCGCGCACCGCCTCGGCGCTGGTCTCCTTGATCGCGTCGGCGACGGCGAGGACCCCGCGGGCCCGCCCGTCCCAGCCCGCCACGACGGCCGTACGGCCCTCCTGCTCCGCCTCGCGCGCCGCGCGGGCCAGCTCCTGCGGCAGCTCGTCGTACAGGCGCCCCACGGCCACCTCACGGCCGTCCACGCGCCCGCGTACGCCCCGTCCGGGGACGTTCTCGAAGTGCTCCACCGGCGGGAGCGCGCCGGTCCGTTCCTCGGCTCCGGCGGCGATCGCGCGGGCGACGGGGTGCTCGGAGGCGTGCTCCAGGGCGCCGGCGAGCCGCAGCAGCTCCTTCTCGTCCTCGCCGTCGGCGGCGTACACCGTCTGGAGGGTCATCCGGCCGGTGGTGACGGTGCCGGTCTTGTCCAGGACGACCGTGTCGACGCGGCGGGTGGACTCCAGTACCTCGGGGCCCTTGATCAGGATGCCGAGCTGTGCGCCGCGGCCGGTGCCGACCATCAGCGCGGTCGGCGTGGCCAGGCCCAGCGCGCAGGGGCAGGCGATGATCAGGACGGCGACGGCGGCGGTGAACGCGGCGACCGTGTCCCCGGTGACGGCCAGCCAGACCGCGAAGGTGCCGACCGCGACGAGGATGACGACCGGGACGAAGACCGCCGAGATCCGGTCGGCGAGCCGCTGCACCTCGGCCTTGCCGTTCTGCGCGTCCTCCACCAGCTTCGCCATCCGGGCGAGCTGGGTGTCGGCGCCGACCCGGGCCGCCTCGACGACCAGCCGGCCGCCCGCGTTGACGGTGGCGCCGGTGACCCGGTCGCCCGGGCCGACGTCCACCGGCACCGACTCGCCGGTCAGCATCGAGGCGTCCACCGCGGAGACGCCCTCGACCACCGTGCCGTCGGCGGCGATCTTCTCGCCGGGCCGCACGACGAACCGGTCGCCCACGGCCAGGTCCGCCACCGGAACCCGCACCTCACGGCCCTCCCGCAGCACCGCCACGTCCTTGGCGCCCAGCTCCATCAGGGCCCGCAGGGCCGCGCCCGCGCGCCGCTTGGAGCGGGCCTCCAGATAGCGCCCGAGCAGGATCAGGGCGACGACTCCGGCGGCGACCTCCAGGTAGATGGTGGAGGCGCCGTCCATGCGCGAGACGGTCAGGCGGAACTCGTCGTGCATGCCGGGCATGCCCGCGTCACCGAAGAACAGCGCCCACAGCGACCAGCCGAACGCGGCGAGCGTGCCGACCGACACCAGGGTGTCCATGGTGGCCGCGCCGTGCCGGAGGTTGGTCCAGGCGGCCCGGTGGAAGGGGGCGCCGCCCCAGACGACGACCGGCGCGGCGAGGGTCAGGGAGAGCCACTGCCAGTTGTCGAACTGCAGCGAAGGGACCATCGCGAGCAGCACCACGGGCGCGGCGAGCAGCGCGGAGACGAGCAGGCGGTGCCGCAGGGCGCCGAGTTCGGGGTCCTGCCCGGGGGCCTGGGCGGACGCCTCGGGCTCGGGCTCCGGTGGTGCCGGCTCCTCGGCGGTGTACCCCGTCTTCTCCACGGTGGCGATCAGGTCGGTGACCTGGACACCGGTGCCGTACGTGACCTTCGCCTTCTCGGTCGCGAAGTTGACGGTGGCGCTGACGCCCTCCATCCGGTTGAGCTTCCTCTCCACCCGGGCGGCGCAGGAGGCGCAGGTCATCCCGCCGATGAGCAGCTCCACCTCGGAGGTCTCCCCCGTGGCTGTGGCCGTCTCCGCGGTTATGGCTGTCTCTTCGGTGGTGCTGGTCATGTCCGGACTCCAGGCATCGGACCGGACCGTACGGAGCCAGTATCAGCTGGTCGGCACGGCCCGATCGGGAAATGGGGGAGTGGAGGGGCGATCAGGCCTTGCCGGCCAGCTCGAAGCCGGCCTCGTCCACGGCGGCGCGCACGGCCTCGTCGTCCAGCGGGGCCTGGGAGACCACGGTCACCTCGCCGGTGGACGCGACGGCCTTCACCGAGCTGACGCCGGGGACCTGGGAGATCTCGCCGGAGACGGAGCCCTCGCAGTGGCCACAGCTCATGCCGGTCACCTTGTAGACGGTGGTGACGGAGCCGGGGGTGTCGGTGTGGGCGCTCATGTCGTTACTCCTCGTCGAGGCGTGTGGGGCCAGTGGGGCCCGCGAGGGAACCCCACGCTCTCCACACTATACCCCTAGGGGGTACCTCACCAAGAGGGGTCCCGGCGTGCCAGCGCCCGCATCCAGCCGACCCCCGCCAGGGTCACCAGCGCCAGCCCGCCGACCGAGAACAGGGTGAACAGGTGCTCCTGCGCGGCGCTCGGCCGGACGAGGTAGCCCGGTGCGAACAGCTGCCCCTCCGCTGCGGTGCCGGTCAGCCGGGCGACGACCCAGAGGGCGACGCCGTGCGTGGCGTCCCCGAGCGCGTGCAGCAGGGACACGCCGAGGCAGGTGCCGACGACCGGCGCGGAGAGGCGGAAGTACCCGTTCAGACGGCGGCGGGACAGCAGTACGCCGCCGGCGATCGCGGTCCACAGTCCGTGCCCGGAGGGGGTGAGCAGCCCGCGCAGCAGTTCCGTCTCCAGCAGGGTGCGCAGATCGACGCCCTCGGCGGAGGCGGACACGCTGGAGAGGGCCGCGCCGAAGGCGTACCCGGCGCTCTCCAGGGCGGCGAAGCCGAAGCCGACGGCCGCGCCGAGCGCCAGTCCGGCGCGCATCCCGCGAACGGCCGGCTGCTGGCGCAGCACGAACACCAGCGCCCCGAGCTTGGCGGCCTCCTCGAGCAGGCCGACGACGACGGACGTCCCCGGCGAGGGGCGCACCAGGTTCGACTCCGTGAGCGAGGCGCCGAGCACGCCGAGGGTCCCACCGGCCAGAAAGCAGCCGAGGATCGCGCTGACGCCCAGGTCACGGCCGTGCCGCTCGTACGCCCACAGCACGAAGACGACCGGTACGAGAAGGCTGCCGAGCAGAATCAGCGTCGGCAGCAGCGCGCTGTTCCGCGTCTCGTACGTGACCCATGCGATCAGCACCCACATGGCGAGCCCCCCACCCAGACAGCGCCGCCACAGGCCCGCGGCGATGCGCGGGTACGGCGGTGGCGGCTGCTGTGGGCCGGGGATACGGGCCTTGGGCGTGCCGGGAGGCGGGAAGTGACTCACGGGGGTCCCCTCGGACAGCGGCTGGACGAGGCGATCTATCCGCACTCTAGGCAGATGTGCCGGGGGGCGCAGTCCGGGTGGGCTCGTGGGGGCATGGGGTTCGGGGCGGGGGGAGCTGGGCGGCTTGGCCGGCTTGGCTGGGCCAGCTGGTGTGGGTGGGGCAGCTGTGCTTGGTGGGGTTCGGGCGTCCTCGTCTCCGTCCCGTCTCCGTGTGGGCTTCCTCGGAGCCGTCTGCTTGCGGGGGCCTGGGGTTGGTGTGGGTCCCGCTTCCTCGGGGGTGCCGGGGGTGCCGAGGGTGCCCGGGTCCGGGGTCCCGGGGGCGTCTGTGTCATGGGGGCTCTCGGGGCGCCTACGCCCGTGGGTGCTCGAGGCTGTCTGCGTCCGGGGGCTGCGGGGCCGTCCAGCGTCCGGGGCTCCCGGGCGGCAGACGTCCGTTGGCTTTCCGGGGCGCGGGCGCCCGGCCGCTCCGCTTCCCGGGCTTGCCGCCTCCAGGGCTCCTGGGGTCGTCGGTGCCTTGGCGGTCCTGGGGCCGCCGGCGCCCTGGGTGGCTGTGGGTCTGTCGGCGCATGATCGGCTCCGGGGGGCGTCCCGCGCGGCCGTTCGACGTCCTCGGATCGCCCCCTCGGTCGGGTCGGTTTCCGTGGATCGCCTCGACGGGGGTGGCTTCCCGGGGTTGCGCCGGTGGCTGGTTTCCCCGGGCTCCGGCTGGTTGGCTGCCTGGGGGGTATCCCCGGTCGGTCGGCTTCCCTGGGACTTCCCCGGGGTTGGCTCATCTTGGGCACCCCCCGGTCGGTTGGCTCACCTTGGGCACCCCCGGTCGGTCGGCCCACGGATCACCCTCAGCCGAGCCGGTCGCCCACCAGTGGCTGCAGGTAGCGGACCAGGACGTCCTTGATCTCCTGGACATAGGCCGCGCGTTCGGTGCCCTCGTGGGCGAGGACCAGTTCGAGGCCGGACTTGTAGATACCGAGGCAGATGTGCGCTGTGCGGGTGACGTCGGCCGGGGTGGCCCCGGGCATGAGGCTGGTGAGCAGGTCCTCGATCCGGCCGATCAGCGTGGCGTGCAGCTGGTCGTGCGTCTCGGCCATCCGGCCCGGGATGTCGGGACCGTGCATCAGCGCGAAGAACACCGGGTGCTCGGTGTTGAAGGCCATGAACCGGTCGATGGTGGAACCGATGGCCTTCTCCAGCGGGGTGGCGGGGTCGACGGGGGCCAGTGCCTCGCCGTAGGTCTCCTGCATCTCGTGGACGAGCCGGTCGCCCAGCTCGATCGCGATCGCCTCCTTGTTCGGGAAGAACTGGTAGAGCGTGCCCGGCGAGACGCCGGCCTCGCGGGCGATGGCGTTGGTGCTGGCGGCGGTGTAGCCGGTGGTGCAGAAGACGCGTGCGGCCGCTTCGAGCAGTTGGGCGATACGGCGCTCCCCGCGGGCCTGCCGGCGGCGCGGCTGCTCCTTCTGTGTCTGCGGGTTGTCGGGCACGCGTTATCCCCAGCTCTCCGAACGTGATTGACAAACGCGAGTGGTCGCTCGCATTCTGGAGAAACGCGAGCGATCTCTCGTGTTTGCCAGTCTATTGGCAATGAGCGACTCATGCTGCCTGCCTGCACAGACGTGGGTCACGGTGAAGGGGACACCGCACGATGACCGAAGTCAACACGCCGCCGCGGACGGCGGGGGAAGCGCCGGAAGGGGCGCAGGAGGGACCGCAGGAGGGAGCGCCGCCCCGGCCCGGTCGCTACACCCGCTTCGTCACCGCCCGCCCACGCCTGTCACTCCTCGTGGCCCTCGTGCTCACCGCGCTCGCCGTGCTGGCCGGCAGCGGGGTCGCGGACCGGCTCGGCAGCGGCGGCTGGGAGGACCCGGCCGCCGAGTCGACGTACGCCACCAAGGCCCTGGAGCGCGAGTTCCCCGGCTCCCAGCCGAACCTGCTGCTCCTGGTCGACTCGGGCCGAGCCTCGGTCGACGATCCGGCGGTCGCCGCCGAGGCCCGTGACCTGGTCGGCCGGCTGGCGGGGGAGAAGGGCGTGACCGGCGTCGGCTCGTACTGGCAGAGCAGGTCACCGGCCCTGCGCGCCAAGGACGGCCACGAGGCGCTGATCGCCGCCCGCATCACCGGCGACGACAACGCGACGGGCCGGACGCTCGACCGCATCGCCCCGCACTACCGGGGCACGCGCGGCCCGGTCCGGGTGAGGGTCGGCGGTATCGTCGCGGTCCGGCACGAGATGCAGACGATCATCAAGGAGGACCTGGCCCGCGCCGAGATGATCGCCCTGCCGATCACGCTGGTGCTGCTGGTGATGGTCTTCGGCAGCGCGGTCGCCGCCCTGCTGCCGCTCGGCATCGGCATCGTCGCCATCCTCGGCACCAACGCCGTCCTGCGCGGCCTGACGGCCTTCACCGACGTCTCCGTCTTCGCGCTCAACCTCACCACGGCCCTGGGCCTCGGCCTGGCCATCGACTACGCCCTGTTCATCGTCCGCCGCTTCCGCGAGGAACTGTCCACGAGCGCCACCCCGTTGACGGCGGTCGGCACAACCCTGCGCACCGCCGGCCGCACGGTCCTGTTCTCCGCCCTCACGGTGGCGGTGTCGCTGGCCGCCATGATGGTCTTCCCGCAGTACTTCCTGCGGTCCTTCGCCTACGCCGGCATCGCCGTGGTCCTGCTCGCCGCGGCCGCGGCCCTGATCCTGCTCCCGGCCGCGCTGGTCCTGCTCGGCCACCGGGTCAACTCCCTCGACCTGCGGCGGCTGTTCCGCCGGCGCCGCGCCCCGAAGCCCGCCGAGGGGACCGCCGGGACCCCCGGGACCACCTGGGCCCGCGCCGCAGGCCTGGTGATGCGCAGGGCGCCGCTCTTCGCGCTCGGCACCAGCGTCCTGCTCGTGACCCTCGGACTGCCCTTCCTGGGCGTGAAGTTCGGCACCGCCGACGACCGCCAGCTGCCCTCGACAGCCGAGTCCCACGTGGTGCAGGAGCACATCCGCGAGGGCTTCCCGGGCAGCCCCGGCGGCGGTCTCGAGGTCCTCGCCGAGGGCAGGGCCACCGCCGCCCAGTACGCCGACTACAAGCAGCAGGTGGCCGCCCTTCCCGAGGTGGCCCGCGTCGACGGCCCGCTGGTCAAGGGCGATGCCGCCTACTTCACGGTGCAGCCCAGGGGGGAGGCCGTGGACGACCCGGCCCAGCGCCTGGTCGGCGATCTGCGCTCGCTGCACACCCCCTTCGAGGCCAAGGTGACCGGCACGGCCGCCGTTCTCGTCGACACCAAACACGCGATAGCCCAGCGCCTGCCCTGGGCCGCCGCGTTCATCGCCGTCGTCACGCTCCTGCTGGTCTTCCTGCTCACCGGAAGCGTGCTGATACCCGTGCAGGCCGTGGTGCTCAACGCGCTCAGCCTGACCGCGATGTTCGGTGCCGTGGTCTGGGTCTTCCAGGACGGCCACCTCTCCGGCGCGCTCGGCTTCACCAGCTCCGGCTCCATCGAGACCACCCTGCCCGTGCTGATGTTCTGCGTGGCCTTCGGGCTCTCCATGGACTACGGCGTGTTCCTGCTCTCCCGCATCAAGGAGGAGTACGACCGCACGGGCGACCACGACGCGGCGGTGCGGCACGGACTCCAGCGCACCGGCGGACTGATCACCGCGGCGGCGGTCATCCTCGCGGTGGTGATGGTCGCCATCGGCACCTCACGGGTGACCAACACCAAGATGCTCGGGCTGGGCATCGCGCTGGCGGTCCTGATGGACGCGATGGTGGTCCGGAGCCTGCTGGTACCGGCGATCATGCGGTTGACGGGCAGGGCCACGTGGTGGGCGCCGGCACCCTTGCGCCGCCTCCATGAACGGTTCGGTCTGAGCGAGGGCGGCGAAGACGGGCCCCAGAGGGGCGCGGGGAACGGCGCGACCGGCCACAGCGAACCGGAACCGGCCGGCTGACCCGGCGGCTCCCGAGCCACCTACTCTGTGCGGAGGTTCCCGAAAGGAGCGAGCATGCGAGCCGTCGTCTTCGAGCGATACGGCGCACCCGCGGAGGTACGGAACGTACCCGACCCGGAACCCGCGGAGCACGGTGTCGTCGTACGGGTCGAAGCGACCGGCCTCTGCCGAAGCGACTGGCACGGCTGGATGGGCCACGACTCCGACATCACGCTGCCGCACGTGCCCGGGCACGAACTCGCCGGTGTCGTCGAGTCGGTGGGCTCCCGGGTGACCGGGTGGCGGCCCGGCGACCGGGTCACCGTGCCGTTCGTCTGCGCCTGCGGCACCTGCCCGGCCTGTGCGGCGGGCGACCAGCAGGTGTGCGAACGCCAGACCCAGCCGGGCTTCCATCACTGGGGCTCCTTCGCCGAGTACGTCGCCCTCGACCACGCCGACGTCAACCTGGTCGCGATCCCGGACGACATGGCGTACACCACCGCCGCCGCCCTCGGCTGCCGTTTCGCCACCGCCTTCCGCGCGGTGGTGCAGCAGGGCCGGGTGGCGGCGGGGGAGTGGGTCGCGGTGCACGGCTGCGGCGGGGTCGGGCTGTCGGCGGTGATGATCGCGGCGGCGGCCGGGGCACGCGTGGTCGCCGTGGACGTGACACCCCAGGCCCTCGACCTGGCGCGGAAGTTCGGTGCCGCGCAGTGCCTGGACGCGACCGGCACGCCGGACACGGCCGCCGCCGTCCGCGAGCTGACCGACGGCGGCGCCCATCTCTCCCTGGACGCCCTCGGCTCGCCCGCCACCTGCGCGGCCTCCGTGAACGGCCTGCGCCGTCGCGGGCGCCATGTCCAGGTGGGTCTGCTGCCCTCGGCCGACGGCACCACCCCCGTGCCGCTGGCCCGTGCCATCGCCCTGGAGCTCGAACTCCTCGGCAGCCATGGCATGGCCGCCCACACCTACCCCGGCATGCTCGGTCTGGTCCGCTCCGGCGCCCTGCGCCCCGACCTCCTGGTGACGTCCACCCTCACGCTCGACGCCGCTCCGGCGGCCCTGGCGGCGATGGGCACGGCACCGGGGGCCGGCGTCACGGTCATCGAGCCGTGGAGCTGAGAGCGGGTGACTGTGCCCCACGGCTCCCGTGAGGCACAGCCGATTTCAGGCGCAGGTCAGGTGCGGCCGCGGTTGCCCGGCCGGGAGGCGACCCAGGCGCGGACGGTGTCGGCGTACCAGTACGGCTTGCCGCCCTCCACATGGTCCGGCGGGGGCAGCAGCCCGTGCTTGCGATAGGACCGCACGGTGTCCGGCTGCACTTTGATGTGCGCCGCGATCTCCTTGTAGGACCAGAGCCTTTGGTCGGTCATGAGTTGCACCTCCCTGTGCGCGCCACAGCGGCGACCGGGGGCGGTCGTCGGGGGAGCCGGGCGCTGCGCCGGCGATCACAAGCCTGCGCTCGGTGAACGACGCAGAGTGACCAGTGGTCAGTGCCTGTCGACACCATGTGACGCACAACCCGCGTACACGGGACATGTGTGACACAGAAGGGGTGTTTGTGACACAGCTGCCGCAAAGGCGTACGCGGGGGCGTCGGCGGGGCGCGTTGCTTTCGCGCCGATCCGGGTGGAGCGGGCCAGGTGATCCGCGGCCGGTGGAAGCGGGTCGGAAGGGCGGACCGGGTCTGCTGCGTCAGACCCGGCCCGCCGGCTTCCCCGCACGCTCCGGCGGCCGCTTCACCCAGGGTTGCCCTCCTGGATCAGTCCCCCTGGCCGCCGGAGGCCCCCGCCTTCCCGGGGCGCATGATGGCCGGGCGATCAGCGTGCCGGGCCCTGCCCGCCCGGGTCTTGGAAAAAAGCGCACCGCGGCCGGAGGCGAGGAGCAGGCTGGTGGCCTCGCCCGTCAGCCGGTCGGTCAGCGCGCCCGCCGCCGGCAGCCGCCGGGCCGCCAGGAACTCCCCGGGGGTGCAGCCCGTCATGGCCTTGAACTCGCCGCTGAAGTGCGCCTGGTCGTAGTAGCCGCACACCGCCGCGGTCTCCGCCTGCCCGTGCCCGGCGGCCAGCAGCCGCCGCGCCCGCTGCAGCCGCAGCACCCGGGCCGCGGCCTTCGGGGACAGACCGATCTGTTCCCGGAAGCGGTTCTCCAGGTGCCGTACGCTCCAGCCCACTTCCTCGGCCAGCCGGGGCACCGGAAGCGTGCCGGCGTGGCGCCGCAGCAGCGACCAGGCGTGCACCACCCGCTCGGACGCGGGCACACCGGCATGGAACCGCTCCAGCAACACCCGGTCGAGCAACGCGAACCGCTCGGGCCAGCCCGGCAACGCGGCCAGCGCTCCGGCCAGTTCACCGAGACGGAACTCCTCCGCGTCCACCGACCGGTTGGCCAGTTCGTACTGAGGCGTACCGAACAACGTGAACGCGGCCCATGGAGCGAGCAGCACCTCGATGCCGGACAGACGGCCGCCGTGATCACCGAGGGCGGGGGCGGTGGTCAGCCCGTTGACCACGGAGACCAGCGACACCGCGGGGCGGCCGGCACGCGAGATGCGCACCGGCTGCTCGAAACCCAGCAGCAGCGTGGCCGCCCCGATCGGCGCCTCCAGCCGGCGGCGCGGCCGGTCGAGGTGCACCCGAACACCGCGATAGCTGATCACACCGGGCCGCAACGCCGGATGGGGCCAGGCAGGCACGGTCTCCCAGGACACGCCACCCATGCTACGAGCGGCGACGGCAACCCCGTGGCCGGTGGGCGCCCCTACATCCCACAAGAGCGAAGAAACGCCCGAGTCCGCCGGGCAATGGGCAACGGCGCGTCCGGCGCGCACGGATACATGTCCTGCTCGACGATCGCGAACAGATCCACGCCCAGCCGCTGTGCGGCCTCCAGTACGGGCCCCAACTCCGGTACCCCGCACGGCGGTTCGCACATCACGCCCTGGGCCACCGCCAGCCCGAACGGCGTGCCCTTGGCCCGTACGTCCGCCAGGATCTCCGGATCCACCTGCTTGAGGTGCAGATACCCGATCCGTTCCCCGTACGTCTCGATCAACCGCACGCTGTCCCCGCCGCAGTACGCGTAGTGCCCGGTGTCCAGGCACAGCGACACCAGGTCGGAGTCCGTGCCGTCGAGGAAACGGCTGACGTTCTCCTCGCTGTCGATGTGGGTGTCGGCATGCGGATGGACGACGAT
Source organism: Streptomyces sp. NPDC001153 (assembly GCF_053598315.1). Lineage (NCBI taxonomy): Bacteria > Bacillati > Actinomycetota > Actinomycetes > Kitasatosporales > Streptomycetaceae > Streptomyces > Streptomyces sp. NPDC001153. The sequence continues at coordinate 20,339 of NZ_JBSFJZ010000047.1, forward strand.
CGTCAGCCCGTACCGCTCCCGCACCTCCCGCCCGAGCCGCTCGGTCAGCGAGGTCAGGTTCCGCCACTGCTCGGCGGTCAGTGTGTCCGGCTCGAGCACCTCGCCCGTCTTGTCGTCCCGCCAGAAGGACGGGATGACGACGAGATGCCGGGCGCCCATCGCCTGGGTCAGCGCCGCGATGTCCGACACGTGCGCCCACGTCTTGTCCCACACGGACTCACCGTGGTGCAGGCCCGTGAAGACGGTGCCGGCCGACACCTTCAGGCCGCGCCGCGCGGTCTCCTCCGCGAGCACGGCGGGGTCGCTGGGGAGATAGCCGTAGGGGCCGAGTTCGATCCACTCGTAGCCGGAGTCGGCCACCTCGTCGAGGAAGCGCTGCCAGGGCACCTGGCGGGGGTCGTCGGGGAACCACACGCCCCAGGAGTCGGGCGCCGATCCGATCCGGATACGGGACAGTGAGGAGGAGGGTGACAGCGACGTCATGGGCGCCAGCGTGCGGGCGTCCGGAAAGCGGTGTCAAGAGCTGGTCCGAATGTCTGGACAAAACATTGACAGGGTTCGCCGTACGGGACTAGAAAGCCGGGGAGAGTCATGACGAAGGGAAGCCGATGGCCTACGACCTGATCACCATGGGGCGGATCGGAGTGGACCTCTACCCACTGCAGACCGGCGTCCCGCTCGCCCAGGTGTCGTCCTTCGGCAAGTTCCTCGGCGGGTCGGCGACGAACGTCGCGGTGGCCGCGGCCCGGCTCGGCCGGCACACCGCCGTGATCACCCGCACGGGCGACGACGCGTTCGGCACCTATCTGCACGAGGCGCTGCGCGGCTTCGGCGTCGACGACCGCTGGGTCACGCCGGTCCAGGGGCTCCCGACCCCGGTCACCTTCTGCGAGGTCTTCCCACCGGACGACTTCCCGCTCTACTTCTACCGCCGGCCCAAGGCGCCCGACCTGGAGATCGACGCCCACGACCTGGACCTCGGCGCCATCCGCGAGGCCCGTGTCTTCTGGGTCACCGGCACCGGCCTGAGCGAGGAGCCCAGCCGTACGGCCACCCTCGCGGCCCTCGCGCACCGGGCGAAGGCAGGCACCACGGTGTTCGATCTCGACTGGCGGCCCATGTTCTGGTCCGACCCCGACATGGCCCGCCCCTTCTACGCGGAGGCCCTGCGCCACACCACGGTCGCCGTCGGCAACCTGGACGAGGTGGAGGTGGCGACCGGGGTGCGCGAGCCGCACGCCGCCGCCCGCGCGCTGCTCGACGCCGGCGTGGAGATCGCCGTGGTCAAGCAGGGCCCCAAGGGGGTTCTGGCGGTCAGCGCGTCAGGAGAGTCCGCCGAGGTGCCACCGCTGCCCGTCAACGTCCTCAACGGCCTCGGCGCCGGTGACGCCTTCGGCGGCTCGCTGTGCCACGGCCTGCTGGCCGGCTGGGACCTGGAGACGATCATGCGGCACGCCAACGCGGCCGGCGCCATCGTCGCCTCCCGCCTGGAATGCTCCTCCGCGATGCCCACCTTGGACGAGGTGGCCGCCGCGCTCGACGCCGGAGCGGTGCTGTGAGGGCGGGCCGGGTCACGGGCACCCAACACGAGGGCGGCGCCGGCACCGAACCGGAACCCACCGAGCCCCCTCCCCACGAGGGCACCACGGCCGCTCCCCGCGAGGGCACCACGGCCGCCCGCCGCGAAGACACCGCAACCGCCCCCCGCGAAGGCGCCGCAAGCCTCCGCCCCCGTACCGCCACCGGCGAAGGCGCCGCAGGCCCCGCGCGCCCCCGTGTCGACGTGGCCGAGCTCGTCCGTGTCCGTACCCACCACCCGGAGGCGATCGCCGAGGCCGCCACCCGTCGTGCTCGCAGGCCGCTGCTCAACGAGAGCGGAAAGCTGATGATCGTCGCCGCCGACCACCCCGCCAGGGGTGCCCTCGGTGTCGGCGACCGCAGGCTCGCCATGGCCAACCGCGCCGACCTGCTTCAGCGGCTGTGCCTGGCACTGTCCCGGCCCGGCGTGGACGGCGTCCTCGCCACCGCCGACATCCTGGACGACCTGCTCCTGCTCGGCGCCCTCGACCACAAGGTGGTCATGGGCTCCATGAACCGCGGCGGACTGCAGGGGGCGAGCTTCGAGCTGGACGACCGGTTCACCGGGCACCGCCCCGAGGACATCCAGCGGCTCGGTTTCGACGCGGGCAAGCTGCTGCTGCGCATCGACTACGACGACCCCGGCTCCCTGACCACGCTGGAGTCCACCGCCCGCGCCATCGACGACATGGCCGCGCGCCGGCTGCCGGTCTTCGTGGAGCCGTTCATCAGCCGCCGCACCCCCGAGGGGAAGGTCAGGAACGACCTGTCGGCCGAGGCGGTCACCCGGTCCATCGCCATCGCCTCCGGCCTCGGCGGCTCCTCGGCCTACACCTGGCTGAAGGTGCCGGTCACCGAGAACCCCGACGACATGGCCCGGGTCATGGAGACCTCCACCCTGCCGGCCGTGCTGCTCGGCGGGGACATCGGCGACTCGCCCGAGGACCAGGTCGCCGCCTACGAGAAGTGGCGCGGCGCGCTCCAACTGCCCACCGTGCGCGGCCTGGTGGTCGGCCGCTCGCTGCTGTACCCGGCGGACGGCGATGTGGCCGCCGCCGTGGACACCGCCGTAGGACTGCTGTGAGGGCCGCATGACCAGCACCGACCTGCATCTGCCCCGGGGCGCCACCGCGAACGCCCGGTACGCCGTCGACATCGACCCCAAGTTGGCCGGCTGGACACACAGCAGCCTGCGCGTGGTCGAGCTGGCGCCCGGCGGCGGCCATACGTTCACCTCCGACGACAGCGAGTGGATCGTGCTTCCGCTGGAAGGCGGATGTACGGTGCGAATCGAGACCACGCCAACCGAGAAGGACGAGTTCCAACTCCTGGGCAGGGAAAGCGTGTTCGCGGACGTCTCCGACTTCGCGTACGCGCCCCGTGACGCCCGGGTCCAGATCGCCTCCGGCGCGGGAGGCCGCTTCGCCCTGGCAGGAGCGAAGTGCGAGCGACGACTCCCCGCCCGCTACGGCCCCGCGCCGGAGGTCCCCGTCGAGGAGCGCGGCAGCGGCACCTGTGCCCGCCGCGTGCGCAACTTCGCCTCGGCCGACTCCTTCGACTGCGACAAGCTGATCGCCGTCGAGGTGATCACCCCGGGCGGCAACTGGTCGTCGTACCCGCCGCACAAGCACGACGAGCACCGGCCGGGCGAGGAGTCCGAGCTGGAGGAGATCTACTACTTCGAGATCGACGGCCCGAACGGACTCGGCTACCAGCGCGTGTTCCCCTCGCGGGAGGGCGGCAGCGATGTCCTCGCCGAGGTCCGTTCGGGTGACGCCGTCCTGGTCCCCGACGGCTGGCACGGCCCGTCCATCGCCCAGCCCGGGCATGACATGTACTACCTGAACGTCATGGCGGGCCCGGGCGAGACCCGGGAGTGGCGGATCTGCTTCCACCCCGATCACGTAGAGAGCACAGGGGGCTACCGATGACGACGACCCGGCTGACCGTCGCGCAGGCGCTGGTCCGTTTCCTCGCCGCCCAGTACACCGAACGCGACGGCGCACGGCAGCGGCTGATCGGCGCCACCTGGGGCATCTTCGGGCACGGCAACGTCGCGGGGCTCGGCCAGGCGCTGATCGAGTACGCCGACGTCATGCCGTACCACCAGGGCCGCAACGAGCAGTCCATGGTGCACGCGGCCGTCGGCTACGCCCGCCAGTCGAACCGGCTGTCCACGCACGCGGTGACGACCTCGATCGGCCCCGGCGCCACCAACCTGGTCACCGGCGCCGCCCTCGCGACCATCAACCACCTCCCGGTCCTGCTCCTGCCCGGTGACGTCTTCGCCACCCGCCCCGCCGACCCGGTCCTGCAGCAGCTGGAGGTGCCGTACGCCGGCGATGTGTCGGTCAACGACACCCTGCGCCCCGTGTCGAAGTACTTCGACCGCATCACCCGCCCGGAGGCCCTGATCCCGAGCGCCCTGCAGGCCATGCGGGTGCTCACCGACCCGGTGGAGACCGGCGCGGTGACCCTCGCCCTGCCGCAGGACGTGCAGGCGGAGGCCTTCGACTGGCCGGAGGAGTTCTTCTCGACGCGCGTGTGGACGGTACGCCGGCCGGGCGCGGACCCGACCGAGCTGGCCGAGGCGGTCCGGGCGGTCCGGGAGGCACGCCGGCCGCTGGTGATCGCGGGCGGCGGAGTCCACCACAGCCGCGCCGAGCTGGCCCTCGCCGAGTTCGCGGCGGCCACCCGCATCCCGGTCGCCTCCACCCAGGCCGGCAAGGGCTCCCTGCGCCACGACCATCCGCAGGACGTGGGCGGGGTCGGCCACACCGGCACCGCGACCGCCGACGAACTGGCCCGCACCGCGGACCTGGTGATCGGCGTCGGCACCCGCTACACCGACTTCACCACCGCCTCCGGCACCCTCTTCGAGAACCCGGACGTCCGCTTCCTCAACCTCAACATCGCGCCGTACGACGGCCACAAGCTGTCCGGACTCCCGCTGGTCGCCGACGCCCGCAGCGGCCTGGGCGAGCTGACCGAGGCGCTGGTGATGCACGGGCACAAGGTGGCGGAGGCGTACGTCACCGAGTACAGCGAGGACAAGGAGCGCTGGGAGCAGCGCGTCGACGCCTGCTTCGAGGCCGAGGAGCCGGACATGCGGCCCACCCAGCCGCAGGTCATCGGCGCCCTGGACGCCCTGGTGGACGAGTCGGACATCATCATCAACGCGGCCGGCTCGCTCCCGGGCGATCTGCACAAGCTGTGGCGGGCCCGGTCGGTGGACCAGTACCACCTGGAGTACGGCTACTCCTGCATGGGCTACGAGATCCCGGCCGCGCTCGGCGTGAAGCTGGCCGCGCCGGAGCGGAACGTGTGGGCGCTGGTCGGCGACGGCACGTATCTGATGATGCCGACGGAGATCGTGACGGCCGTGCAGGAGGGCGTCGCGATCAAGATCCTGCTGGTGCAGAACCACGGGTACGCGTCCATCGGCGGGCTCTCGGAATCGGTGGGCGGCGAGCGGTTCGGCACCGCCTACCGGTTCCAGGCCGGGGACGGGACGTTCACGGGCGCCCCGCTGCCGGTGGACCTCGCCGCCAACGCGGCCAGCCTGGGCATGCGGGTGCTGCGCGCGAAGACCGTACGGGAGCTGCGCGAGGCGCTCGCCGAGGCGCGCGCCGCCGACACTCCCACATGTGTCTACGTGGAGACCGAAACGTCCGACACTGTGTCGGGCGCGCCTCCGGCGCAGGCCTGGTGGGATGTTCCTGTGGCCGAGACCGCGACCCGACCGTCCGCGGTCAAGGCACGAGAGCTGTACGAACGGCACGTCTCGACCCGACGCCGCCATCTGTAATAAGGAGTCTCTGGGCATGACGAAGATCGTCAACCACTGGATCGGCGGGAAGACCGTCGAAGGCGCGTCGGGCACGTACGGGCCGGTCACCGACCCGGCGACCGGCGCGGTCACCACGAAGGTCGCGTTCGCGTCGGTGGAGGAGGTGGACGCGGCAGTAGCAGCTGCGAAGGATGCCTTTTCGACCTGGGGCCGGTCGTCCCTGGCCCAGCGGACCACCATCCTCTTCCGGTTCCGTGCGCTGCTCGACGCCCACCGCGACGAGATCGCCGAGCTGATCACCGCCGAGCACGGCAAGGTGCACTCCGACGCGCTCGGCGAGGTCGCGCGCGGTCTGGAGATCGTCGACCTGGCCTGTGGCATCAACGTGCAGCTGAAGGGCGAGCTGTCCACGGAGGTCGCCAGCCGGGTCGACGTCTCCTCGATCCGGCAGCCGCTCGGTGTCGTCGCCGGCATCACGCCGTTCAACTTCCCGGCGATGGTCCCGATGTGGATGTTCCCCATCGCCATCGCGTGCGGCAACACGTTCGTGCTGAAGCCGAGCGAGAAGGACCCGTCGGCGTCGGTCCGGATCGCCGAGCTGCTGTCCGAGGCCGGTCTGCCGGACGGCGTCTTCAACGTCGTCCACGGCGACAAGGTGGCCGTGGACCGCCTGCTGGAGCACCCGGACGTCAAGGCGGTGTCGTTCGTCGGCTCCACGCCGATCGCCCGCTACATCCACACGACGGCCTCCGCCAACGGCAAGCGGGTGCAGGCCCTCGGCGGGGCCAAGAACCACATGCTGGTCCTGCCGGACGCCGACCTGGACGCGGCGGCCGACGCGGCGGTCTCGGCGGCCTACGGCTCGGCGGGCGAGCGCTGCATGGCCATCTCGGCGGTCGTGGCCGTGGGCTCGATCGGTGACACGCTGGTGGAGAAGATCCGCGAGCGCGCCGAGAAGATCAAGATCGGTCCCGGCAACGACCCGGCGTCCGAGATGGGCCCGCTGATCACCGCGGCCCACCGTGACAAGGTGGCGTCGTACGTCGCGGGTGCCGCCGGCGAGGGCGCCGAGGTGGTCCTGGACGGCACCGGATACAGCGTCGAGGGCTTCGAGGACGGCCACTGGATCGGCATCTCGCTGCTGGACAAGGTGCCGACCACCGCGAAGGCGTACCAGGAGGAGATCTTCGGCCCGGTGCTGTGCGTGCTGCGCGTCGACACCTACGACGAGGGCGTGGCGCTCATCAACGCCTCGCCGTTCGGCAACGGCACCGCGATCTTCACCCGGGACGGCGGCGCGGCCCGCCGCTTCCAGCTGGAGATCGAGGCGGGCATGGTCGGCGTGAACGTGCCGATCCCGGTGCCGGTGGGCTACCACTCCTTCGGCGGCTGGAAGGACTCGCTCTTCGGCGACCACCACATCTACGGCAACGACGGCACGCACTTCTACACCCGCGGCAAGGTCGTCACCACGCGCTGGCCCGACCCGGCCGACGCCCCGGCGGGCGTGGACCTGGGCTTCCCGCGCAACCACTGAGCGGCCGACGGGGACCGATAGGACCCCACAGGGCCGTCCGCTATGCGGACGGCCCTGTTTTTTTGTGCGGGGGCGCTGCGATTCTCGTACGGCCGCAAGGGCCCGCCCATAGGGACCGTTGATACGAGAATCGGCGATCGGCCGCTTCTTTGCTGCGGATTTCGTAGGTGAACACCCATTGACGCGGCGGTTTTCGTCGGGGTTCCATTCAGCCGCCGGGAGCGGACCAGAGCATGTACGACCAGCCGCCGGAGGCGATAGCGCTCCCGACCCCCACCTCACTCGCACGAGTCGATCGGAACCGCCGCATGACCGACACGCTCCGCCCTGTCGATACAGCCGTCATAGACGCTTCTGACAGTCCCCAGAAGCTCAAGCGTTCCATCGGTGTCGTCGGCGGCACCCTGCTGACTCTCTCCTGCGTCACGCCCGCCTCCACGCTCTTCGTGATCGTGCCCGACCTGTTCTCCAGCCTGGGCACCGCCACGGCCCTGTGCCTCGCCATCGGCGCGCTCCTCTGCATCCCCGTGGCCTTCTGCTACTCGGAGCTGGGCACCCTCATCCCCAGCGCGGGCGGCGAGTACGCCATCGTCTCCACCCTCGCCGGACGGCTCGCCGGCTGGCTGGCCTTCGTGATGTCGCTGCTCGTCGTGATGATCGTCCCTCCGGTCATCGCCATGGGCACCGCCGACTACCTCGCCCCGGTCGTCCACCTCGACCCGTCCATGACGGGCGCCGGCGTGATGATCGCGGCCACCCTCGCCGGTCTGCTGGACCTGCGCGCCAACGCCTGGATCACCGGCATCTTCCTGGTCCTGGAGGTCGTTGCCGCCGGAGTCGTCGCCGTGCTCGGCTTCACCCACTCCCACCGCGGTGCGGGCAGCCTCGTGAGCTCGCTGCAGGTGGCCGGCGAGCACACGCACGTCACCCCGGTCACGGCCATGATGGTCCTCTCCGGGCTCGCCATCGCCCTCTTCGCCACCCAGGGCTTCTCCACCGCCATCTACCTCTCCGAGGAGCTGGAGAACCCGCGCCGCAGCGTCGCCCGCACCGTCCTCGCCACCCTCGCCATCTCCAGCGTCGTCATCCTGGTGCCGGTCGTGGCGATCACCCTCGGCGCCGGTGACCTGAAGACCCTGACCGGCGGCGACATCTCCAGCATGGTCATCGCCTGGAGCAACTCGTCCGTCGGCACCTTCGTCAGCCTCTGCGTCGCCCTCGCGATCATCAACGCGGGCATCGTCATGGTCATCCAGAACTCCCGCGTCCTGTTCGCCTCCGCCCGCGACAAGGCCTGGCCCGCGCCGGTCAACAACGCCCTCTCCAAGCTCGGCCGGTTCGGCTCCCCGTGGGTCGCCACCCTCGTCGTCGGCGTCCCCGGTGCCTTGCTCTGCTTCGTCAACCTGGACACCCTCTACGGCGTCACCGGCGTCGCCGTCACCGGCCTGTACCTGCTGGTCGCGATCGCCGCGCTGCTCTCCCGGCGCGGCGCCCACGGCACCAAGAAGGCCTGGCGGATGCCGCTGTGGCCGGCGATGCCGGTCCTGCTGATCGCCGTGCTCGTCTACGTCCTGGTCGAGCAGGACCCGTCCTACCTGTGGTGGACCGGCGGCATCACCGCCGCCGCCACCCTCTACTGGGCCTTCTACCTCCGCCCGCGCCGCGAGACCCGCTGGGTGGTGTCCCTCCCGGAGGACATGCGGCTCGCCGAGGAGGAGCAGCTCGCCGAGGGTGCGCAGGCGTAGTCAGAACTCCCAGGTCATCACCCTGCACGCGTCGTCGTCCTTGCCGCCCGCACTGCGATAGGCGGCAAGGGCGACGTCGTTTCCGGCGTCGACCCCGACCCACATGCCGTAGCAGCCGCGCTCGCGGGCCAGCGCGGCCAGCCGCTCCACCAGCGCCCGGCCGATGCCCCGGCGCCGGTACGGCTCCGCCACCGCCAGCTCGTACAGGAACATCTCGGTGCCCTTGTCGGGGTGGACCGTCTCGACCCCGCTGACGAAGCCGACCGGCCCGCCGTCGGCGTACGCCAGCAGCAGATGGTGCCCGGCGGTGGTGAGGAAACGCTCCGCCCACTCCGGACGCGCCGGATGGTCGAACAGGTGATCGGCGGCGACGACCTCGGCGACGGTGGTGGCCCGGCGAATGTCCATGCGCCTTCGTACCACGGCTGGTGTACGCCGGGCGGGCCCCGTACTCCCCCGGTAGGGGCGGGGTTTCAGCCCACCGGCTCCCTCGCTTGTCAGTGGCGGCCCGTACCGTTGAGGCATGGATCTTCGCCGGCTCTCGCTGCGGGGGCTGCTCAAGAGGCCGCGTCGGCTCGTCGCCGGCGCGGCCGCCGTCGTGGCGCTGGCCGGTGCCGGGACGTGGACGGCCGTCGCCTCCGGTGACACGCCCCCGGTGCACAGGACCGACCAGGTCATGGCGGTGGACGGCGTGCGTCTGGACACGTCGTTCTTCACCCCGGCCAGCGCCGGACGGCACCCCGCCGTCCTGCTGGCGCATGGCTTCGGCGGCAGCAAGGACGACATGCGGCAGCAGGCCGAGGACCTCGCGAAGGACGGGTACGCGGTCCTGACGTGGTCCGCGCGCGGCTTCGGGAAGTCCACCGGGAAGATCGGGCTCAACGACCCGAAGGGCGAGGTCACCGACGTCTCCCGGCTCATCGACTGGCTGGCGAGGCGCCCCGAGGTCCAGCTCGACAAACCCGGCGACCCGCGCGTGGGCATGGCCGGCGGCTCCTACGGCGGCGCGGTCTCCCTGCTCGCCGCCGGATACGACCACCGGGTGGACGCCATCGCCCCGGCCATCACCTACTGGAACCTCGCGGACGCCCTGTTCCCGAACGGCGTGTTCAAGAAGCTGTGGGCCGGCGTCTTCTTCAACACCGGCGGCGGCTGCGCCCGTTTCGAGCCCGCGCTGTGCCGGATGTACGACAGGGTCGCCGAGTCCGGCACCCCGGACGCGGCCGCCCGCAAACTGCTGGAGGAGCGCTCGCCGTCGGCCGTCGGCGCCCGCATCCGGGTGCCCGCCCTGCTGGTGCAGGGCCAGACGGACTCCCTGTTCACCCTCGGCCAGTCCGACGCCGCCGAGAAGGCGATCCGGGCGAACGGCGCCCCTGTCGACGTCGACTGGATCGCGGGCGGCCACGACGGCGGGGACATGGAGAGCGGGCGGGTCCAGGCACGCGTGCGTGCGTGGTTCGACCGGTATCTGAAGGGCGACGCCTCGGCCGGCACCGGCCCGGCCTTCCGGATCACCCGCACCGGCGGCGTGAACTCCACCGACGGCACCGCCCAGCTGCGCGGCGCGACCGCGGGCGCCTACCCCGGCCTGCGCGACCACCCGCGCCGCATCGCCCTGACCGGCGGCACCGGGCAGCAGGTCACCAACCCGGCCGGCGCCAGCCCGCCCGGCGTCTCCGCCCTGCCCGGCCTCGGCGGCTTCGGTGGCCTCACCCAGCTGTCCGCGCTCGGCCTCGGCGTCTCCCTCGACTTCCCCGGCCAGTACGCGACGTTCGACTCCGCGCCGCTCACCGGCGACCTGCAGATCACCGGCACCCCGACCGCGACCGTCCACATCACCTCGACCAGCGACGACGCCGTCCTCTTCGGCAAGGTCTACGACGTCGGCCCCGACGGCGTCCAGCAGGTGCTGCCCTCCGAGCTCGTCACCCCCTTCCGCGTCACGGGCGCCAGGGCCGGCAAGGACGTCACAGTCACCCTCCCGGCCATCGACCACGAGGTGCAGAAGGGCCACCGGCTCCGCCTGGTCCTCGCCTCCACCGACCTCGGCTACGCCTCACCGGCCGCGCCGGCCACCTACACCGTCTCCCTCAAGGGAGAGCTGAGCGTGCCGACGGCCCCCTCCGTGACCACCGCCGCGGCGCCCCTGCCCGCCTGGGTCTGGTGGCTGCCGGCGGCCGGCGCGGCGATCGCGCTCGCCCTGCTGCTCACCGCCCGCCGCCGTACGGCCGGCCCCGCGCCCGACCCCGAGCTGGCCGAAGTCCCGCTCGTCATCAAGGACTTGAGCAAGCGGTACGCGAAGTCCGCCGACCGGTACGCGGTGCGCGAGCTGTCCTTCCGGGTGGACAAGGGCCAGGTGCTCGGTCTCCTCGGACCCAACGGTGCGGGGAAGACCACCACCCTGCGCATGCTGATGGGCCTGATCACCCCGGACGACGGCGAGATCCGCGTCTTCGGCCACGCGATCCGGCCCGGCGCACCCGTGCTGTCGAGGGTCGGCGCCTTCGTGGAGGGCGCGGGCTTCCTGCCGCACCTGTCCGGCCGGGAGAACCTGGAACTGTACTGGCGGGCCACCGGCCGGCCCCCTCAGGACGCCCACCTGGACGAGGCGTTGGAGATCGCCGGGCTCGGCGACGCGCTCGCCCGCGCGGTGCGCACCTACTCGCAGGGCATGCGCCAGCGCCTCGCCATCGCCCAGGCCATGCTCGGCCTGCCCGACCTGCTCATCCTCGACGAGCCCACCAACGGCCTCGACCCGCCCCAGATACGCGAGATGCGCGAGGTGATGATCCGCTACGCGGCCGGCGGCCGTACGGTGATCGTCTCCAGCCATCTCCTCGCCGAGGTCGAGCAGTCCTGCACCCACCTGGTGGTGATGGACCGCGGCCGGCTCGTCCAGGCCGGTCCGGTCGGCGAGATCGTCGGCTCCGGCGACACGCTGCTGGTCGGCACCGCCACGCCCGTGGAGGAGCCGGTCATGGAGAAGGTGGCCGCGCTGTCCGGCGTCGCCTCCGCCGTGCGCACCGACGACGGGCTGCTGGTCCGGCTGAACCCCGGCGGCACGGCCGAGCGGCTGGTCGCGGAGCTGGTGCGGCTGGAGGTGCCGGTCGCATCGGTCGGCCCGCACCGCCGTCTGGAAGACGCCTTCCTCACCCTGATCGGAGGTTCAGCATGAGCGCGCTCACCGAGGTCGCCTCCGGCTTCTCGGCGCGGCACACCCTGCCGCTGCGGGTGGAGCTGGTCCGCCAGCTCAAGCGGCGCCGCACCCTGGTCATGGGCGCCGTTCTCGCCCTGCTGCCGTTCGTACTGCTGATCGCCTTCGCGATTGGCGGCGACCCCGCGAGCCGTGACGGCCGGATCACCCTGATGGACACGGCCACCGCGTCCGGCGCCAACTTCGCCGCGGTGAACCTGTTCGTCTCGGCCGGCTTCCTGCTGGTGATCCCGGTCGCGCTGTTCTGCGGGGACACGGTGGCCTCCGAGGCGAGCTGGTCCTCCCTGCGCTATCTGCTCGCCGCGCCCGTGCCGCGCGCCCGGCTGCTGTGGTCCAAGCTGGCCGTGGCGCTCGGGCTGAGCCTCGCCGCGATGATCCTGCTCCCGGTGGTCGCCCTCGCGGTCGGTACGGCGGCCTACGGCTGGGGTCCGCTGCAGGTACCGACGGGCGGCGCGCTCGACACCGGCACGGCGACGCAGCGCCTCGCGCTGACCGTGGCGTACGTCTTCGTGTCCCAACTGGTCACCGCCGGGCTGGCGTTCTGGCTGTCGACGAGGACGGACGCCCCGCTCGGCGCGGTCGGCGGCGCGGTCGGCCTGACCATCGTCGGCAACGTCCTGGACGCCGTCACCGCGCTCGGCCACTGGCGCGACTTCCTGCCCGCGCACTGGCAGTTCGCCTGGGCCGACGCCGTCCAGCCGCACCCGGAGTGGTCCGGCATGATCCAGGGCGCCGCTATCTCCGTGACATACGCGCTGGTACTGTTCGCGCTCGCCTTCAGGCAATTCGCACACAAAGACGTGGTGTCATAGTTTTCTTTTACGATCAATGGATTCACCGACCACATGTGAATAACTCCAGGGAATCCGGAGTAATGCGCTTCTTCACTCCCTTTGTATTCATGCGTATGGAGTAGTGCCTCGCTTTGAGCTGGCTGCGGACTGCTATGTTCTGCATCTGTCGGATCAGAGGTAACTTCAAGTGAGGTGAATCATGAAGAAGGCAGTTTTCACCACTGCGGCGTTGGCCATTGGTGCGGGTCTTGTGGGTGGTTCCGCCGTGGCGGCTTCGGCCGTCACCAAGGCACCTGCCCACGAAAACACCGGCCCGCTCGGCCTCATGTCCCAGACCGATGTGGCTCCGGCGCTCGTGCCCGCGGCGGACACCGTGATGCGGGTGGCCAAGCAGGGCAACCTCACCAAGGGCAGCGCGTTCGACGCCCAGTCGTCGACGGTCACCGGCAAGAACAAGGCGGCCAAGGTCTCCGGTGTGTACCTGGACGGTATGGGCCGCAGCAGCAACAAGAAGCCCGCAATTCCGGTGAAGAATCCGCTCGGCTCCGGCTCCGTTCAGCTCCACCCGCTGAACGGGCCGACCAGCGCCGGTGTCGGCAGCCTGCTCAACCAGGGGTGACACGGAAACCGTCAGGAGTCGGCGCGGCGGAAGTCCTCCCGTTCGCCATGCTTTCGCTGCCATGTGCTCCCCTCTGTTCGCGAGACAGAGGTGGGACCGGAATTCCGACACTCTGATCCGGTTCCGGTCCGCCGGAGATCCCGATCCGTGGGCGACGCCGCAGTGCCGCGGGACGGATCGCCCGGTGGCCGCGTGGTACGGCCCCCGTCCGGCGCCTCGAAGCCGCAGGCCCAGAGGTCGCAGCTGGACCATTCAGCTCCACACCCGCCCCGCGCCCGATGCGTGCGGGGGAAATGCCGCAAAGCCTGTCCGGCCCACTGGACTCCTCCTTGCCAGTGGGCCGGACGCACGTCGGTGAAATCCCGGCACGTGCGTCCGGGTGAACGGTGCGCGGCGACGCTGAGCCATCCGGTGGAATCCAGCGAGAATGGGCCTTGTCCGCGTGACTTTTCGCCACATATTTCGGTTTCTTGCTATGTAAGCGCGGCTTACCGTGAATCCAGGAAGGAACCGAGTTGACCAGGAAGTTCGCGGTCGTCACTGCACTCGCCCTTAGCGCGCTCTGCGGCAGCGCTGGCGTTGCCTCCGCCCACTCGAACACGACGAACGTCACTGGTGGTGACGGCTTTTCGGAGTCCCCGGTCGTCGTGAACGCACCTCAGCAGGGGGTGGTTGTCGTCAACGGCTCGCTCATCGACGGCCGCTGCATCGCGCCGTGGTCCAACGGAGCCGTGGGCGCCGCCATCGGCGGCGCCGCGACCATCGTGCCGAACTCGCACTACGCCGCCTGCAACACCGCGGCGGTCGACCAGTCGCAGAAGGCTCCGTACGCCGGCGGCCTGCTCTTCTGACCCCTGCTTCGAGTCATTCCGAGCAGGTGAACCCCCTCGCAGTCCGGAAAGGACACTCCATGCGTAACAAGGTTACGGCCATCTCCGCCCTCGCCGCGGGCGTCGTCCTCGCGGCCGCCGGCACTGCCGCAGCCGACAACTGCACGACGGTCACCGGCGGCAACGGCTTCTCGTCGTCCCCCGTCGTCGTGAACGCCCCGCAGCAGGGCGCCGTCGTCTCCAACGGCACGCTCGTCGACCTGCGCTGCGTCGCGCCGTGGTCCAACGGAGCCGTGGGCGTCCTCGGCGGCGCCGCGACCATCGTGCCGAACTCGCACTACGCCGCCTGCAACACGGCCAAGGTCGACCAGTCGCAGAAGGCTCCGTACGCCGGCGGCCTGCTCTTCTGAGCCCCCTTTGCGCTCCGAACCATCCCGGAGCAGGGCGGGGACGTCGGCAGACGTTCCCGCCCGACCTGCCCTCCCATCCGAAAGGCGCATCCATGCGTAAGAAGGTTACGGCCCTGTCCGTCCTGGCCGCGGGTCTCGTCCTGGCGGCCGGTGGCGCCGCTGCGGCCGACGACAACAACACCAACGTCACCGGCGGCAACGGCTTCTCGGAGTCCCCGGTCGTCGTGAACTCCCCTCAGCAGGGCCTGCTGGTCTCCAACGGCTCCGTCATCGACGGCCGCTGCATCGCGCCGTGGTCCAACGGCTCCGTCGGCGTCCTCGGTGGCGCGGGTGTCGCCGCGCCGAACTCGCACTACGCTGCCTGCAACACCGCGGCGGTCGACCAGTCGCAGCTCGGCTCGTACACCGGTGGTCTGCTGTTCTGAGCAGCCCGGAGCCTGGCGGCCCGCCGACGCACGGCGGGCCGCCTTCTGTTTTTCCCGAACACTGTTTTTCCCGCACACGAAGAAGGCCGGCTCCGCGGCAGGCGGAGCCGGCCTTTGCGGCCCGGCAGGGCATGTCCTCTACTTGAGGGCCGGAAGCGCGGCGGGCGGCTTGCCGTTGAGGGGGTTCGGCAGGGCGCCGCCGAAGACCGGCGTCTTGACGACGCCGGACTTCTTCACGCCGTCCGTCGTCTGCTTGACGTTGCTGGCCAGTTCACCCGTCGGGATCTCGGCTGCGTTGGGCAGGGTACGGGCGACCGACTTCCCGTCCTCGACGAGGCCCTGCCCCGGCAGGTCCGCGGCTACAGCGGGCGCCGCAGCGCCGGCGATGGCCAGGGCGCCGGCCATGAGCGCGGCAGCCTTCAGATTCTTCATTGGGTTCCTTTCAATCTCGCTTCCGTCGGGCTAACGAGTGAAAGACGCCGCGGGAAACTCCGCCGACAACAAGTTCCCGGAATTCATACATCCTGAATGACCGTGCGGAACTTTTATCTTATTATTCGTCTGAAGGGGGCCGTGTTTCCGACACAGTTCACGGCCTCCCGGAAAAAGACGGATAAGAGGCTAGTGTTGCTTCACGGATCCGACGAATTTATGCCGAACCTGTGTTCACACAGTCAGTGACGGGTTCGGAATGTTTCTTCAGAAGGGAAGCCCTGGTCATGCGCATTCCCCTCGGTTCCGTTCCGCGCCGTGCGACGCGGTCCGCCGCACGCGAGCCGCACGTCCTGCACGTCACACAGCCCGTGGAGGGCGGTGTCGCCCGGTTCGTGACGGACCTGGCGGCGGCCCAGGTCGCCGCGGGGCTGCGTGTCACCGTGGCCTGCCCGAGAGGCGGCACGCTGACGGACGCCCTGCGCGCGGCCGGCTGCAGGGTGCTGCCCTGGGACGCGACCCGCACACCGGGTCCCCAACTCCCCGGTGAGGTGGGGAGGCTGGCCCGGCTGCTGCGCGAGGTGCGGCCCGACGTGGTGCATGCGCACAGCGCGAAGGCGGGACTCGTGGCACGGCTCGCGGTGCGCGGCCGTCGCCCGACCGTCTTCCAGCCGCACGCGTGGTCGTTCGAGGCCGTGGACGGCGTCATGGCCCAAGCAGCCCTGCGCTGGGAGCAGTTCGGGGCACGGTGGGCGACCCGCGTGCTGTGCGTGAGCGAGGCGGAGCGGCGTACGGGGGAGCAGAGCGGCATCACCGCCCATTGGCACGTGATTCCCAACGGCGTCGACACGAGCAGGTTCCGGCCGGAGGGGAGCATCGCCCGCTCCGCAGCGGGCCCCCTCGTCGTATGCGTGGGACGGCTGTGCCGGCAGAAGGGCCAGGACGTGCTGCTGAAGGCCTGGCCCGCGGTCGTGCGGCAGGAGCCCGCCGCCCGGCTGGTGCTGGTCGGCGACGGCCCCGACGCGGGCCTGCTGCGCGCGCTCGCGCCCGCGTCGGTGGAGTTCGCCGGCCCGGCACTCGACGCCGCCCCCTGGTACCGGTCCGCCGACGTCGTGGTCCTGCCGTCCCGCTGGGAGGGCATGGCACTCGTCCCCCTGGAGGCCATGGCGTGTGCGCGCCCCGTCCTGGTCACGGACGTGGACGGGGCGCGCGAGAGCCTGCCGCCCGGGCATCTGCCGCACTGCCTGGTGCCGCCGGAGGACCCCGAGATGCTGGCACGGGCGCTGACGGCGCTGCTGCGCCGCGGACCGCTGCGCGCGGCACTGGGCGCGCAGGGCCGGGCGCACGTCCTCGCCGCCCACGACGTACAGCTGACCACGGACGCGGTGATCGACGTGTACCGCGAACTGCTCGGCACCGTCGCCAAGCCGGTCCTGGTACCCACCCAGAGCAGGGAGTCCATCACCACATGACCGGCCCCTCAGGCGGTCACGTGGAGCGGCTCCGAACGGGGCGTCGTGTGCTTCCCGTCGGTGACGGCGATCGTGTAGCGGTGCCGTGAGCCGGCAGAAACGGAATCCGTGTACGTCATGTCCGGCCGGTCCCATTCGGTCGACTGCCGCTTCGGTGAGGCCACGAGAACACCGTCCCGGTAGATCAGGTACGTCAGCTCCGCGTCGTCCCTGTCCCATGCGGCCCGCCAGGTGAGCGTGACCTTGCCGGAGCGGGCGCGCTTGCCCGTGAGCAGGGGCGCCGCTTCGGGGGCCGTGTTGCCGGGGCCGGCCCCGAAGCGCGTCAGACCCTGCTGGGGTCTGCCGTTGACCATGGTGAACTCGCCGCCCGCCCAGAGGATTTTGCCGGCCATCACGAGCGTTCGGGGACCGACTCCCTCCCCGATACCGTCATCGGTGTCGGGGAACCAGTGCAGGATGTTCTTGTCACCGATCGACTGCGCGAGGAAGTGCCGCCGGGGGCCGTCGGGGAAGCCCCCGCGGGTCAGGCCGCAGTAGTGGGCGTGGGACGCGCTGTACAGGACGCCCTTGTACACGACGACGTCCTGGGTGGCGCCCAGGCAGGTGTCCTTCCAGACCATCGTGCCGTCGGACAGCCGGCCCGCGATGCGGCCGTCGAAGATGCCCGTGCCCTCGCCCTCGGCTCCCAGGTAGAAGCGGTCGCCGTTGCGGGTCAGTGACGTCACCGAAGAGCGTTCCGGCAGCCAGTTCGGGAAGGACTTCACCGTCGAACCGGTCGCGGGCTCCAGGGAGACCAGTGCCTGCTCCGGCTTGCCGTTGACGTTGTGGAAGCGGCCGCCGACGAGCACCTGCCTCCGGTCGGGCGCGGCCAGGATGGCGCGGACCGGCGCGTCGATGTCCGCCTTGAACGGCAACAGCGTGCCGCTGCGTCTGAACGCCGCGATGTGCTTTCTCTCCTGGCCGTCGACGATCGTGAAATCGCCGCCCAGGTACACGGTCGTGCCGGTGGTCTCGATGGCCCGCACGGGTGCCGCCACGGCGGGGCGGAAGTCCCTGCGCAGCGAGCAGTCGGCCGTGTTGAGCGCGACCGCACTGGCCACCCCGGTGTTGTCGGCCTTGCCGAACGATCCGCCGACATAGAGCACTTTGCCGTCGGGCGATGCCTTGAGCGCCCGTACCGTCCCGGCGCCCCCCGTGAAGGAGTGGGCGCACGGCAGCAGTTTGCCGGTCACCGCGTCGAACGCCGCGAAGTTCTTCCGGGCGACCTTCTTCTGGCCGGGCTTGGCGCCGGGCGGGCGGACGCTGTCGAAGGTGCCGCCGACGTACACGACCCCGCGTGCGTACTCGACGGACCAGACGATGCCGTCCGTCTGCCAGGTCGCCAACGGGGCGGCGGTCAGAGCTGTCACGTCGCGCGCCTGCGCGCCGAGAGCGGATGTGAACGAAGCGGCCGTGAGGAGGACAACCGCGGAAGCCGTGGTCGCGGTCCTGGCCGTGCTTTTCCTTGGAAGCATGGAACGTGAAATTAGACATCCGGCCCCGGATATCACGACGCCGCGACGGCGCGCTCCGCCCTTCAGGCCCTTACTGAAGCTCGAATGGCCTAGGAAAAGGAGTCGTAACCCACCGCGGCATGCTACTCGTGCGAATGTCGGGCGAGATCAGGTACCCGAGTTCTGGTACCCAGGCAACGAGGAGGAGTGCTCGTCATGCGAGTAGCTGCCCGAACAAAGACGCAGTCACGGCGGTTGAGTTGGGGAGCGGGGCTCGTCGGCGCCGGCCTGACCACGACCGTGGCATTCGGCATCGCTGTCGGCGCCGTGTCGGCCCACGCCGTCCCCCGAGCGACGCAGGCGTGCACGTCGTGCAAGACGACGACTACCCCCACGACCGGGTGCTCGGCGTGCCAGACGAAGCCGCCCACGTCCGGGTGCGCGTGCCAGACGCCGCCGCCCCCTCCGCCGACCTGCCCCGCAGGCACGACCGCGGTCAGCGTCATCAACCCCATGACCAGATCCGTCGCGATCCCGGGCGACGGAAGCTTCCAGCTCACCGTCACCAGCAGCGCTCAGGGACAGGTGTTCAGCTTCAGCATTCCCACAGCCGACCACCGCTCCGTGGTCAAGGTCACCGCCACGGGCGGCACCGCCGGCTCCAGCGTGTACACCTACGACAGCTCCAACGGTCACCCCGACGGCATCGCGGCGGACGGGCCGTTGCACGGCCCGGCCAACTCGACCGGTCAGTTCGCGAACCTGACCCGTCTCGACTTCTGCCTCAAGACCACCAAGTACACCTGACGGGCACACGGCTGAGGGGGCCCGGGGTGTCCCGGGCCCCCTCAGCGCCTGGGAGGGGTCGGGCCGGAGGACACCGCGGGGGCGCCGGGCGTTGCCGGGGGGGTTGTGCCGCCGGTGGGCTCGGTGCCGATGCAGTCGGTGAACTCCACGAAGCGGGCGGGGCCGGTGCCGTCGGTCACGGCGAAGTCGGCCTGAGGGTGGTTCCGGAGCAGGCACATGTCGTAGCGGACGACGGTCGGCGGGGTCTCGTGCTTGTCGGCCGTCCGGTACTCGTGGCGGCCCACGAGCTGACAGGAGTCGTAGCGGATCAGGGGGCCCCGTGGGCCCACCGTGTAGCGGTGCGGGCGGACTTCGGCGGAGAAGTCCTTGAAGGCGTTGGCGGTGTCGTCGCAGTCGGCGAAGTGGACCGTTCCGCTGTTCCACACGCAGTCGATGACCCTGACGTCCGGGTCACGTACTTCGAACCGGATGTCCTGGGCGTGGAAACGCTGTACCGAGTCGTGGTGCCATCTGACCGGGAAACGGAAGAAGGTGCTGGTGGTGCCGTACTCCGCGGTGTTCTCGGGGCGCTTGCCGGTGATGATGTAGGAGCCGCCGCGGCAGTCGATGGATCCGCCGTAGGGGAACTCCAGGAAGTTGCCCCACTCGTATTCGACCTTCATGTCGGTGAACCAGTAGTTCAGGAACTGGTCCTGATCGTTCGGGGTGGCCTGATGGTGGCCCGTGAGCCCCGAATACAGAAATGCCTTCCGGTAGCTGCCGGCGACCGTGCAGGCTTCCCAGCGCATCTCCGAGTTGGTGTTCGTGCCGTCGAGGGCCAGCCCGTACTCCCATTCCCCGAGCCACTCGCACTCCGAGAACCGGTAGTCCTGAGCCTGGCCGGTGGAGTAGGAACTGAAGAAGGATGCGCCTGGAGTGGCCGAGCGGAACTGCATGCGTTCGAAGGACAGGTTCGACCAGCTGTCCTCATTGCGGCACAGATAGGAGTCCGGGCCGGTGTCCGGACGGAAGACCAGGGTGGTCATGTTCTTGCCGGCCCCGGCGAAGCGCAGACCGTTCGCGGGACGCGGCGGAGCCACGCCGTTCAACAGGGCATACGGACGGGTGATGAGGAAGTCCCCGGCGGGAATCTCGATCACCAGTCGGCCCACCCCGCCCTGGACGTGGGCGGCGGCGATCGCATAGGCGGATTCAAATGCCTTGGTGTCGTCGGTGCGGCCATCGCCCACAGCACCGAGATCGGTCACATTGATCGCGGACGTCGGCCCCGGGGACGCACTTTTGGCGTATGCCCTGCCGACCGGCAGGGCAGCCGCGACCAGCAGTGACGTCCCGCCGCGCAGAACATGTCGGCGGTTGCAGGAGATCTCGCCATCCAGTTCTGACATAGTTGCCTTCCTTTCTTGAACGGTTGTGCACCAAGGAGGGTGATGGCCGAGTTCACGGAGACGCTGAGGCAACTGTCGACGGCGCAGAAGCCGGCAAAGGGGGTGTCGGTCTACAGCCGGTTGGTCAATCGCCCGGCCGGCCGTGTCATGGCCGCGCTGGCCTTACGGATGGGGGCGACCCCCAATCAACTGACCCTCCTCGGTGCCTTGTTCACTTTTCCGGCCCTGGCGGCGATCGCCCTGCTGCGGCCCGCGCCGGTGATGTCGGTCTGCGTCGGCGCGGCCCTTGCCCTGGGCTTCGCCCTGGATGCGGCAGACGGTCAGCTCGCGCGGATCCAGCGCTCTGCGAGCCTGTCGGGCGAATGGCTGGACCATGTGCTGGACTGCGTCAGGATCGTCACGCTGCACTCGGTCGTCCTGGTGACGTTCTACCGTTTCTTCGTTCTGCCCAGTCCGCTCTTTCTGCTGGCCCCCCTGGTGTTCCAGTTCGCGGCGGTGGTGATCTTTTTCGCCGGCATTCTCACGCAGAAACTCAAGGGGGCCAGGGCGGCGGCGAAACCGGCCGGTGGCTCGGCTTCGGCGCTGGGGGCCGTACTGCTCCTGCCGGTCGACTACGGCACGACCTGTATCAGCTTTCTGTTCCTGGGCAGTCCGGACGTCTTCCTAGCTCTGTACTGCGGGCTGCTGCTGGCTCATGTCCTGTTCCTCGTCGCCTTCTTGGTGAAGTGGTTCCGGGAACTGCATCAGCTCCAGCGCCCCGCGCAGTAGCGTGCTGGAGGTGTGGACGGTGTAGGGGAAGTAGACGACCTCGACACCTACGTCCGCGAAGCGGCGTTCGAGGATCTCCCACGTGGGTGTGCCCTTCCAGTCGTCTCCCTTGAAGACGACGTGGAAGCCGACCCGCCGCCAGGTCTGCAGTTTGTCCTCGTGCGTCTCCACCACGACATCGTCGACGTGGCGCATGCTGCGGACGATCTCCAGGCGCTCGGCCAGCGGGATCACCGGCCGCCGGCCCTTGACGCGCCAGGCCAGTTCGTCGGACACCACCCCGGCCACCAGGCGGTCACAGTGCCGGCGCGCCTCACGCAGGATGTTGAGGTGCCCGATGTGGAACAGGTCCCAGACGCCGGGCGCGTATCCGATGAGTGTCGGAGCCACGGGTCAGCCTCCGCTCGTCGGGCCGGCGGGTGCGGGCACCGTCACCGGCAGGGAGAGCGATCTGCGGGAGGTGCGGGTGCCGGTGGTCACCTCGATGACGTACCGGTGGCGCGTGCCGGCGGGCACGGAGTCGGTGTAGCTCATCTCCGGGAGGTCCCAGGACGTGGAGGACTTCGTCTGCCGGGAGACGAGCTTTCCGTCCCGGTAGAGCCGGTAGGCCAGGACGGCGGTGTTGCGGTCCCACGAGGCGCGCCAGCCGATGGTGACCTTTCCCGGGGTTGCGCCCAGCAGCCTCAGCCTGGGGGCCTGCGGCACGCTGGTGGGGGTTCGGGGGCCGAAGCGGGTGAGGCCCTGCTGCGGCAGGCCGTCGACCCGGGTGAACTCGCCGCCCACCCAGAGGGTGCCGTCGGCCACGGTCAGGGCGCGCGGGCCGACTCCCTCTCCGAGCCCGC
Source organism: Streptomyces sp. NPDC001153 (assembly GCF_053598315.1). Lineage (NCBI taxonomy): Bacteria > Bacillati > Actinomycetota > Actinomycetes > Kitasatosporales > Streptomycetaceae > Streptomyces > Streptomyces sp. NPDC001153. Next base: position 42,483 of record NZ_JBSFJZ010000047.1, read on the forward strand.
CGTCGGTGTCCGGGAACCAGTGCAGGATGCGCCGGTCCGTGACCGACTGGGCCAGGAGGGTGTGCCGGATGCCTTGTTCGGGAAACCCGCCGGGTGTCTGCGAGCAGTTGTGCGCGTGGGAGGCGCTGTAGAGGACGCCCTTGTAGGGCAGGACGGCCTGGGTGGCGCCGAGGCAGGTGTCCTTCCACACCATGGTGCCGTCGCGGAGCAGGCCCGAGATACGTCCGTCGAAGACGCCCCCTCCGGTCCCTTCGGCGCCGATGTAGAAGTGGGAGCTGTCCTGTGCGATCGACTTGACCACCGAAGCGGCCGGCAGCCAGCCGGGATAGGTGCGGACCGTCGCCCCGGAGGTGATGTCCAGGGCGGCCAGGGCGTGGGCCGGCCGGCCGTTGACCGAATCGAAGTCACCTCCGGCGAGGATTTCGCCTTGCGCGGGCACGGCCGACAGGGCGCGGACCGGACGGTCGACGTCGGCCTGGAAGGGCAGCAGGGAACCGTCACGGGTGAAGGCGGCGATGCGGTGCCTGCTCTCTCCGCCGACCAGATCGAAGTCTCCGCCCAGGTACACCGCGCGGTCGGTCGTCTCGATGGCCCGCACGGTGGCGTCCACCGCGGGCCGGAAGTCCCTGCGCAGGGTGCAGCCGGCCGTGTTGACGGCCACGGCGTTGGCCACCTTCGCGGAGCCGACGCGGCTGAAGGAGCCGCCCACGTACAGCACCCGCCCGTCGGGGGAGGGCTTCATGGCGCGTACCGTGCCGGCCGTGTACGGGCCGGAACCGGAGGTGAAGGGCAGGGCGCAGGGCAGCAGTCGTCCGGTCACGGCGTCGAACGCGGCGAAGTTGTGCCGCCGGACCTGCCGGGTGCCCGCCGCGGCACCGGGCGGACGGACCGTGTCGAAGGAGCCTGCGGCGTAGACGACACCGCGGGCGTAGGCCAGGGACCAGACGATGCCGTCCGTCTGCCAGGTGGCCAGCGGATCGGCGGAGAGCGTTGCCGGATCGTGCCGCGTGACCGCGGCGGCGGGAGAGCAGAGCAGGGTGCCTGCGCAGATGAGGGCAGCGGCAGCCGGGCCCGTGACCGCCTTCTTAGGGAGCTTGCTCAGACGCAAGGGAACACCTCGAAGGAAAGGGGGGCAGGTTGAGGGGCAATGCCTCATACGGTGCGACGGCGCAGCACCTGGACCAGCTCGCTCACTCCCAGAGGCGTACGGTATCGCCACAGAAAAGTACCAAATGCGAACATACCGATAGTCAGGCTGAGGGCGAGTCCTGACGGGGTGTCACCCAACAGGGTGTGCACGCCTGCCGGCACCACCGAAATGGCCACCGCGATGCCGAGGGCACGGGTGTAACCGGCGGCCACGGTGGTGAAGCCGAGGCGGAGCCGGACCAGCAGGGCGGCCGAGAGGTTTTCCACGATGATGGCCGCACCCCAGGAAACGGCCGCGCCGAGGATGCCCCACCGGGGCACGGCGAGCACGCCCACGGTGAGCTGCACCGTGAACGCCAGGGCGGTGCAGGCCAGATGCCAGGAGCTCTTGCCGGCCATGAGCAGCACGGTCTGCGCGTTGCCGACCGCGACATTGACGATGGCGGCGGCACAGAGCACGACCAGGGCGGGAGCCCCCTGGGTGAAATCCGGTCCGAAGACGGCGAGGACCGTGCGGGGGAAGCCGGCGATGAGCACGAACAGCGGCCAGGAGAAGAGGACGACCCAGCAGGTCGAGATGCGGTGCAAGTGGTGGGCCTCGGCAAGCTCGTTGACCGCGAGGAGACGGCTGAGCTGGGGTGAGACAGCCAGGCGGACGGCGAGCTGGATGAGTGTGCCCGCGGTGACGATGCGGCCGATGGCGGTGTAGATGCCGGCCTCGGCGTCGGTGGCCAGCGCCGACAGCAGGATGACCCCGACCCATACCGCGCTGATGTCGAAGACGGCGGAGATCGCGCGAGGTGCCGAGAAGGCCCAGAAGGCCCGCCAGGAAATGGACGCTCTGCCCGCAGGGGGCGCCGCGGCATGGTGGGCGCGGCAGCGGCGCAGGCCCAGCCATGCGGCTGCCAGGCCGGCCGGCGCGGGCAGCAGCCAGGCCACGGCCAGCGACAGCATCCCGGAGGCCAAGGACGCCATGGGCACGGCGATCAGCACCCGGAGCACGGGCTTGCCGATCTGCTCCACGCAGACCAACGGCACCACGGTGCTGTATCCCTGAGTGGCGGCGAGCAGGACCAGGCTGACGGTGGCGGCCGGCAGGCACAGGGCGAAGAGCCGGATCAGGGCGACCGCGTCGGCGGGGGGCAGGTCGGGCAGGAGGGTGGTGGCCACCGCGGGCCACAGCAGCAGGGCCGCGGCAGCGGCGGTGGCGGTCACCACCGCGGGCAGCACGGCCATGCGCAGCAGCGAGCCCACCGAGCGGCCACCGTTGAGGGCGAGATCCCCGGGGATGAAGCGGACGAGTCCGGTGTCGCCGCCGAGCTTGCAGACATTGCTGAGAATGGTGAACACGGCAACGCCGGTGAAGATCGCTCCGGCCCCGCGGGCCCCGACCGCTCGGGTGATCAGGCCGACCAGGAGGAAGGCGAACACGGCACTTGCGACGGAGCCCACCGCGCCCCACAACCCGCCCCGCGCGGCGGCGGCGACGGTGCTGCGGGCGGTGGCCCTGGCAGGGTCGGGAGCGGTCGTCCGGGGCCGCGTCATCTGCTGGAGACCGTGACCGTGTCGGGCTGCCCGGCAGGCTCCGTGACCGGCATGACGCTCTCGCCCTGGGGACGGGGCTTCACCAGGCGGAGCACAGCGCCGGGCCGCGCCTGCTCGGTGTCGACCACGGCGCCCAGCAGGCGCGCGCCGGAGCAACTGACGAGCTCGTACACCTGCCTGAGGTCCTCCCGCCGGGCGTCGAGTCCGGTGACCACCAGGACGCCGACGGAGTGCTGGGCCATCGCGAGCGCAGTCGCGTGCTCCAGCAGGGGCCGGGCTGCGATGACCGCGGCGGGCGAGTCGCCGCCGGACGCCAGCCGGTCCATCGCCTGGGACACGTCGGTCTGGAGGAAGCGGCCGGTCCTGGCGCTGGAGCAGAGGGTGAACCGCCCTGCCGAGCCCGCGTCGACGACGACGCCCGCACCGGGCGGGCACGTCGCGCTCCCGGTGCGCTCCGCCTCCGCGACCAGCGGCAGGGATGTCGCAAGGCCGGGCGTGTCGGGGTCGGCGTCCACGAGGAGCACCTCGGTTCCCCCCTCCGCGAAGGCCGCGGCGAGGTTTGCGGCGACCACACCGGCGGCGTCGCAGCGCCGCGGGGCCGCCACGAGGAGGCAGCCGGTACGTCCCGGGAACGCGGTGTGCTCCAGGCGGCCGGCCAGGGCCCGATAGGCCCGAGCGCGGTCATCGTCCGTGCGGCCGACCGCCAGCAGGGAGTCGCCGGTGCGGCCGTCCGGGGGCAGGAAGCCCAGCACGGGTGCACGCAGGGCAGCCTGGACCTCGCGGGCCGACCGCACCCGGCCGTCGAGGGCCGAGCACAGCCAGGCCAGCAGGATGCCGAGGACGGCCCCGCCGGCCAGTCCGAGGACGAGCAGGGTCGGCCATCCGGGGCCCGCGGGCCGAGAGGGCGCCGTGGCCCTGCGGACGACGTCGCCGCCGTCGGTGTCGCGGGAGCTGATCTCGGACACGCGTTGCTGCAGGCTGCGAATGCCACCCTGTACGGCGGAGTCGTCGGCGCCCTTGTCCTTCGCCCGCCGGGCCAGCGCGGTGATCTGCTGTTCCATGCCGTCGACGGCTCGCTGCACCGCGGCGTCGTTACGGCTCTTGCGGTCGGCGAGATAGGCCTCGGCCAAGGCGTTGGCGCCGCGCGCCGCGAGCCGGGGAGTACCGGCGGTGAATTCGAAGCGGAGCACCTGGGACTTCGCCAGGTTGGTGACCCGGAGACGGCGCTGCAGCGCCGCGGCCCGGCTTTCGGGCTGTCCCAGGGCGTGCGCCGCACGGACGGCCACGGCCGTGCCCGCGGCGATCTGCTGCTCGGTGCTCATGCTGATCTGGTTGTCGGCGGGCACGCTGACCGTGGCGAAGGGGTCGGAGCCGGCGCGGACGAGAACGTCACTGGAGGCGCTGTAGGTGCCGGCGCCGTACAGTGCCACGGCCAGCCCGCCGAGCAGCCCCAGAAGGGTTCCCAGCACCATCACCATGCGGTGGCGAAGGAGCAGGCGCAGTTGCTCACGGAGCTGATCCCGTTCGTCGAACCGGTCGTCGAAGGGGAGGGAACTGGTCACGGGTGGCCTCCTGCGTGCGGAAGTGATGCATGGGGGATGGGGGCGGACAGCGGCACCGGTGCGGCGAGTCGGGGCATCCGACGCGTGGACGTCGTGATGAGCAGCGGGATCGTCATCATCAGCACCATCGGACCCGTGACGCCGAGCAGGCTGCCGCGCAGAAGGATCAGCTGGTAGAAGGCGAAGGCCGGTACGAGAAGAACCGCCAGGGAGTCCGGCCGGTCGAGGAGACGGTCCCGCAGCTCGTCCATACGGCGTCCTGCCGCGCCGAGCAGGCAGAACACGAGGGCCACGGCAGCCGGGCCGCCCCACAGATAACTCTCGATCCACAGGGGTGCCGACAGGTTGAGGAGCCCGGAACCCGCGTACCGGGCGAGGGCGATGCCGGTGTCCTCGGGTTTGTCCGGCCACACCGACCGCGGCACCATGAAAAGGAGTGGGCCGAGGGCATTCCGGGGGGAGACGCCGTTCTCCCGCGCGTAGTCAAGGCCGGTCTGCACCTGTTGGAAGGCGTCGTAGTCGCCCTTGGCGGTGAACTGCTCGGCCAGCGACACGACGTGGACTTCCTGCCGGTCGTCGTAGCGGAAGTAGTCGCTGTAGGGAAAGACGACGAGCACCGCCGCGAGAAGGGCGCCGACGATCGCACGGGAGGCACGGGGCCGGCACAGCCGGGGCACGGTGAACAGCAACGTCAGCAGCACCGTGCCGGCCCAGAACCTCGGTTTGCTGATGGGGTTGTTGACGACGACGTTCAGTACGACGAGCAGGGGCAGCAGCAGCCGGCGGATGCCGCGCAGCAGGCGGTCGCCGCCCGGTGGGGGCCGCAGGCGCAGCAGGCTCAGCAGTGCCCAGAAGGCAGGTACGGACAGTGACCAGCTGCGCAGTGGCTGCAGGAAGGCGTCCGACGAACCGTCCGGGGCGGCAACGATTCCCTGAACCGCCTCACGGCTGGTGAAGTACGCGGCGACACCGCCCGGTTGGCCGGGAAGCAGCAGCACCGCGAGTGCCAGGGCGAGGCCGCACAGCAGCAGGACGCGCCAGGGCGCCAGGCGACGGGCGAGCAGCCGTTCCACCATGCCCGGCTGCCTTCCGGCCGGGCGCGCGGCACCTGCGTGTTCGCGTCGGGCGGCGAAGGCGGTTCCGGCGCTGTGGGCAAGCAGTCCGAGTTCGACGACCGCCACGGCCGCGAAGGAGGTCTGCGCGCCGGTCCGGTAGGGCGACGGATAGGTGTCCGAGGAGAGCATCGTCACGGGTGCCAGCCCGAACCAGATGTAGGAGAACATCCAGAAGCCGAGGCCGGCGAGCCGGACCCTGGGCGCGGTGAGCACGCGGGCGAGGGCACCGCCGGTGTGTGCCACCACAACACCCTGCAGGAAAAGGGCCGTCGGCACCTGCCCGCTGTGCGGCCGCAGGACCAGCCCGGGCAGCAGGACGACCAGTACCACGGCCCAGATGCAGAGCGCGGGGACACTGCGGACGCGCGCGTCCCGCATCGGGACCTCGGGAGCCGGCGGGCGATTTGGCGGAAACCTCACTGGCCGATTTATAGCGTCCCATATCCTGCATATCGCATCAGGCGCGCCAATCCGGAGCGAAACAGACATAACTGAATACTCTGGGCACCTCATACCCCCCTTGACCAGAGGAGTTGTCCATGACCAAGCAGGTCGACGCCGTCGTCGCCGGTGGCGGGGGATTCATCGGCGGGCACCTCGTGAGCGCCCTGTTGGCACAGGGGCTGACGGTCCGCTCCATCGACATCAAGCCCCGGCGCGAGTGGTACCAGGTCCACGAGGACGCCGAGAACCTGATCGCGGACCTCTCGCTCCTGGACAGCGCACGCGACGGCGTCCGGGGGGCCCGGTACGTGTACATGCTGGCCGCGGACATGGGTGGCATGGGCTTCATCGAGAACAACAAGGCCGCGTGCATGATGTCGGTGCTCACCAGCACGCACATGCTGCAGGCCGCGCGCGAGGCCGGCGTGGAGCGGTACTTCTACTCCTCCTCCGCCTGCGTCTACGCCGCCGGAAAGCAGACCGACCCGCAGGTCACCGCCCTCAGGGAGGAGGACGCCTATCCGGCGCAGCCGGAGGACGGCTACGGCTGGGAGAAGCTCTTCTCCGAGCGCATGTGCCGTCACTACGCGGAGGACTACGGGTTCACCACCCGCGTCGCCCGCTACCACAACGTCTACGGCCCGCACGGCACCTGGTCCGGCGGCCGGGAGAAGGCCCCGGCCGCGGTGTGCCGCAAGGTGGCCGAGGCCGTGCTCTCCGGGAACCACCGGATCGAGATCTGGGGCGACGGCCTGCAGACGCGTTCCTTCATGTACATCGACGACTGCCTCAAGGGCACGCAGATGATCATGGAGGGGGACAGCGGCGTACCGGTCAACCTCGGCTCCTCCGAGCTCGTGACGATCAATCAGCTGGTCGACCTGGTCGAGCAGATCGCGGGCATCCGCTGCGAACGCAGCCACAAGTACGACGCGCCCCAGGGCGTACGCGGCCGCAACTCCGACAACACCCTGATCCGCCAGATCTACGGCTGGGAACCCTCGATCCCACTGGCGGACGGCCTGGAGAAGACCTACGCCTGGGTCTACGACCAGGTGAAGCGTTCCCAGGGCTGAGGCCCGGTGCGAGGACACGACGAGCCGATGCGGATCTTCGTTCACGACTACAGCGGTCACCCCTTCCAGGCCCAGCTCAGCCGGGAGCTGGCCCGCCGCGGTCACGCGGTGGCCCACTCGACCTGCTCGGCCTACCGCAGCGGCAAGGGCGATCTCGAGGCAGACGTCCCCGGCCTGCGCTTCGTCACCATCGGAGACCGCACGGTGCTGAAGAAGCAGGCCTATGTGCACCGGCTCTTCCAGGAGAGCCGGCTGGGCATCGAGCTGGCCCGGCAGCTGCGGCGTGCGAAGCCCGATGTGGCGCTGCTGTCCAACCTGCCGATTCCCGTGCTCGTCGTGACCGCGGGAGTCCTGAAACGGCTCCGCATTCCCTGGGTGCTGTGGCACCAGGACGTCACCGCCGTCGCGCTCGAGAGCTTCGCCGCCGCCGAGGTCGCCGGGGCGATGGGCATCGCCGCGAAGGTCTTCGGCGCCGGTGAGAAATGGGCGGCACATCAGGCCTCGGCCATCGTGGTGATCGCCGACTCCTTCGTCCGGGTCCACCGGCAGTGGGGCACCGCCGACAAGGTCACCGTCATCCCCAACTGGGCGCCGCTGGACGAGATCGTTCCCGTGGCCCGGGTCAACGCCTGGTCGGACGAGCAGAACCTGAGCGGCGTGAAGACCCTCCTGTACGCCGGCACGCTGGGCCTGAAGCACAATCCCGTGCTGTTGGTGCGCCTGGCGGAGCGACTGCGGCAGCGGGGCGAGCGCGTGCGTCTCGTGGTCGTCAACGAGGGCCCGGCCGTGCCCGTACTCGAACGCGCCGCCGCCGTCCGCGGGGTCGAGGTCACGCTGCTGCCCTTCCAGCCCTACCGGCGGCTGCCCGAGGTACTGGGCACCGGTGACGTGCTGGTCGTTCTCCTCGAAGGCGACGCCGGGATGTTCTCGGTCCCGTCGAAAACCCTGTCGTACCTGTGCGCCGGGCGCCCGGTGCTCGGTCTGATGCCTGCCGAGAACCTGGCCGCTCAGCTGCTTCATCAGGCCGGCTCGGCGGTCTTCCCGCCGCAGGAGTCGTCGCTGGAGGACGCCGCCGACTGGGTCCAGGAGGTGCTGTCCGACCCGGAACACGCCGCGTCCCTGGGCAAGCGGAGCCGCGTCCTGGCCGAGCGGGAGTTCGCCCTGGAGGGCTCCGCCTCCCGCTTCGAGGACATCCTCAAGGCGGTGACCGGCGCCTCGGTGCCCTGAGCACCTGGCCGAGCACCCCGCCGGGTGCCCCGCTGAGCGCCCAGCGGGGCACCCCTCACCTGTGTCGCGGGCGGTCCCGGTAGATGCCCTCCAGCCGGTCCACCACCGCGCGGATGGAGAACACCTCCCTGATCGCCCGGCGCCCGGCGTCAACCAGCCGGCGGCGCAGCGCTTCGTCGCCGAGCAGCCGGCCCACCGCCTCGGCCAGGGCCTCCGGGCTGCCGTCGGTGATCAGCGCCGCCTGCCTGCTTGCCAGTTCCTCCGCGATGCCGCAGCTGTCCGTGCACACCACCGGCGTTCCTTCGGCCAGTGCTTCCAGCACGGTCATGCCGAACGGCTCGTTCACGCTGGGCAGGACGTAGACGGCGGCCCGGCGATAGGCCTCCAGCGCCGCGGAGTGCTCCAGCGCGCCGCCGTAGTGGACCACGTCGGTCAGCCCGCGGTCGGCGATGAGCCGGTTCACCTGCCGCAGCGATCCCTCGTCCGTTCCGTGGAGGGTGAAGCGCGCCTCCGGGAACTCCTTGTGGACCAGGGCGGCCATCTCCACGAAGGCCTCGGGTCGCTTGCGCGGGTGGAGCCGGGCAAGGAAGAGCACGTGGGGGCCGCCGGGCGGCCGCTCGTCCGTCTCCTGACGGGGCGGGGGCATTCCGTTGCCCAGCATCACCAGCGGCGGCGCCTTGGGGCTCAGCACCGCGGTCAGGGCCCGCCGCTCCTCCTCGGTGAGCACGAGGCAGCAACGCGCTCGCCGGAGCAGGGGGACGTAGACGCGGTCGAAGACGCGTGCGGCGATGCCCGTACGGGGCTCCACCATGCCGTGTGTCTGGACGACGAAGTCGGTGCGCCGCAGCCGGGCGACGGCGAGTGCGGCCAAGGACACGAGGTCCCTTCCCGCATGCAGGTGAACGGCCTCGGCACGCCCCATGGCACGCCAGAGATCCCGCAGCAGCAGGGGGTGCATGAGGCCGAGGTATCCCTGGCCCGGGACAACGGTCCGCGCCGGGCGGGAGATGAACGGGATGGCGCCGATGCGTCGAGGAGCCGGCGTCCGGCCCCGCCACAACGCCACCAGCTCCACGTCGTGCCCCCGTGCGGCCATCTCCTGCAGTTGGGTGACCGCCACGCTCGGCGGGCCTCCGAAGGCCGCGCCTTCGCTGACGAGCGTGACGACCTGGACCACTCTCATGGCCGGATTCCTCTCGTGGATGGGGACGCAGACGTCCCTGGAGCGGCGCCGGGTGTGAGGACCACGCCCGGGGCGAGGTCCTGGTGTGCCACGGCGCCGGCGCCCACCACGGCGCCCTGGCCGATGGTGACGCCCCGCAGTACGACGGCCCGGGCCGCGACCCAGCTGCCCGGCTTCAGACGGATGGGGCCGTTGTCGAACTCGAACGTGGCGGAACGGCGGAGATGGCTGCCCGTGCACAGCAGCGCGCTCTGCGAGACACAGCAGTCGCTGCCGATCGTGACACGTTCGAGGTTGAGGATCCACGCGCACTCGCCGATCCACACGTCGTCGCCGACATCCAGCTTCCACGGCCAGTGCACCCGCACTCCGTGCCGGATCAGCACCCGCTTTCCGATGCGGGCGCCGAAGGCACGCAACAGCACCGGACGCCAGCGCGCCGGGAACCACCACTTGACGAAGACGAGGTGGAGGACGGCGAACCAGGCGGCCTGGACGAGCAGGGGCCGCCCCTTGTCGTATCCGGCACCGGTGAAGCCGCGCAGTGACCACGTGGCCTGGACTGTGCGCTGTGCCATGACGCTGTGCCTTTCCCGGAGAGCCACGACGGCGGAGCGAGCGGGGTGATCAGTAGGCGCCCTGGCCGTCCAGCACCGCGCGCACGGTGCGGGCCATCACGGTGACGTCTCCGGCCAGGGACCAGTTGTCGATGTAGCGCAGATCGAGCGCGACCGTCTCGTTCCAGGAGAGGTCCGCTCGTCCGCTCACCTGCCACAGCCCCGTCAGACCCGGTTTGACGGTGAGCCGGCGTCTCTCCACCATGTTGTACTTGTCGACCTCTTCGGGCACCGGGGGACGCGGTCCGACCAGTGACATGTGGCCGAGCAGGACGTTGAACAACTGGGGCAGCTCGTCGAGCGAGTAGCGGCGCAGGAAGCGTCCGACGGGCGTGACCCGTGGGTCACGGCGCATCTTGAACATGTGCCCGTCGTTCTCGTTCGCCTCTTCCAGCTGGCTCTTGAGCCGGTCGGCACCCACCACCATCGTGCGGAACTTCCACATGGAGAAGTGCGTGTTGTGCCGGCCCACGCGGATCTGCCGGTACAGGACAGGGCCGGGCGAGCCGAGCCGCACCGACAGGCCCACGAGGAGAAGCAGGGGGGAGAGAAGGACGATCAGCAACAGCGCACCCACACGGTCCACGACGGCCTTGAACAGCGCGGGAATGTCGCGGCGCAGGGGTGGCGCCACGATGTGCAGCATCGTCAGCCCGGCGGCGGAGGTGACCCGGAGCCGACGCCGGGCGACGTCGACGATGCCGGGCAGCACGATGAGCGGGCAGCCCCGGTCGTGCAGCGCCCAGGACAGCCGGCGCAGTCGCTCGCCGGACATGGGGCGGCTCACCGCCACGAAGGTCAGCTCGGCGGCCAGTTCGTCGACGGCGCCCAGTACGGCCGCCGCGTCCGTCTCCGGTGCCGTGGGCGCTTCGCCGGCCAGCCGTACGCACACGGCGACGCCCGAGGAGACCGGCTCCTCGCCCACCGCGCAGGCGCCGACGACGACGTATCCGTGGTCGGTGCGCTGGGCGAGCTGCGCGACCACGGCGTCGACCAGGGGGCCCTCACCGACGACAAGGGCGCGGCGCAGGGCGCGGGCGTCCCGCCGCGCGGCCCGCAGTTGACGGCGGATCACCTCCTGGCAGACGGCGGTGAGGATCAGCGCCGGCACGAGTGCGGTGAACACCTCGATGGGGACGCTGTTCAGTCCGCACAGCACGCGGAGCGTGGCCAGGGCGCCGACCAGCACCAGCCAGTCCCTCAGGACGTCCCGCAGACCGACCCCGTCGGTCCAGACCCCGGTCGCGTACCGTTTGCCCGCCAGTCCGATCAAGGGCCACAACACGGCGGCGGCAGCCGCCAGGCGCAGCGGGTGCGGCTCCCGGACGTGGATCACCGCCGCCGCGACCGGCAGTGCCGCGCCGGCCAGATCCACGCAGACGGAGAGCGGCCGGTACGAGCGAACTCGCGTGCCTTCGCGGTGAACAGTTCTGTACGGCGTGGAGAAGGGCGCCTGCCCGGACACCGCGCTGGTGGAACGCCCCATGGCTCTCCTTAGCAGCCTCAGTCGCTCATCGGCCACTACTTATATCAGGCAAACTTCACAAAACCATGTCTTTCAGTACATTGATGTGCTTGACGGTTTCCGGTGATGACACCCAACAGGCATACGGTGAAAAGCCGTACTGAACAGGCCACATGCGTATAGTGCGGGCACTACGGGGAACAGAGAGCTGGCGGTCGCAGCGAAACCCGGGAGGAGAGAAGGATGCCGGTATTTGCCGTGCTCGCCCACACCGAGCCCGGGCTGTTCGCCCGGCTCGTCGAGAGACTGGCGCCGTACCCCGTGGTCGTCCATGTGGACGCGCGGTCGCAGGGTGACGACTTCGCGGGGGTGCCTCGCACCACGTACGTCCGCGAGCGGGTCGCCGTTCGATGGGGAGGCTTCTCGGTCGTCCGCGCGATGCTGGCCCTGTACCGCACGGCGCTGGAGTTCGCGCAACCGTCCGACCACATCGTCCTGCTGTCCGGGCAGTGCTATCCCGCCCGGCCGGTGGCCGAATTCGCCGATCACCTTGCCACGGCCCCGTTCCGGCAGCACTGCCGGACGGCACCGCTGCTCGACGGCGCGGCTGCCGAGAGCCGGATCCTCAAGCGGTGGTACTTCGACGCCCTTCCCATCGGCCCGGGACCGGCCTACCTTCCCCGCGCCGTGCTGCGAAGAGGGATCTCGGAACTGGCCCCCAGACGCAGGCCTTCCGTGTTCGGTGACATCGAGCCGGTGTCGGGGAGTCAGTGGACGGCGCTGACCGCCGACTGCGTCGCGGACCTGCTGGGCAAGGCCGAGGATCCCCGCTGGGAGGACCTGTTCCGTACGACGCTCGCCCCGGACGAGATGTTCTTCCACACGCTGCTGTGGAACAGCGGCTGGCGGCACGAGGTGGAGGACCCGGTACTCCGGCCGAGGGCCGGCCGCATCACCGCCGACTTCACCAACTTCCACTACGTGGACCGCATGCTCAAGGGCACCAGGACCCTTGCCGATCTCCCGGCGATCGAAGCCTCCGGGATGTACTTCGTCCGCAAGGTCGCCTCACCGCAGTCGGCGGAACTGCTCGACGTGCTGGACAGGCGAACGTGACCTGATTCCCGCCGGAGGAAAGACATCGGGTGCCGGACGCGAGGCGTCCGGCACCCGATGTGCGATGTGCTACGTCGTACTACTTCTGGGACGCGGCCCGGCCTCGCCGGTACAGGACCGTGCCGGCGGCCAGCAGCGCCGCGCCTGCAGCCGCGGCTCCGATGGTGCCCTCGGCGCCGGTGTGGGCCAGGTGGTGGTGGTGATGCCGGTGGTGGTGATGCTTGTGGTGCGGCGGCGGGACATGCTCGTGCGGCGGCTTGTGATGCTTGTGCGGCGGCTTGTGGTGGCGGTGCGGAGGCGGCTTCTCTTCCTCGCACCCGCAGTGCTCGTCCTCGCCGTAGCTGGAGCTGCTGCCATAGCTCGACTTGTCGTCGTCGCCGTAGCTGTTGGAGCTGCCGTAGCTCGACTCGTCGTCGTCGCCGTGGGTCCGGGAGGGCTTGTGGCTCGGCTCGTCGTCGCCGTAGTTCCGGGAGGGCTTGCGGCTCGGCTCGTCGTCGCCGTAGCCCTCGTCACCACCCGAGGAGCGCTGGGGACTCGGCTCGGACTCGGGGGCGGCCTCCTCCATCATCCTCGCCTCCCTGTGGGCCATCCGCACGGCGTCCTGCGCCTGCTCGATCGCACGCATGGCACTGGCCATGCCCGGGAAATCGTCGGCCTCGTCGTTGTTGTCGGGCACGCTGGCCGACAGCGCAGCGGCGCGGGAGTCCGTCACCGTCGAAAACGGATCGGAGTCCGCGAATGCCCACGGGCTGTACAGAGTCAGGGCACTTGTCGCGGCGGCAGCCACGACCAGCCCCTTGCTCAGGGTCTGTCGCACTCTCGTTGTCTTCCTCTCAGAGGGAATCGGAAGCCGGCCACGGGGCCCGATGGAGGGGGCTTCACGCGTGCCACGACCTGCAGACTGTGAACGAGATATGGACGCCCGAAGAAACCGGAAGACGTGGAATGCAGGGTAATTCACCCGAATGCCGCTCTTGTGGTGCCCGAAGGGCTCATCCGCCGTACAGTGCCTCGGCCTGCTGCGCGTACGCGCTCGCCACGGCCTGCCGAGGGTGGCGGCGGCGGTGGTCTCGGTCAGGCCGTAGCCCCGGGCCCTTGCCCGTACGAGCGTCAACCGGACGAACTGCGGCCGCTGCTGACAGACCGTCGCCACCGTGTCGGGCGTCAGCGCGGTACGGCGCCTGGTGACCCGGCGACGGGGCCTCCGGGTTCGTCGTACGGACCTCGCGCACCGAGCCGCTCTCGTCCCGGACCAGCTCGACGCGCGCACGCGCCGCCAGGTCGGTGCGCTGCTGAGCCTGTTTCAGATCCCTGCGTACGCCCATGACGGCTCCCCGCTCGCGGCTCGGCTGACGCGGACTTACCGAAGAGTCAACTTACTTGTGCGTAGCGGATGGTCAATGGGCCTGGCGTGCGCAAGCCGTGCCCCGAACGGACCGGTCGTTCACCGGAACGCCCTCGATCGGTTGCGGGGCGCGGTGGGTGATCTCACGGTGGGCACAAGATCCCGTTCACCCAGCGAAAGGAATGTCCATGGGGGTTCCACCCGTTCGGCGCATCGCGTCCATCGCGCTCAGCGCCGTCCTTCTGGCCGGTGTCGCCGGTCCGGCCGCCTTCGCGGCCGACTCCGCCCCGGAGCGCACCCGGACCGTGGCCCAGGCGCCCGTCCCCGGTGCGGACAAAGTCCTCACGCAGGTCAACGGCCTCGGGCACTTCGGTACCGTGCTCGAGCCGGTCAGGACGCTGCTCAACGCCGTACTCAAGGCAGACAAGGGCCAGCTCTCCGCCGACCAGGCGACCAAGCTCGTCCAGGCCGCCAAGGACGCCGTGGCGAAGGCGGCCGAGGCGGCGCCGGCCACCACGACGTCAACCGGCGGTGACGCCGAGGCACCGGCCGACAAGGTGAAGGACGCACAGGCCACGCTCAACAAGGCGCTGGACACCCTGCAGAAGGCCGCCACCGACGGCGACGGCGACCAGGTGACCGGAGCGTCCCACGGAGTCCTGTCCGGCCTCCTCGGCCTCCTCGCCTCACTGCTGGGCCTGTAGGACCCCTCTTCCTCCGGGTGGGTCCGGAAGGGAGGCCCGGCGGGCACGGGTGCCGGAGGGTCATGCGCCTCCGGAAGCCCCGCCGTGACACGGCACGCCCACCCGGCGTCACCCGATCGTGTGGAGCGCCTGCTGCTCTGCACCGGTCGGGTGAGCCGCGGGCCGGGCCCTCCCTCGGGGTGCCGATAAGGTCGCGCGGTGACCTCGACCTCCGGCGACACGCGCTCCTTCCGCCGCGCCGACCAGGGCAGTCCCGCCCGGCCGGGCCCGACGCTCCCGCTGCGGCCGGCGGCGGGCCGGGCGGTCGTCCCCATGCCGTCCCGGCACGCCCGGTACGGCACCACCCCGCCGCGACGGCCGGCCACCGACCCGGGCGAGGTTCGCCCGGCCCTCGGACCGGGCGCCTGATGGCGTCGGCGCAGGAGCCCCGGGCGGTGGGTGGCAGCCGTGGTTTCGGGCTCCTCCTGGTTGTCACGGGCGCGGCCGGGCTGCTGGCCTCCTGGGTCATCACCCTCGACAAGTTCAAGCTTCTCGAGAACCCGA
Source organism: Streptomyces sp. NPDC001153 (assembly GCF_053598315.1). NCBI lineage: Bacteria > Bacillati > Actinomycetota > Actinomycetes > Kitasatosporales > Streptomycetaceae > Streptomyces > Streptomyces sp. NPDC001153. The sequence continues at coordinate 57,574 of NZ_JBSFJZ010000047.1, forward strand.
ACTTCAAACCCGGGTGCAGCCTGAACCCGGTGGTGTCCTGCGGCAGCGTCATGAAGAGCCCGCAGGCCTCGGTCTTCGGCTTCCCCAACCCGATGCTGGGCCTGGTGGCCTACGGCATCGTGATCTGCGTGGGCATGAGCCTGCTGGCCGGCGCCGCCTTCCCCCGCTGGTACTGGCTGACCTTCGACGCGGGCTGTCTGTTCGGGGTCGGGTTCGTCTCGTGGCTGCAGTTCGAGTCGCTGTACCGGATCAACGCCCTGTGCCTGTGGTGCTGTCTGGCATGGGTCGCCACCATCGTGATGTTCTGGTACGTCACCGCGTTCGCCGTACGCCACCGTCTCCTGCCCGCGCCCGCACCGGTGCGGGCCTTCCTCGCGGAGTTCACCTGGGTACCGCCGGTGCTGCACACCGGAGTCGTCGGCATGCTGATTCTGACCCGCTGGTGGGATTTCTGGACCAGTTGAACACTTCGGCGCCCGTGCGTTCCGGGCCCGTTCCTCCGCGCTCTCGTCACCGGTCCGGCCGCACCGCGGTGACCGGGAGGGCCGTCCGTCGGTTACCGCTCCGGACACCTGACCGGACGAGGAGTGAACGATGGTTCCAGAGGTCGGCACAACCCCGGTGGGCGGGCAGCGCGGAACGCCGGTCGCGGGCGGATCGCGGCCAGGGGGAAGCACCCGGCGGGAGGTGACGCGGAGGCTGCTCGCCTCGGCCGTCGGCGTCGGGCTCGTCCCGGTGGCCGCGGCCTGTGAGCGGCGTCCGAGCGCCCAGGACGACGGCCGGCGGACCGACGCCTTCGACGAGACCTACCGCGGGCGCCACATCCGCGGCATCGAGGTCCGCACCGGCCGCCGGGCCGCCGCCGGCCGGTGGCAGGTCACGATCGACGGCCGCCCGCTGCACCTGATGCGCCGCGCCGACGGCAGCTGGCTGAGCATGGTCGACCACTACCGCTCGTACCCGACCCCGCTCGCCGCGGCCCGCGCGGCGGTCGACGAGCTGGGCCCCGACGAGCAACTGCGCGATCTGGCACCGGGCCCGATGGGCGGAGCGCCGATGCACGGGGGAGGCGAACATGGCGTACACGCGTAAGAACGTCAGCAAACTGACCCGCACCGAGCGGCGACGGTTCGTGGAAGCCCTGCTGGAGCTCAAACGCAGCGGTGAGTACGACGAGTTCGTACGCATGCACATGGAGTACAACGCCCCCGACGGTGAACGCGGGCTGCGCACCGCCCACATGACACCCTCCTTCCTGCCCTGGCACCGCAAGCTCGTGCTGGAGCTCGAACGGGCGCTGCGCCGGGTGGACGGGTCGGTGACGGTGCCGTACTGGGACTGGACGCGCGACCGCACGGCCACCTCCCTGCCGTGGACCGACGATCTGATGGGCGGCAACGGGCGGCGCTCGGACCGGCAGGTGATGACCGGTCCGTTCGCCTACCGTGCGGGCCACTGGCCGCTCAACGAGAACGTGACCGACGTGGAGTACCTCACCCGCGACCTGGGCCACCACAGCAACCCCATCCAGCTGCCGACCGCCCGTGACCTGGAGGCGGCCCTGGCCGATCCGGTGTACGACACCGCCCCCTGGAACTCGACGGTCACCAGGGGCTTCCGCAACAAGCTGGAGGGGTGGGGGACGGGCCGGGGCAGTGTCTCCTGGCGCAACCACAACCGGGTGCACCGCTGGATCGGCGGCGTGATGGTAGGCGGCGCCTCTCCCAACGACCCCGTCTTCTGGCTGCACCACGCCTTCGTCGACCTGCAGTGGACCCGCTGGCAGCAGCGGCACCGCGACCACCGCTATCTGCCGGCCCAGCCGCCCGGCCCGCGCGACGACCAGCACGGCCGGATCGTCGCCCGGCACCAGCGACTGCCGCCGTGGGACGTGACACCCGACGAACTGGAGGACATGAGCGGGGTGTACCGGTACGAGTGAGGCCGGCTCCGGCGAGGCGCGCCACCGGGAAGAGCCCCGCTGCGCGAGGTGACGGCGCTCTTCTCCGTGTCTTCCGAACCCGCGCCGCTCGCTTTGCCGTTCGAGGCGTCACACGTCCCGCTGAAAAGCCTGCGACACGGCAACCGCCGCTCGCGCACGGCTCCCCCGTGATCAAGTCTGAGTCTTCTGCGAAGGAGACGCCCCCGTGCGAATTTCTGACATTCAGCGCTGCGAAGTCCGGCCCGGACGCCTCGTCGAGTGGACGTACAGTCCGGCGACGGTCGCGGCCGCGGCAGCGCAGCCACCGGACCCGCGGCCGCCGGCGTACATCCAGGAGTCGCACATCAGAACCGCGCGCTCGGTGCGCGAGGACGGTCTGTTCGTGCCGACCTGGATCGGTACGGCGTTCGATCTGCCGGGCCGAGCCGATCTCGACGCGCTGGAACAGGCGTTGCGCGGCTGGACGCTGCGGCACGAGACGCTGCGCAGCGGCTTCAGGTGGGCCGGTGAGGACATGCACCGGTTCACGCTCGACGAGGACGACGTGACCCTGCGCCGCGAGGTGATCGGCGACTTCGCCGACGCGGACACGCTGGTCCGTTACCTGCAGGACCGATTCGACGTCGCGGCGGACGCGCTCGGCTGGCCGAACCTCATCTACGCGGCCGTCGTCCGCGACGACTCCACCAGCGTGTACCTGGCGTTCGACCACACCAACGTCGACGCCTACTCCCTCTACCGCATCCCGGACGAGATCCAGGAGTTGTACCGGGCGCGCGTCACGGGTCGGCCCATGTCGGGTGCTCGCGTGGGCAGTTACGTCGACTTCTGCGAGCAGGAGCGGGCGAACGCGGACGACATCGACGACACCCACGCGATCGTCGCCCGCTGGCGGGAGTTCATCGCCCGGTGCGGCGGGAAGCTCCCGGACTTCCCCGTCGATCTCGGACTGCGGCCCGGTGGCGTACTGCCCACCCAGAAGCTCCTGCGCGAGCCGCTCGTCGACGCGGACGCCGCCGCCGCCTTCGAGGCGTACTGCCGGCCCTACGGCGGCAGCATGGTGGGCGTTCTGGCCGCGACCAGCCTGCTCGTGCACCAGCTCGGCGGGCAGCCGGTCTACCGCACGGTGGTGCCGTTCCACACCCGGGTGAAGTCGGCGTGGTCGGACTCCGTGGGCTGGTACGTCGGCGGCGCACCGATCGAGGTGCCCACGACACGGGACTTCGACGGCGCGCTCACCGCGGTCCGCGCCGAGTTGCAGGCCAATCGGTCGCTGGCGCGTATTCCGCTGGCCCGGGTACTGCGCCTGCTCGGCGCGGACTTCCGTCCCACGTCGCCCGACATGTACTCGATCGTCTCGTATGCGGATGCCCGACTCGTCCCCGGCTCGTCCCAGTGGAGCGAGCGGAAGGCGTACGGGCTGATCCGGGTGTCGTACGGCGACCAGGTGTGCGCCTGGGTCACCCGGCTGCACGAGGGGCTGTGGTTCGCCTGCCGCTACCCGGACAACGACGTCGCATACAAGAACATGCGTCTTTACATCGAAGGTCTGCGGGACCTCGTGGTGTCCGTTCCGGCGGACCGCCGTCATCGGGCCGTGGAGCCGACATTCTCGTAATACCGGGGGCGGGGCGCGCTTTTCCGTTCGTCGGACAACTGCCCTTTTCGCTCTCAGTGTTGGCACGGCCGATGCCAATCCGCAGTGTTGGGGCGTCAGTTGCGGTACCCCGGAAGAGCCCGCGCACTCATGTCCCCTTTTAGACACGGATATCCGCCAAAGTGGAATACGGCACTTGGCTACTGGTAGTGTTCGTGAAGTCACGGTAGGCAATCAGCCTCGACGTCAGCAATACGTCAAGCAAATGAAGAACCGAGGGTTCCATGCGCAAGCTTCAGCAGGTCGTGATCGCAGCAGTGGCGGCGGCCGGCGGTCTCTCCGCCATCGGTGCCGGTGCCGGTACCGCCTACGCTCACGGCAAGGGCGGGCTTGAGGTGAACGACCTCTACCGCCCGTACCAGGAGTGCAGCCCGCAGACGGTCGCCGAGAACGATCTTCCGATCGGCGTGCTCGGGCTTGCCCAGACCCTGGACACCACCTGCGGCCAGTTCAACAACGCCTTCTCTGGCTGAGATCGACGGCGTCATCACGTGCGACGCCTTCCGCGGAACCCTTCGGGTCGCTCCCCGAAGGGTTCCCTTCACGCCCGGCCGGTTGCCCCGGGCTCGAAGACCAAGACAGGGCGAAGGCAGGGGCCGGCGCGGACGGTTGGCGGCGCGCGGTGCCCGGCGCCCCTCACAAAGGAAACGCAGCACATGTTCAGCACGAAGAAGATCGCGGCTGTCTCGGGGCTCATCGGCGGCCTCGCCGTGGCCTGCGCCGGCGTGGCCCAGGCGCACACCGTACGGGGTCCGGGTACGTGCACGCGGGACATCCTGGGCAACGTCACCTGCATCCAGCGGATCGAAGGTGAGATCCCCGAGAACGGCCAGATCCCCCACTACGACAACTGCCTGCCGACGCAGCCCTTCACGGTGCCCGCCGCCCTGGGAGGCGGGTCGATGAAGATCGGGCCCCAGGTGACCTGTTCCAACACGACATCGGGAGCGCCCGACAGGGCTGACGGGAACAAGGAGTTCTCCGGTCTGGTCTGAGCCTTCGGGGCGGAATCCTGCGGAATCCTGCGGTGCATGCCGTGCGGTGAGCCGACACGACGTATGGAGCGAAGATCCCAAATTGCTACGGACTGTGTGTATAAGCTCACAGCAAGTAGTCAAACCAGGGCTGTCCGCCCGGGTAAGAAAGGGTCAACCATGCGTAAGTTTCAGCGTGCTGCGGTCGTAGCGGCAGCGGTTGCGGGGCTGTCCACCCTTGGCGTCGGCGTCAGCTTCGCCGGTGGTCAGGGCCAGGAGGAGGTCGCCCCTCCGTCGATCACCGCTGTGGCCAACTCGTCGGCCAACGCCGTGGCCACGTGGGGTGGTTTCGACGAGGGGAAGAAGGGTGAGCACAAGGAGGGCGGGGAGGAAGGCTACGGCCAGTACGCCGCTCCGAGTGACGCCCAGTAATACAGCACGATAGGCACATCGTAAGAACTCGGACGCTCCTGTCCCGGACCAACTCGGCTTGTTCACCGGTGTGCTGAGTGACACCCCCATGCGAAGGCAGCCCGGACGCGCGGCAGATCCCCCAGGGAGCGCGTCCGGGCTGCGCCAATTGCCGGCGCCGGCTCGTCTCCTGCACTCAACTGCAAAGGAACGCAAACATGTTCACTCGACAGAAGGTCGTGACCATCTCGGGTCTCGTCGGAAGTCTCGCCGTGATCTGCGCCGGTGCCGCACACGCGCACGCCGATGAACCCAGGGGCGCGTGCAGGAAGACCGCCACGGGCGTCGTCTGCATCCGCAAGAGCGACATCCGCACCGACCACCGCGGCAAGCACGTCATCGACCAGACGCAGGACTGCTCGACGGCCGACCGTTCGCGCGTGGTGTTTCCCGACGACGAACTGCTGGACGGCGGAACCGCGAAGGTCGGGGCGGTAGTGGACTGCTCCAACCATGTGAAGCTGCCCAAGGGCTTCAAGAAGCCTCGGTTCGACACGCCTCGCATCGCGTTCTGATGGGCGACCGGCACGGGCCGGACCGGGATCATTCCCGGTCCGGCCTTTCCGTTTTCTGGCCCCTTGTTCCGGCTTTCTGATCGGCTGTGACGGCTTTCCGGTCCGCCGCTCCGGTGCGGCTTTCTGCTCCGCTATCTCGGGCCTCCTGGCCCGGTATTTCCCCTTGCCGGTCCGGCACTTCGGCTTCCTGGTCCGGTACTTCGGCTTGTCTGGTGCGCGGAGCCGTCCGCCGACATGGCTGTCCCCGGTGTCCCGGCCTGTGGCCGGGACACCGGGGACGGAGGGGGCCGGGCCTACTTGCCGACGTTGTTGTTGCAGCCCATGGTCGAGCCGAGGGTCGACTGCTGGGCGCCGGCGTTGCCTTCGCCGTTCAGCAGGTTGCCGCCCAGGCCGTTGGCGATGCCGACCTCGCCGAGGACGTCGGCGTTGAGGTCGTGGGACCTGCAGGTCGTGCTCTGCAGGACGCTGAAGCGGGGGCCGTTCCCGCCCTTGCCCCACCCCTGGTCGGCGTGGGCGGCGCCGGCGCTCAGGAGTCCGACGCTCCCGAGGGCGGCAACCAGGACGGCAGCCTTGCGCAGCTTGTGCATGTCTACTCCGGTGGAAGTGAAAGTGGTGGATGCGATCTACGAGAGATCGACTTCGTGCGGTAATGGAGGCTAATAGGAAATATCCGAAGACAACCAACGACGCGCCGAATTGCGAATTGTTGTCACCCTGAATGCTCACAGGCGCACAAAAAAGGTCCCGGCACCGAGCCTGAGGCTCGGTGCCGGGACCATTTCCTGCTCTGGTCGCCGGTACGGCGGTGCGCTTAGAAGGCGCTGTTGTTGCAGCCCATGGTCGAGCCGATGTGTGTGGCCTGGGCGCCCGGGTCACCCTCGCCGTTGAGCGCGTTGCCCAGCAGGCCGTTGAGGATGCCGACCTCGCCGAGGACGTCCAGGTTCAGGTCGTGCGACTTGCAGTTGGAGCTCTGCAGGACGCTGAAGCGGTCGCCGCCCTTGCCGCCTTCCTTGCCGCCTTCCTGGCCGCCGGCGTGGGCGGTGCCGGCCATGAGGCCGATGCTGCTGACGGCGGCGATCAGAACGGCAGCCTTGCGAAGCTTGTGCATGTCTTCTCCGGTGGAGTGAAGGAGTTGCGATCCGTGGCAGATCGCTTTCTTACAGTCACGGAGATTAATAGGAAATAACCCAAAACGGACAGCGACGCGCCGGTTTCTTGATCTCCTGACAAAAGCACCCGAAAGCCGTATCGCATGCGTGCGGGCCCTTCGCGGTTGTTCCTCGAAGGGCCCGTGCCGGGTCGGTGTCCGGCCGTCCGGTGGTGTCAGTGAGCGCTGGCGTGGGCGAGCGCGTTCGACTGGGTGTTGGCCTGCGTGCACTCGATGCCGTGGGTCTCGGACGCGGCGAGCAGGGCGACCGGGACGGCGGCGTTGAGCAGGGACTGCGGGCTGCACTCCTGGGACGGGCGGAAGAGGTTGGTCTGGCCGAGACCGCCGCCCTGTCCCGGGGCCGCCTGAGGGGAGATCTGCGGGTTGAGCTGCGGGCTCAGGGTCGGGTTCACCTGCGGGGTGACCTCAGCGCCCCGCTGCGGGCCGGCATACGGGGCCGGTGAGCCGTAACTCTGCACGCTGGCCTGCGAGGAGGTCGCCGAAGCCGCCTGGGCGTCCGGCTGCGAAACGGGGAGCGGAAGTCCACCGCCGTACGCGGGAACGGCGGCGGAGCTCGGGCCGGTGCCGACGGCGGACAGACCCCCGGCTGCTGCGACGACGAGCGCGACCCTGTGAAGCTTGCGCATGAAACCCTCGGCCCTTCATTGACCTGTGCTCGGAACGTATGGGAAATGCTGAAGAGTTGGTGTCGGTGGTGCTGTTTCCTGCTGCCCTGTACGGCTGCGACGGACCATCGCCCTGGCCCAGTGGGGAACGAGGGAAGCGGTGAAACGGATACGGACTCCGGGCCCTGGTCACCCATTTGCCTCAGGCTCCGTGTGCCTCGGTGCGGCGCCGCGAACGCCTCTGCAATCCTGATCGCGCGCGTCCGGCGGCCGACGGCAAATGGGTGACGGTGTATCGGATCCCGTGACCGCGGTGAGGGAGAAGTCGTTGCCAACTGGGAGAGGGCAGCGATCATGGATCTATGGAGGGGCAAGGGAATTCGCTGCCAGCTCCGGCGAAAGTCCGCGTGCCGCCCGATAGTTACCCCTGTAACGGCGCAGTACGAACATCAGACTGTGTGCACGCGAGACCGCGCCGAATACAACGGATTTCCCTGTACAGGTATTTGAAGGGCCGAGGGTTCCATGCGCAAGCTTCACAAGGCCGCGCTCGTCGCAGCAGCGGCCGGCGGTCTGTCCGCCATCGGCGCCGGCGTCAGTCAGGCCGCCGACTATCCCGCGGGGTACAGCGGCGCCGCTCCAGCGTCGGCTCCCGAGTACCCCGCACCGCAGTACGCGGCGCCGCAGTATCCGCCGCCCCAGTACGCGGCGCCGCCGCAGTACGTGCCGCAGTACGCGCCGCCGCAGTACGTGCCGCAGTACGCACCGCCGCAGTACGCGGCTCCGCAGTACGCGCCGCCGCAGATGGCCGGTCCGCAGGCCGAGGCGGTGTCCCGCTCGACGGGCGCCGCACAGGCCGCCGCTCCGCAGCCGTACTCCCCGCCGATGATGCAGGCTCCTCCGCCGCCCCCGCCGGCGCCGCCGCAGGAGCACGCCGCCAGCGCCACCGCCACGGCCTCGTCGGGAGGCTTCGCGCAGGCCGCCGGCCCGTCGTACGGCCCGCAGCAGGCCGCCGCCCCCCAGCAGTCGGCGCCGCAGGTCATGCCGCAGGTCAGCCCGCAGTCGGCGCCGGAAGTCATGCCGAAGGTCGCCCCGCAGGTCGCCGTACCCCAGACGTTCGGCGCGGCGGATGGCCCGCCGCATGTCGCCCCCCAGGTGAACCCGCAGGTGAACCCTCAGGTGAACCCGCTCGTCAACCCGCTGCTCGCACCGGACGCGCCGCAGGCGCCCGGGCTCGGCCTCGGGCAGGTCGCGGCGCCTCCCGTCGGCTCACTGGGTCTGCCGCGCGTCGGCTGACCGCCTCGCCTCCCTCAACTCGATCCGCTGCGGATCGCATCCGCTCGACCAACGGAGAAGTAATGCGCACGTTCCAGAAGGCCGTCCTCGTGGGCGCCGCCGTCCTCGGCAGTGTCGGCACCCTCGGCCTCAACACCGCCTTCGCGCACGGTGAGCCCGGCCATGACGACCTCGACGTCAACCAGGGCATCGAATGCCGCTCGCACGACATGAACATCGATGTGCTCGGCAGCGTCGGCGCCGTCAACGGCCTGGCGGGCAACCTGCTGAACGGCGAAGGCGCCCCCGGCGCGCAGCAGAGCCACCTCGGTTCGGACATGGGCTGCAACAGCAAGGCGCTCTGACCGGGCACGCCGCACACTCAGGGAAAGCGCCGGCCCCTCCCCGCGGCGACGGGTGAGGGGCCGGCGCCCTTCCGTATGCGGCCGAACGGCAGGTTCCGCGCGCGGCTCAGGACAGCAGCCGTACCGGGGATCCGGCCAGGTAGGCCTGGATGTCCTCCACCGCCTGGCGGTAGTACGTCGTGTAGTTGGCGTGCGACACGTAACCGAGGTGGGGCGTGGCGAGGAGACGGGGCGCGGTGCGCATCGGGTGACCGGCGGGCAGCGGCTCGATGTCGAAGACGTCCACGCCGGCGCCCGCGATCCGGCCCTCGTGCAGCACGGCCAGCAGGGCGTCCTGGTCGACGACGGCCGCCCGGGAGGTGTTGATCAGGTAGGCGGTCGGCTTCATCAGGGCGAGTTCGGCGGCGCCGACCAGGCCCCGGGTGCTCTCGCGGGCGGCGACGTGTACGGAGACGAAGTCGCTGTCGGTGAGCAACTCCTCTTTGGATGCCGCGAGTTCGACGCCCGCCTCCTCGGCGCGCTCCTTGCTGAGGCCCGGGGTCCAGGCGCTGACCCGCATGCCGAACGCGAGCCCGACCCTGGCCACCCGGCTGCCGATCCGGCCGAGTCCGAGCAGGCCCAGCCGACGGCCGTGCAGGTCGGCGCCGACGGTGGACTGCCAGGGGCCGTTCGTGCGCAGCGCGGTGCTCTCCTCGACGATCCCGCGGGCCAGACCGAGCAACAGCGCCCAGGTCAGCTCGACCGGCGGGGTGCCCGAACTCTCCGTACCGCACACGGTGACGCCATGGGCCTCGGCTGCCGCGTAGTCGATGACGGTGTTGCGCATGCCGGAGGCCACGAGCAGCTTCAGCCGGGGCAGGCGGGCGAGCAGAGAACCGGGGAAGGGGACGCGTTCGCGCAACGTGACGACGATGTCGCAGTCCGCGAGGGCCGAGGCGAGGGCGTCCTCGCCGACCAGGTGCTCCCGCAGCGAGAAGACCTCCACCTCGTCCTCGACCGCCGACCAATCGGCCAACTCGGTGGCCACACCCTGGAAGTCGTCCAGCACCGCACAGCGAAGTCGCACGTCGTCTCTCCTCCCGGACACCTGCCGCGTTTCACGGACGGGGACAAGTGTCCATCCCTCGGCCTGAGCGGCTGACAGCCGGGGAGGGGCTGGCTGCCCTGGATCCGCTCCGGTGGACCTCCCCGACTCGAGGAGGTGGCGCCCTCGATCTCCAGGGTTACGGAACGACTCCGACGCCCCCTGGTGGGACGGTCCTTGGAGTAACAGCTGTTGGAACTGGACGGCGTGAGCTGGAGCAGGGCCTTCGAGGCGCCATGGGCCCGAACGCACTGCCGAGCGACGTGCGTGTCGAACGGGTTGCCTGTCGGCGGGCGCGTCACGGGCTGGTCGGCACTGTGCGGGTGTCGTCGGAGCGGTCGTGGAGTCCGTTGTGCCGGCGACCGGGGAACCCGCACGCCGCACACAGATGTGGGGGCCCGGGAGCTCCCGGACCCCCACGCGCCGACGCGGCGGGGCCGCGCCATTGTCGCCGTGGCGGGGCGATCGTGTACTACCCGCCGTAGTTGCTGGGGACGACGCAGAAGTCGATGTGGCTCAGGTCCGCGAACTTGCCGCTCGCGTTGATCGGGGCGTGCAGCGATCCGTCCGCCGAGATGCCGCTGGGGAAGCCCGTCGTGCTGTCGTAGGTGTAGACGTTGGCGTTGTCCCCGCCCTTGGCGGTGACCTTGACGGCGGCGCGGTGATCAGACGCGGGAATGTCGAAGCTGAACACCTGTCCGTCGGTGCTGCTGCTGACGGTGAGCTGGAAGGTGCCGTCGCCCGGGATCGAGACGGGCCCGGTCGCGGGATTGTCGACCCGGAACCCGGTCGCGCCCATGGGGCAGGACACGGCCGGGTTGTCGGCCACTTCCGTGGGCTGCACGCCTTCGTCGCTCGGGGGACCCGCCTGGGCCAACGCGGGAGCTGCGGCGAAACCGAGTGCCACGGTCGTGGTCAGGCCGGCGCCGACGAGCCGCAATCCCCATCTCAGCCGTCGCGACTGCGTCTTTGCTCGGGCAGTTACTCGCATAACGAGCACTCCTCCTCATTGCTTTGGGGTACCAGAGCTTGGGTACCTGATCTCGCCCCCGCGGACTCTCGCGCCCATTCCTTTGGCAGTTCGAGCTTTGAACATTCATCCGCCGTTGGGTGGGTCAACATTCACATGAATGGACTGTCATGGCGCTGCGCGACTCCTTTTCTAGGCCATACGAGCTTCAGTAACGGCCCTGAAAGGCGGATCGTGCCGTACCGGCGCCATGAGATCAGGGCCCGCCGCTTCACCGCGTGGGCGCGAAGACGAACTGACTTGACATGCCGTCACATGCCTCCAAATCGGTGATCCATGACGCTTGTGCAGCACAGCTTCGCCTTGTTTCGGGGAACCGTCAGGAATTGATACCGGCGACAACTGCGACGGCCCGGCAGGCTGTTCGCGAACGGCTGCCGCCGTCACCCGCGCCGGCCAACGGTGCGAGCTGCTCATCCGCAGGGCGACCCCCGAGGCCGGAGAGCAGTGGACCGACACGGGCCGGCATCCCGCCCACCCCGGTGGCGGCGCGGGCGCGAAACCCCGGCGAGAGCCGGACAGCCCCGGACCCCGCCCTTGATCGTCAAGAGCGCGTCCGGGCTGACCCGCGTCGAGCGACCCCCACCCTGACCAGCAAAAAGCCCTCCCGAGCGGGAGGGCGGTGCTCGGCGCCCCCGGCAGGACTCGAACCTGCGGCCAAGCGCTTAGAGGTCATCTCATTTGGTGAGTCTGCGGTAGCAGATCAGGGTGCAGGCGATGCTGGTGAAGGCCAAGAAGTGGACGGCCTTGCGTTCATAGCGGCGGTGCAGGCGGCGGCATCCGGCGAGCCAGGCCATGGTGCGTTCGATGGTCCAGCGGTGGCGTCCCAGGCGCTGGGAGGACTCGATGCCTTTGCGGGCGATGCGGTGCCGGATGCCGCGCTGGCGTAACCATCGGCGCAGGTGGTCGTAGTCGTAGCCCTTGTCGCCGTGGAGCTTGGCCGGCCGTCGTCGGCGCGGACCGCGACGGGAGCGGATGGGCGGGATGCCGCGAACGAGCGGTTCGAGGGCCTGGCTGTCGTGCAGGTTGGCGCCGGAGATGCCGATGGAGATGGGCAATCCGGTCCGCTCGGTGATCAAGTGGATCTTCGAACCGTACTTGCCTCGATCTACTGGATTCGGACCTGTCAGGCCCCCCTTTTCAGGGCCCGCATGTTCACCGAGTCGATCGCACAGCGAGACCAGTCCAGTTCACCCCGGGAGCCGAGTTCGTCGAGGACCAGGCGATGGAGCTTCGCCCACACCCGGGCTTTCGACCACTCGGTGAAACGCCGGTGAGCCGTGGGTCCCGACGGTCCGAACGAGGCGGCCGGCAGCTGCTGCCACGTACAGCCCGACGTGGCCACGAACACGATCGCAGCCAGCACCTCCCTGTCACCGTGCCGGCGCCGGCCGCCTCCCTGAGGCCGACTCGGCGCCTCCGGCACCACTCGCTGGAACAACTCCCACAGCCCATCCGGCACCAGCTGCTCAACGATCCCCACACCTGGAGCCTATCGAACGCCCCAAATGAGATGACCTCTTAGAAGGCGCCTGGTGTTTGAGAGGCAAGGTGGGCGCTGATCTGCTCAAACGTCCGGTCAGATCCCTCTCAACTGCAAGCGTCGACACGCATTCGACTCGTGTTGGGGAGGCGATCGCCGCACCGCTCAGCGTCAGACCCCCGGCTGAGCCGCCGGCGGCAAGCTGCCACTGCGCCAAAGGCGGTAGTTGGATCGAGTAGCTCCGAACGGATCACGGGAAACGAGGCACGTGTAATGAAGGCCGAGTAGCGAACCGGCGTCAACACCCAGGTTGGTAGCCAGGACCCGAGTGGGCAGCGGATGCTTGTCATTCGGGTCAAGGACCGCAACCGAATCAGCCAGCACGCCGCGAACTTCGACTACCTCGTACTCGACTCGGGTTCCGAGAGTCTCCTTCTCGTGGGAATGATCCCCGTCGAGCGGTTGATCGCATAGGCCACAGGTGTTCGCATGACGCGCGGCATCGGTCATGTTCGCCACGCTACCTAGTGTCGGGCGCAATGACCGAGATCTCGGTGATCTCGGCTAGGGGTTGATCGGGATCTCATAGACGATCTCGCAGTGAGCAGCGGGCACCACGATGTCCGCCGTCTCCACGGGCCGCCCTTGGTCGCTGTAGTACGTCCGCCGGATGTGTGTGACGAGCGCTGCCTTCTGGATGCCGAGCAGCGACGCCTCCTCGGCGGTCGCCTGCCGCGGCTCCGGCTGCTCCACGGCGTGGCTGACGGTGACGCCGATCGCGGCAATGCGGTTCACGACACCCGTCCCGGCGTGCGGCCCTCCCTCGGGGAGGACGACGAGGGTACCGGCGGTGAGGTCGTACGGCTCCCAACTCGTGGAAAGCTGCACGGGCCTACCATCAGCCAGGAACTCGTACGTCGTCCGGACGCACAGGTCGCCCTCGGCGATGCCGAGCCGCGCCGCGATGTCTGTCGGCGCCGGCACCTTGGCCTCGGTCCGACTCTCCCAGTCTCCTTGCCTGCCCACGGCCTTCATGTCCGCCCGGAACGGCGACCCGTCGGGCCGCTCACGCGCCGACGAACGGACCACCCGGACCCGCTGCCGGGGCTCGGCGACGTACGTGCCTGAACCCGCGCGGCCCTCCAGCACACCCTGGGAGATCAGCAGCTCCTGAGCCCGGCGGACCACGTTCTCGCCCACCCCGCACTCCTGGCCGATCTGGGCGCGGGACGGCAGGCGGTCCCCGGGCTCCCACACGTGCTCCGCGATCCGCCGCCGGAGTTCGTCGGCGATGCGGAGGTAGGGCGGCTGCTCAGGCATATGGAAAATCTAGTCCACTAGCTCAAATCTAGTTAACTAGCTTCACTCAAAGTGATCGCCGGTGACGGAGGCTGCCCTGTGCCCGCTTCGGGAGTTAGCGCGGCGGCCATCGCTGCCCGGCTGTCTGCCGTCGGGCTCTCCGCGCGCGTGGAGGAGCACGACCGGTACTGGTCGGTCGAAGCGGAGGTGCCCCAATCGCTCTCCGCCGACTTATGGCGGGAGGTCCTGGAAGTGGTGCCGAGGCCGATCGGTTCGGGCTCCTGGCCACCAGCTTGAACGGCCGCACCCTCTGGGCGGTCGTACACAAAGCGGTCCCCACGACGGGCGATGTCGGGGGACCGAGCCATCAGCGATAGGAGCTGAGCAGCGTGCTCAACCGTATCCGCCGTGCCGTCGCACTCGCCAGAGCGCGATACGCCCCCAAGGGCAGGCACCGCCGCCCCTTAACGCCCTCCCGACCGAAGGCCGCCCGCGCCTTCCCGGCGTTCGCCGATGCGTCGGCGCCCCTCCTGGGCCGGGTTTCAGACATCGCGAACCATCGACACCGGCTCGCGGGGGAGGACAACGCACTCGTCCGCCAGTACGTGCTGGCCTGGGAGGAACGAGGAAGGCCACGGGCGGTGGTCGTCGCTTCTCATCTGCCGACTGAAGCCTGGTCAACCCTGACGGGGGTCCGCTGATGCCTCCTCGCCAACAGTTTCACGTCACCGACGCCTCGGCTGTTCCCTACCGGTCGACCGCGTGCCGTATCGGCACACACCTTGTCTGCGCGGAGTCCGCCCCGGTCTCCGCGCCGATCGACCTGCCGGTTGTCTACGAGACATGCGCCTGCCCGTGTCACCCGATGTCGGACCACTCCACGCCTGCGGAGGTGCAGCGGTGAGCGGCTGGGCACCCGGCGGCGCGCTGGTTTCCACCATTGAGGTCACCGCGACCACCGTGCAGCGTGGCGACGTCATTCACCTCGGTGGCAGGGCGTGCCGGGTTATGGACCTCTTCCAACTCCCACAAGGGGCCAAACAACTGCTCTTCGAGTCGGGTGAGCTGCTGACCATACACACGCGAATCCGGCTCGCCGCCGTTCGCGTACGGAGAAGGCGGTGACCCGGTCTGTGCCTTCACGCCATCACGACATCGCCGACGATCTCCGACACCAGATCACAACCGGCCGCATCAAACCCGGTGAACGCCTGCCGTCCGAGGCCGGTCTCGCCGACCGATACAAGGTCAGTACGGTGACACTGCGAAGTGCCCTCGCCGTCCTCCAGAGCGAAGGTCTCGTCGAGAAGATCCACGGCAAAGGCAACTTCGTCCGCCGCCCACTCCGCAAGGTCGTGTACGCCGGCGGATGGGGGACGCTGGACCCATGGACCGCCGCTGAAACGGCCCTGCGCGTCACTGTCCGCACCACCACCGTGCAGGCAGACGGGCATCTGACGACCTTGCTCAAGGTGCCGACGGGCAGCCCTCTCGCAGAGTTCTCCTGCATCAGCCACGACGGAGACTCACCGCACGGACTGGCCCGCATCTACATCCCGCGCGACCTGGCGCCGACCGGTGTGCTGGACGACGACTCCTGGTGGCGGGAGACGGCCACGCGATTCGCCGTCCTGGGCTCGCCGCCGGCAGCTGTCCGGGAGACGGTATGTGCCCGTCCACCGACACCGGACGAGGCATCGACCCTCCGGATCGGCTCCGCCGTTGCAGTCCTAGCGATCACAAGGGTCGCGACCGACTTCACCGGTCGAGTCGTCGAGGCCGCGCTTCTCGCGTTCCCAGGGGATCGCGTCGACGCGGTCTTCACCACCCACCACATGACCGATGAGAGGCAGACGCAACCATGACGGCACCGAACGAACTGCGACTCCTCCCGTGGTCGGGGCCGGAGGGCAAGCCCTGCTACCTGAACACCGACGACAAGGCTGGCTACATGTCCCGCCTGGCGGACAACATCGAAGCGGTGCAACTGGGCACGGCAGCCGAGCTGCTGCAGCATGCCTCGGACACCCTCGACGACCAGGACGCGGGCCCGGAGGACCTGCGACGGTTGGCGAAGGGACTGACCAGGGCATTGCGGGACGTGCTCCGCGTCGCAGCCAGCCGCGGTCATCTCCTGGCGGTGAGCGATCCTCAACGCCCCTGAAGGGGGGATGGTTGCGCTTGGCGGCTGCTGGCGGTGACGTTCCGCTTCTCTTTACGGGGAGAGGAACCCGGGCTCTTCCACGGCAGCCTCCGCAGCGCGGCCTGACTAGCCGGTCTACTCAGAAGCCTCGCCGACCAGCGGGACGGAAGAAGCCCACGGCTCTGACCTCGTCGGATGCCGTGGGCTTCTGTCGTTGTTGGTTGGCGTCGGGTGGCCTCGGACGGCCCAGAGTTGATCCTCACGGGCCGGCCGGTGGGCGACAGGGGACACCTTTGTCAGGGGCCGCAGGCGCGCTGTCAGCTCTGATCGTGCTGGCAGTGGGCTGGTACCTCCGTAATCGCAGAGAGGTGTGTCCCCTTGGCAGCGCTCCCATACGCTAGGGCCCACGGCACGCCGCCGTCATGGCCAGGGGGAGCATGATGGAGCAGCTTCAGAAGCTCGTTGACCGCTACGGTGACTGTGAACAAGAGCCCGTGCGCTTCCGTCCAGGAACGTGGCGCTCATGGTTGGAGTCGCACGGAGCCGCGCACGTACTCGATATCGGCATTGGGTGTGCGACCGGGGCGAGCGGTGACCGTCTCATCAGTCGGGGCGACTTGGCCGATCTCCGTGATCGTGTTGGCGACGATCCCGACGGCCTGCGTGACCTGTTCGTGGCCGTGATGATCTGGGGTTCGGGCACCACAAACGGACGCGGGCCGCGTTACACCGAAGCAGCCCTGTCCGACGCCCGCATGCCTGGTGTCCTCCGGGCGACGCGCGAAGCGGTCCGAGATGGCGACTTGAGCAGGGCCTACCGGCAGTTCGCCCTCAAAGGAGTGAGGAGGTCCTTCTTCACGAAATGGTTTGCAGCCGTGGACGACCGCAACGCCACGTGGGATCGGGCTTTGATCCTCGACGATCGGGTCTTTCGTTCACTCAACGCCCTCGGGTGGTCCAGTTGGAAGGCGGCCGGCACCCGCCACTGGCCCACCCGATACGTCACCTACGTCAGCTCCATGCATGGTTGGGCCTCGGCTCTAGGCGTCACGGCGGACTGGCTTGAGTGGCTTCTCTTCTATCTGAACGGTCGCGTAGACGAGCCCTGAGCTTGGGAAGCTAAGGTGATCTAGGGTTCAGTGCCTCACTGACCTGCGGCGGAGGTTGCCTACGCCAGATGGGCGGCTCCGTTGATTCCCCGGTGTTCCCCGTGGTTCCCCGCACGATCTGGCACGCGACTGGCACGGCCTCTTCGTGGACCATGAGCGCTGTGGCGGCTGAGGCCTCCCGCCTGGTCGAGACGGCGGGTTCCACCAGATGAGGGGCGTGTCTAGGATCTGCTCGTGCCCCCGATCACGATCAAGATGCCGACGCGTCGCCGCGTCGTTGCCGTGCTCTATGCCCTGTATTGCTGGGCGGTCTCCGCTGCCGTCATCGGGGCGTCGGGAGGGTTGTTGAAGACCGTAGGGGCCGCACTCCAGGGTTTGAGTGTCGCCCTCATCGTGTGGGGCTTGGTTGTGCTGTGGGGCTCGTGTGCGTCAACAACGGTCGGACCGGAGGGGATCGGCCAGCGCTGGCCCGGGGTGAGGCGAACGATCCCATGGGAGAAGGTTGACGATGTCGCGGTGGTGCGGCTGGCAGGCTTCAAACCCCGCCGGCAGGTCCGAGTCAGCCTGAGGGGTGGGCGAAGGTGCCATCTGGTCGCGCCTGTGGATGGACTCCGGAAGCCGACGAACCCTGACTTCGACCAGGAGGCAGCGCGAATCGTGGACCATTGGGAATCGGTGAGACTGTCGTCCGGCCAGTCGTTCTAGCAGTCGATGCGATTGGCAGCGATCTTGAAAACCGTCGTGGCGCGAGTCACCGTGGGTTCAAATCCCACACCCACCGCGCAAGTGAACGGCCCCTGACCAGGCAAGACGGTCAGGGGCCGTTCCGCTGTGCGCTGCCCGCTCGCTACCGTGGTTCCCCGTGGTTGTCCGCACGTTCGGGCACGGATGGGGCACGGGCACCTGCTGATCCGTAGCTCTACAGAGATCGGTCAGCGAGGGTCATACAGGCTGCCGGGTGGATCGTGAGAGCGTTGTTAAGCGCTGACGGTTCCTGGGGTTGCTGTACTTCGCTGCTGCAGGGGTCATAGCCAGTGGTCTACCGCGGCAGGTACGCCGTGGTGACCATGATTCCCCCCAGCAGCTGGGACCCGCACGTCTTCGCCCCCATCCAGAGGTTGCCGTCGTAGAACCCATGCGTCGCCCCTGAGGGGTAGTCGACGGTCATTTCCAAGGTGCGGGTGGTGAGACCGGGAAGACTTCCAAGGACAGCGTCACCGCCGATCCAATAGGCGGTGGACGACTTGGTTGCCGGGTTCCAGGCCATGATCATGTGATGCCACGACCCGCCGTTGAACTTCCACCAGACGGTGGGTGCCGCGCCCTTGTGGTTGCTGGGCGCCGACATCTGGTAGTCGAAGAACACACCCGAGAGCGATGCCGCCTTGGCGTTGCGCACCGTGGTGTAGGTGACCAGGTTCTGTCCTGCCTTCGTGGAGGTCGGCATCTTGGACAGGTTGCCAGAACCGGTGATCTCGCCGTAAGCGCAAGTCGGCTTGGAACTGGCAGAAGCCGCCGGCGCCGCCTGAACTGCGCCGGCAGGCATGGCCAGCACGCTCACCCCCGCGGCCACGGCTGCGAGTCCCCATCTGAAAAGCCTCATGAACGCCTCCGCTTCACGCCGCGCCATCACGAGCGCAGGCAGATCTTACGATCACCGGGTTGCACCCCCAGCAGGCTCTGTAGCCGAGATGATGGAGCCTCAGCTTGGAAAGCTAAGGTGATCTAGGGATCGCTGCGGGGCTGACGTGCGGCGGAAGCGTGCCGGCGCCTGTAGGCGGGTCCGTTGATTCCCCGCTGCTGGCCGGTGCTCCCCGTGGTCCCCTACACCATCTGGCACGCGCCCAGCACGGGCGGCGTGGCCTTCGGGCTCTCCGCGGGCTTGCTCGTCGCATCCTGACGGGCGCCCGTCAGACCGGGCCGAACTGCCCAGGTCCGCCGACGTTCGTGCTCATTGATGTCAGGCATGAATGTCACCCGCTGAACCCTCAGGCCAGTTCTTCGGGCTTAGGCATGGCTGTACCAGTGTCGCAGATCAACTCGTGTGACCTGGGGGCCCCAGCTCTGCACGGTCGTTGTCATTGGTCGTCGTTGGTCATCGCTGATCCTCCTCGGACGGCCCACAGACGGCCCTGCCGCACCGCTTCGCGCCAGGGAAATACCCAGGCGGGAGGGCAGGACTCCAGATCGGCGAGGGAGCGGTTCAGCGCGGGGTCCAGCCAGCACTCCTACCCCTTGGCAGATCTCTTCCCGACTGGCGCCGCTCACCCGCAAACACAGACGTTGACTTCTTCGCCCGATGCCGCCTTGGTCACTGTTGGGTCAGAGACCTCAGCGCAGGGGCCCGTTGGGAGTCAGGTTCCACTCATGCGCATGGACGAGTGGAACTTTCCCTAGAGCAAGCAGCCGATTCAGTACAGGTTCCGTATCGGCAAAGCTCAACGTGTCGTCACCGCTAACGGCTGCACCTTCCCAGAAAGGCGATGTGACTTCCCAAGACTCCACGGAGCAATGCTCAAGACCTGTGGATCAGCCCCGGGCCGGAACGCGGAGGCGTACCTTCCCGAATGATCCTTTGATGGTCACCGAGTAGGCTCGCGTTTGCAGCGCGGGTCGGGAAGGCATGCTCATGCTCAGCGTAGTGAATGCCGACGGTTCCACCGAGTCTGGTTCCCTGATCGACGAGATCGTCCGCGACGGTGCCCGGCGGATGCTGGCCGCCGCGCTGGAGGCGGAAGTCAACCAGTACATAGCTGAGTTGGTCGCCGAGCGGGACGAGCGTGGGCACCGCCTGGTGGTCCGCAACGGCCACCATCGGCCCCGCACTGTCGTAACCGCGGCAGGTCCCGTCAAGGTCTCTGCGCCCCGGGTCAATGACCGCCGCGTCGACGAAGCCACGGGCGAGCGCAAGCGCTTCTCCTCGAAGATCCTGGCCCCGTGGTGCCGCAGGTCGCCGAAGGTCTCCGAGGTGCTGCCGCTGCTCTACCTGCACGGACTGTCGTCGGGAGACTTCGTGCCGGCGCTGGAGCAGTTCCTCGGCTCAGCGGCCGGGCTTTCGTCGGCCACCGTGACCCGGCTGACCAGGCAGTGGCAGGACGACCACGCCGCCTTCCAGCAGCGCGACCTCGCGGACCGTGACTTCGTCTACGTGTGGGCCGACGGCGTGCACCCCAAGGTGCGGCTCGGCCAGGCTCACTCCTGCGTGCTGGTGCTGCTCGGGGTGCGGCTTGACGGCACCAAGGAGCTGATCGCGCTGGCCGAGGGCCTGCGGGAGTCCACCGAGTCGTGGGCCGACCTGCTGCGTGACTGCCGCCGCCGCGGCATGCGCGACCCCGAGTTGGTCGTCGGCGACGGCGCGATGGGGTTGTGGAAGGCCCTGGCCGAGGTGTGCCCCGCTGCCCGGCACCAGCGCTGCTGGGTCCACAAGGCCCGAAATGTCACGAACTCTCTGCCGAAGTCAGCACAGCCGGGCGCGACGAAGGCGATGCAGGAAATCTACGACGCCGAGGACCGCACGCACGCCGAGAAGGCGATCGAGGCGTTCGCGAAGACCTACGGGTCGAAGTGGCCCAAGGCCGTCGCGAAGATCACCGAGGACGCAAGGGAACTGCTGGCGTTCTACGACTTCCCCGCCGAGCACTGGATCCACCTGCGGACCACGAACCCCATCGAGTCCACGTTCTCCACGGTCAAACTACGGACCAAGGTCACCCGCGGGGCCGGCAGCCCGGCCGCGGCCCTCGCGATGGTGTTCAAGCTCGTCGAGTCCGCCCAGGAGCGCTGGCGCGCGATCACCGGCGCCTCACTCGTCGCCCTGGTCCGCTCCGGCGCCCGATTCGAGCGTGGACTCCTGGTCGAACGTGGCGAAGTCGCCGCAGCCTGAAAACCCACCGGGGCGCTGGCGTCCTCGAATGCTGAGAGGGTTCTGCGAGCCGTCGCAGACTATGCGAGGCCAGTAGTCCCGACGTCGTGAACAGGGGCAGGCCCGTAGGGTTAGCTGCGAGTGGGGGCGTTGATCGAGGAGGGTGCGGGGTGGCGGTCAACTGGGACGCCTTGACGACAACTGGTCTGGGAGCGGCCACCACGGTGCTCGGCATCGTGATCGGCGGGTTCGTAGGGCGGCGGAGTCAGGACCGGCAGAGGGTTCTGGACACACGGTCGGCGGCCTACGCCACGTTCCTGCGGGAATACGCCAAAGCCGAGATCGACCTCCGGGAGGCGTACACGGCCAATCGGCCCAACACCGTCGACTGGGACTCGTTCAACGGAGCACTGGTAGCCCTCAGCCTCGTCGCCCCCCAGGAGGTCAGCGCGGCCGTCCGGCCGATCCTCGAAGCACTCGGAGAACTATGCGTCTTGATCGTCCGTGAGCCGAAGATCGCCCGCGAGTACCAGCTGGTTCATGAAGCTCTGAGTCAAGGCCAGATTGCATTCGTGAACGCCGCAAGGCGGTCTCTCGACAGCTCACAAGGGCCTCTTGACTGGGTGATGGGAGGACCTCCTGCCTGGCCGGAAGTCGAGCGGTGGCTACCCGCCCAGACCAAAGGCAACTCTGAGTAGCCGCATCCGCAATCCACGCAAGATGGTTGTGTCTTGGATGCATCTACAAGGAATCCATCAGCAGGTCATCACGAGGGAAACTACCCCACTGATCCACGGGATTTGATAGTTACTCGACCCATCCTTGCTCATCCGAAACCATCCAAGGGGTTGGAAATGGCTATTCCGTGGGAGCTTTTGATATCCACTGCAGGTGGTGTCACCGCCACCATCGTGGGCGTCGTTGCAGGCGGGGTCGTTGGGCGGCGCAGCGAGAATCGAAAGTTGCTTCTGGAGACACAGACGTCCGCCTATGAGAGGTTCCTGCAGGCTTTCGGCGCTGTCGAGATGGAGCTGCGTGAGGCGTTCCTCGAACGGCGCAGACCTGCAGTCGCATGGGGACCGTTCAACGCCGCGATCCAGTCGCTGAGCTTGGTGGCGAATCCCGAGACGGCCGCAGCAGCTCTCCAGCTCTGCGATGTCATCGAGGACTTCACCATTCTCTTCCACGATCGTCAGCCAGCGGATCTTGAGGAGCTCCGACCGATCCACGCCGCCTTGGACCAAGGGCACTTGAAGTTCGTCAATGCGGCCCGACGCTCACTCCATCTCTCGCAGGAACGTCTCGACCAGACACTCGGCGGTCCGTCGCCCTGGCGTGGCATCGCCTTCGTGGACCAAGGCTGCGGCGAGGCTGAAGCACAATAAGTTTCTTCATCGGTGCTTCTCCAGGGTGAGGACGGCCTTACTCGCCGCCGGAAGATCACTCAACCAGGACGCTTGTTCGAGGCAGCGAAACGGCTCCGGAGGGCGCCTCGGACCCAAACATATACGCAGGTGACTGGCTGATCAGTGGGGCGTGATTGGTCCACAGATAGTCCACAGATTCGCAGCCTCGTCGCCGGGGGGCGCAGTACAGTTCGCGACCGTACGCGAGGCTGCGCCTCGGCGGCGGGTGCGTGGATAGAGCGACCGCGACCCTATCCAGGGCTGCCGGATGCTTCACTCTTGAGGCGCCGCCACGCTTCAACAGCCTTATTTAGGCGCGTCGACGGATCGTACTCACTGACGATGAGACCATTTTCTAGCTGCGGGGCAAGTTGTACGCGCGGAATTGCCGTGTTTAGATCAAGAGCCATACCGGCGAAAGCGAGGGTCTCTGAGATGTGTTGCCCAGCATTCACTCCGTTCACTCGGATTCCGATTCCACGCAGGTCGATTAGATAGCCAGAGCGCCAGAATTTGGCGCGAAGGTGGGCTGGCTCACCTTTCATGTTCAGGTTTAGTGTCACATTGTTGGCGGCGGACCGGATGATCAGCTTTTGGTAGTCCGATTCCATGTCCCACACTGCCACATCGCCCGATATCCACTCGTTGTCTTCAATCAGCGCTACCAGGTCGCCCTTCTCGCCGTGCAGAGTCAGCGACAGCTTGACGTGTCCGTTCGTGCCCGGTGTGAGAGCGAGCAGCGGTTCCCCGTCTGCAATGATTACTGGCCCTTCGTTCACTAGGAGAACGCCGCCTGCCAGCACCGCACAGTACTCTTGGTTGGTGTGGAGCATTCCTCCCGCCAAGCCCTTTCGTGCGTTGAATGGGCTTACCTGCATCTCCCTTTGCTGCTCCTGGGTGAAAACACCCTTCGTCGCCATGTCGTGGCATAGAGGGCAGAGGAGCATCATGTCTTCTACCCGGAAATGCTGGTCTTCGCTATACGGGATAATGTGGTGGTACTGGTAGATAGGGAGCCCGCATCGGCAGCAGCCGAAGCGGGCATGCTGGCGCAGCTTGCGCTTGACTTCAGATGGTGTCTTAGGGCGGTTCTCGAACAAGGTTTTACCTCTGGCTTATCGACCACGGTAGATGTACCTAAGCTAGCCGGGATCCCTTGCTGTGTCCGGAAAACGGGGTCGGCGAAGTTTCGATGCCACAGTCGAGTGAGTCACCTGAAGGTAAAGCCCTAGTTTGGAAGATCGCGTACGTAGATACTGAACTTGATTAGGTGATG
Organism: Streptomyces sp. NPDC001153; assembly: GCF_053598315.1. Taxonomy (NCBI): domain Bacteria; kingdom Bacillati; phylum Actinomycetota; class Actinomycetes; order Kitasatosporales; family Streptomycetaceae; genus Streptomyces; species Streptomyces sp. NPDC001153. The sequence goes on from NZ_JBSFJZ010000047.1 coordinate 81,238, forward strand.
TCGGTGCCGTTCGCCTGACAGTCGGCCGTTGGCACCGGTAGCCCTGGGGCGTGAGGTATGCACAGGGCGGTGGGCTGACCGAGGCGGGGAGGGCCGCACGGGAGCGGTTACGGCAGCAAGCCGTGGAGGGCTTCCGGGCTGGACAGAAGAACGCTGAGGTCGCTGCCGCGCTCCGGGTGAGCGAGCGGTCAGTGGAGCGGTGGCGACGGGCATGGCGCGAATACGGGGAGGCCGA
>NZ_JBSFJZ010000048.1:0-30302 GCF_053598315.1 Streptomyces sp. NPDC001153
ACCACGTACTGGATCGCGGGCTTGTCGACGACCGGCAGCATCTCCTTCGGAGTGGCCTTGGTCGCCGGCAGGAACCGGGTGCCGAGGCCCGCCGCCGGGATGACGGCCTTGCGCAGGGCGGGGCGGGGAACCATGGGGTGCTCGTCCTTGTCGTTGTGCATGTCAGGCGCCGATTCAGGCGCCGATGAGGCCGCGCTCACCGGTCGGCTGCCGCGGGATGTGGGCCATGGCGATGGCGGCCGGCGCGGGCGCCGGGGTCCGCTCGGCCAGGGGCAGCACCGCGGGAGACGGCTCCTCGCCCAGGAAGAGGCGGCGCACCACGCGTTCCGCCGCGTTGCCGTCGTCGAACTGCACGAACCGCTGCCGGAACGCGGTCCGCAGCTCGGCGGCCTCCTCGCTGTTCCAGGCGCCGGAGCGGAAGACCGAGATCAGCTCGTCCTCGGAGGTGGCGGTCGCGCCGGGGGTCTCGCCCGGCCGGCCGGAGAGGATGTCGAAGTAGACACCGCGGGCCTTGCGGTAGACCTCCCAGTCGTCCGCGTAGGCGACGATCGGGCGGTCCAGGCACGCGTAGTCGAACATGATGGAGGAGTAGTCGGTGATCAGCGCGTCGGCGGCCAGGCAGAGGTCCTCCACCACCGGGTACCTCGACACGTCCTTGATCAGCCCGCGCTCCTGAAGGGCCTCCAGCCGGGGGTCGGCACCGTAGAAGTAGTGGGTGCGCACCAGGACCACGTGGTCGGGTCCGAGTTCGCGGCAGAAGCGCTCCAGGTCGATGCGGGGCACATAGCCCTTCTGGTAGTCGCGCACGGTCGGGCAGTAGAGGATGACGGTCTTGCCTTCCTCGATGCCGAGGTCACGGCGGATCCGCCGGACGTCCTCGGCGGTGCTGCGGAAGTAGACGTCGTTGCGCGGGTAGCCGTACTCGACCGCCTCGAAGGCGCAGGGGTAGACCCGCTCCCAGATCTCGGTGGAGTGCTGGTTGGAGGTGAGGCTGAGGTCCCACTTGTCCGCCCGCTCCAGCATCTTGGCGAAGCTCATGTTCTTGGCGGCCGCCGGGAACCTCTGCTGGTCGATGCCCATCTGCTTGAGGGGGGTGCCGTGGTGGGTCTGCAGGTGGACCTGTTCCGGACGCTTCACGAAGTTGTTCGGGAAGTTGACGTTGTTGATGAGGTACTTGGCCCGGGCCATGACCTCCCAGTAGCGCGGCGAGTTGGCGACCACGTAGTCGATTCCCTCGGGGACGCTGTCCACCGCGTCCTTCTTGACGATCCAGACGCCGTGGACGTTCGGGGCCAGCTCCTTGGCCTTGTGGTACACGGCCGCCGGGTTGCAGGCCACGCCCCGGTTCCAGTAGGCCGCGTAGACCGCGAGGTTCTCGTCGACGGGGCGGCGCAGGTGCAGCTGGTACAGGCGGTTGTAGGCGGTCTTGCCGAGCTTGGTCTTGACCTTGGTGGCCCGCTGGATCACCTGGCGCCGGGTGTTGCTGGCGGCCATGACCGCCGCGTACGCCGTGTAGGAGCCGCGCTCCAGCAGCTGGAACCTGGTGCCCTGCGTGCCCTCCGGAACGACGAAGCCCTTGGGCTTGAAGCGCTTGTAGTTGGCGGCCGAGAGCTTGAAGAACTCCGCGCGGTCCTTGGGGACGATGCGGTCCTCACGGGCCAGGGTGAACAGGTAGTGGCTGGCCGCGCGCTCGAACAGCAGCGCCCGGACCGGCTCCAGGTGGGGGCGCTCGTCGAGGAACTCGAAGAGCCGGGCGTACTGCTCGAATATCCCGAAGTGCTTGCGGCCGGGCGTGCGCATGGAGTTGCCCTGGCGGCGCTGGCGGTACTCGACGCAGACGTGGTCGGTGGCGGCGATGCGCTCCGCGGTCAGCATGGTCTTGTAGACCATGAGGGCATCCTCGTAGATGCCGTCGGTGAAGGTGAAGCCGTGGTCGTCGACGTAGAACTCGCGGCGGTAGGCGCGGTTCCACACCACGGCGAACATGTTGAGGTACTCGGGCCGCTCCAGCGCCGTGAAGACGTCCGTGCCGGCCTCGGCGAGCATCTCGCCGGCCGCGCTCGCCTGGACGCGGTTGTTCCAGTAGGTGCGGACGTGGTTGAGCAGCAGGATGTCCGGATTGTCCGTGACCTCGAGGCGGTCGGCCATCGCCTGCAGTGCCCCGTCGGCGAGGGTGTCGTCGCTGTCCAGGAACAGGATGTACTCGCCGCGGGCCTTCAGCGCACCGGCGTCCCGCGCCTTTCCGATGCCCTGGTTCTCCTCGAAGTGCACGGGTACGACGCGGTCGTCCAGCGCGGCGTATTCATCGAGTATGCGCCCGCAGGAGTCGGGAGAGTGGTCGTCGATGGCGACGATCTCGAAGTCCTCGAAGGACTGGGAGAGAATGGAGTCCAAGCACGCGCGGAGATACCCCTGAACTTTATAAACGGGGACGACCACGCTTATTTTCGGCGAAGTGCTTCCATTCGCGAGGGGCATGCTTGGAGCTCCTGGGCTGTCGGTCAGAGTCAATCGCCTCCCGCTGCCGATGTGGCGCGAGAGGCGAGAGGCACAAGGAGTGCTAGGTTAAGGTTGGTTTAAGCCTACCCTAACGCGACTCCAGGACTGTTCTTACTACAGCCCCTGCGCTCCTGGTCAGCAGGGTTGTGGCAAGACTCACCCAAGTCTCAACTGTCCTTTTCCGACCGGAACGCCCTTGTAATAGATACTCGCCCTCTTGCTCTGGCCTGTGCCGGGGGTGTATAGGGCGAAGCCGCTCGAGTTCGCCGTCAGGGCGGGGCCGTGCCGGCGAGAGAACGAGGCGAGTCGTACCGGTGACGGAAGCCCCTCTGAAATGGGGAAAGAGAAAAGCGTCGATGTCCGCGCCTTCGGTATATCGGTCCGGTGAGCCGCATTGGTGAGGTATGACCAAGTTGAGTAACTGGCTGACCTCCCGTCCGCATACTGCGGACCCGCTCTTTTTGACCGTTTGCGTTCGCCGACGCCTGCCGCGGCCCTGCCCCGTACCGCGGCTTTTTCCGCCGTCCACCCACCGGACCCGAGCGCGCCGGCCGCACCGCTTCGCGTAGATTGCGAAGCGGGCAGAAGACCGCGTGAGGGGACGGACGGCAAGGTGGCAAGGGCAAGGCAGGCCGTACACGAGGCCCGCAGGATGGTCGTCAAGGTGGGCTCTTCGTCGCTGACCACAGCCGCGGGCGGCCTCGACGCCGACCGCGTCGACGCGCTGGTCGACGTGCTCGCCAAGATCCGCAGCGGGGGAGAGCGGGAGATCGTCCTCGTCTCCTCGGGCGCCATCGCCGCCGGGCTCGCCCCGCTCGGCCTGCGCCGCCGCCCCAAGGACCTCGCCCGGCAGCAGGCCGCCGCCAGCGTCGGCCAGGGTCTGCTGGTCGCCCGCTACACCGCCTCCTTCGCCCGTTACGGCGTCCGCGTCGGCCAAGTCCTGCTCACCTCCGACGACATGAGCCGCCGCGCCCACCACCGCAACGCCTCGCGCACCCTCGACAAGCTCCTCGCGATGGGTGCCTTCCCGATCGTCAACGAGAACGACACGGTCGCCACCGACGAGATCCGCTTCGGCGACAACGACCGCCTCGCCGCCCTCGTCGCCCACCTCGTCCACGCCGACCTGCTCGTCCTCCTCTCCGACATCGACGGCGTCTACGACGGCGACCCCAGCAGGCCCGGCACCTCGCGGATAGCGGAAGTGAGGGGTCCGGAGGACCTCGCGGGTGTCGAGATCGGCAGCGCGGGCAAGGCCGGCGTGGGCACCGGGGGGATGGTCACCAAGGTCGAGGCCGCCCGGATCGCGGCCGCGGCCGGCATCCCCGTGGTCCTCACCAGCGCCGTGCACGCGGCGGACGCCTTGAGCGGCGGCGACACCGGCACCTACTTCCATCCCACCGGCAAACGCTCGGCCGACCGGCTTCTGTGGCTCCAGCACGCCTCCACCCCGCAAGGGGCGCTGACCCTGGACGACGGCGCGGTGGACGCCGTCGTGACGCGGCGCAAGTCGCTGCTGCCCGCCGGAATCGCCGCCGTGGAGGGTGAGTTCAGCGCCGGTGATCCCGTCGAACTGCGCGACACCTCGGGGCGCGCGGTGGCCCGTGGACTCGTCAACTTCGACGCCAAGGAGATCCCCCGGCTGATCGGGCGTTCCACCCGCGAACTGGCCCGGGAACTCGGCTCCGCTTACGAACGCGAGGTCGTACACAGGGACGACCTGGTGCTCCTGCACACGTAAAACGGGACGTAACGGCAGCCCCCGCTGGGGGACGTTCCGTAAAACCGCCCCGCGGTGCCGTAGGGCCTGCTCAACTTTGTCTGGAGAGAGACGTTCCCGAGCGGTGGGTGAAGGAGGCCGTCGTGAGACGAGTGCGCCCTGGGGTGGCCACCCGCGGTGCCCTGACGAGCGTCGCGGCCGGAGACACCTATGAGGAGCCCAGGGACCTGCCCCGGCTCTGGCATGTCACCCTCAGCGTCGCCGGGCCGGACGTCCCCCTCACCGATCTGCGGCGGGCCCTGGAGCAGCTGGCTCACGACCACCCCTTCCTGCTGACCAGCCGGTACGCGAGCGACCACGCGGAGATCCGGTACTGGGAGGAGGCCCGCGACCTGCATGACGCCGCCGCCGTCGCGCTGCGCCTGTGGGGCGAGCACCGGCAGACCGCCGGACTGCCCCCGTGGGAGATCGTCGGCCTGGAGGTCATCGACCGCGAGACCTACCACCAGCGCCTCGCCGAGGGCTACGGCCCGCCGCCCGCGACACCGGTAGGGGTCCATCCCTTTTGAGCCCTCCTGATCCCTTCTGAGACCTTGTCTCGGGGTTTGGGATGAGCGGTGGGCGGCCCGCCCCGCGCACTACCCTTCCCTCATGACCACGCTCTCGCCGTACGACTCGATGTCTCCGGTCACCCGGGCCGCCTACCGGGCCAAGGCCGCCGCCGCCGACCTCGCGCCGCTCCCGCGAGCCGTGAAGGACGACGCGCTGCTCGCCATCGCCGACGCCCTCGAGGTCCGGACCAGCGAGATCGTCGAGGCCAACGCCAAGGACGTCGCCAGGGCCCGGGAGAACGGCACCAGCGAGGCCATCGTCGACCGGCTCACCCTCACCCCCGAGCGGGTCCGCGCCATCGCCTCCGACGTCCGTGACGTGGCGAAGCTGCCCGACCCGGTCGGCGAGGTCGTCCGCGGCTCCACCCTCCCCAACGGCATCGACCTGCGCCAGGTCCGCGTCCCGCTCGGTGTCGTCGGCATCATCTACGAGGCCCGCCCGAACGTGACGGTGGACGCCGCCGCCCTGTGCCTGAAGTCCGGAAACGCGGTGCTGCTGCGCGGCTCCGCCTCCGCCTACGAGTCCAACACGGCCCTCGTCCGCGTCATCCGGGACGCCGTCGGCGGCGCCGGGCTGCCCGCCGACGCCGTCCAGCTGGTGCCCGGCGAGAGCCGTGAGTCCGTCCGCGAGCTGATGCGCGCCCGGGGGCTGGTCGACGTCCTCATCCCGCGCGGCGGCGCCTCCCTGATCCAGACCGTGGTGAGCGAGTCCACCGTCCCGGTCATCGAGACCGGCACCGGCAACTGCCACGTCTACGTCGACGCCCACGCCGACATCGACATGGCCATCGACATCCTGATCAACTCCAAGGCTCAGCGGGTCAGCGTCTGCAACGCCGCCGAGACCCTCCTCGTCCACCAGGACATCGCCCCCGAGTTCCTGCCGCGCGCCCTCGACGCCCTCGCCCAGGCCGGCGTCACCGTGCACGCCGACGAGCGTGTGATGGCCTACGCCAAGGACTCCGAGGCGACGGTCGTGGAGGCCGTGGCGGAGGACTGGGAGACCGAGTACCTCTCGTACGACATCGCCGCCGCGGTGGTGGATTCGCTGGACAGGGCCGTCGAGCACATCCGGCTGTGGACCTCCGGCCACACCGAGGCGATCGTCACCACCTCCCAGCAGGCCGCCCGCCGCTTCACCCAGCTGGTCGACTCCACCACCGTCGCCGTGAACGCCTCCACCCGCTTCACCGACGGCGGCCAGTTCGGCTTCGGCGCCGAGATCGGCATCTCCACCCAGAAGCTGCACGCCCGCGGCCCGATGGGCCTGCCGGAGCTGACCAGCACCAAGTACATCGTCACCGGCGACGGCCACGTGCGCCCCTGAGGCCCACCCCTTCGGCCGCACGGCCGCCGGCCGTGGCGGGCGGCCGAAACGTCGTCTCACCAGTCAGACGAATTTCCATACCGTCTGCCCAAATTGACCCCCCAGGTCTACTCTGGATGCGTGCCGGAGGACGTGGGGGGCACGCCGTTCCCTGACGGCTGGGAGCCCGACGACGACCACGACCACGGGGTGTCGGACGAAGAGTTCGCCTCCGTGGTCTTCGACGAGGCCTTCGTACAGGCGGCCGCGGTCCATGAGCCGACCGCCGTCGAGCGCCTCCTGGCCGCCGCACAGGCGAGAGCCGAGGCCTCCGAGGCGGAGGCCCGCCGCGCCCACGCCCGAGGCGAGCGCTACGACGACAAGTACTCCCCCGAGGGGACCGATCTCGGCCAAGATCCGGACGACGAGCTGGAGGACACCTACGGCCTCGGTGACCGCCACTTCGGGGGCTACGGCAGGCAGATCCGCTGGCACCGCCCCGTGGCCTGGCTGCTGGCCGTCGTGATGGGCATCGGCATGGTCGCCCTGGCCTTCGCCGCCGTCTACCGGGGCGGCTCGGCCGACACCCGTGACGGGATCCCCTCGCCCGCCCCGACCGGCCTGGAACAGGGCAGCGCCGCCGCGCCCTCCGTCTCCGCCGACACCTCCCAGCCGGCGGCCTCGGCCATCCCGCGCTCGCCCTGAACTCCCGCCCCGCTCTTGGTGAGCACCTGTCAGAAGTTGTCGTGTAGCAGGGCGTTTACCTGAGGCCCACGCGACCTACTCTGAAAGTATGGGCGGGCCTGGAGACCCACCGGAGGGCACACCCGAGGGCGGCCCCGCAGGTGGAGAGGACGAGTACCGATCCGTCGTGTTCGACGAGTCGTTCGTCCGCGCTGCCCGCCTCCAGGAGTACTCCGCCGAGGAGCGGATGGCCGACCACGCGCCGGCCGTACGCCGCCGCCCGCCCCTGCACCGCGGACTCACCCGGCAGGCCCTGATCCTCGTCCTGCTGATCGCCGTCGCCTTCGGCACCGCGGTCTACATGGGCGTCCGCCACCCCTACGGCACCCCGGAGACCCGGCGCCCCGTCGAGCCCCTGCGGTCGACGGTGATCCCGCTCGCCCCGACGGGCAGGGTGCCCGGCACCGCCGACGCCGAGTACCTGTACGCGCACAGCCCCGCCGCCCCGTACGAGGTCGGAGCCGAGGGCATACCCCTGCCGGCCTCCCGCAGCACCGCCCACTTCTCCGACAGCCAGGTGGTGACCGCGCTCACCGCGGCCAAGGACTACATCGTCCGCTCCTCGCTCTACCCCGAGGTGCTCACCGGCCGTCAGGTCGGCCCCGCCCGGTCCCTCCTCGACTCCGACCAGCTCGACCAGTTCGACCGGAGCTTCGACCACCCCGCGGCGGACGGCCGGCACGCCCCCACCGGCTGGCTGGTCCGCATCGACCCCTCCCGCGCCCAGCTCGCCGACGACCGGATCCGCGTCCAGGGCGACCTGCAGGCCGTCGAGGCCGACTCGGGCACGCTGGAGGTCACCGCCGACCACACCTTCGTCTACGCCCTGCGCCCCACCGGTGCCGCGGCGAACGCGCCGGTGTCCCTGTTCACCGTCCGCCGCGAGCTGACCTTCCGCTTCACCCGCGACGACCTGCGCACCCACCAGGTCCAGCTGCTCACCTCGTACGTCCAGGCGGGCCCCCTCACCTGCGCCGAGGACTCCGCGGCCTACTTCCGCCCCCTCCTGGCCGGCCAGACCGCCCGCACCGGCGGCCCCGCGGGCACCGACCCCTACGAGACGGACAGCCCCGCGGCCCTGTGCGGGACGCTGGCCGCCGCGGCGCAGCCGACGGTGTGAGCGGGGCAGCTCTCGGGGCCGGCCGGGGTGAGGGGCAGGGCGGCCAGGAGCCCGGTGCCCTCGCGGAGAGGTGACATCACCCCTCTGCCGGGGCGTCCGACGGGCCCCCCTTCGCCGGGGGCGGGCTGCGGAAGCCGTCGAAGCCGCGGCGGACCCGGCCGCCCAGGTCGCCCGCGCCGCCCGCGAGGTCCGTGACCAGCTTCATCAGCGGATCCTTGGAGGTCTTCACATCGCTCGCGTAGCTGGCCGCCGACTCGCGGAAGGAGTCGCTGACCGAGGTGTCCTTGTCCTCGTCGCGCCGCGGGTAGTGGCCGTCCATGATCCGCTGGAAGTCCCGGGACTCGGCCCACTTCTTCAGCTCGGCCGCACGGATCGTGGCGAAGGGGTGCGAGCGGGGCAGCACGTTGAGGATCTTCAGCACGGAGTCGCGCAGATCGCCCCCGGCGTCGTACTCCTCGGCCTGCTCCAGGAACGCGTCCACGTTCATCTCGTGCAGATGGTTGCCGCCCGCGATCTTCATCAGGCCGCGCATGGAGGCCCGGACGTCCTGCCCCACCAGCAGCCCGGCCCGGTCCGCGGACAGCTCCGACTTGCGGAACCACTCCCTGAGCGCCGTCACCAGCGCCATGATCGCGAGGTTGCCCAGCGGGATCCAGGCCACCCTCAGCGCGAGGGTGGTCAGGAACAGCAGGATCGTGCGGTACACCGAGTGCCCGGACAGCGCGTGTCCCACCTCGTGCCCGACGACCGCCCGCATCTCCTCCTCGTCCAGGAGCTCCACGAGCCCCGTGGTGACCACGATGATCGGTTCGTCCAGGCCGATGCACATCGCGTTCGGCTGCGGGTCCTGGTTGACGTACATCGGCGGGACCTTCTCCAGGTCCAGGATGTAACAGGCGTCCAGCAGCATGTCGTGCAGATGCTGGAACTGCCGCTCGGAGACGCGCACCGAGTCGGACAGGAACAGCAGTCTCAGGCTCCGCTCGGGCAGCAACCCGCTGAGCGCCTTGAAGACGGTGTCGAATCCGCTCAGCTTGCGCAGCGCGACCAGGGCCGAGCGGTCGGCCGGATGCTCGTAGGCACGCGAGGAGATCCCCGGGAAGCGCCTGCGCTGCCTGCTCGGCACGCGCTCGTGCCCCGTCTGCTGGTGGCCGTCGTCGGACATGTCATCCCCCATGTGCGTATGAGTGCCCACTGTGCCCCCGAAGCGAAGCCCAGCCTAGGCGGAGATACCGTGGACGGGCAGTACAGCCGAAGGAGTCCACTGATGGAGCACCATCCCGCAGCCGCCCGGCTGAACGAGGCCGCCGCGAGCGCCGTCCAACAGCACGGATCGGGCAATCTGCTCCGTATCATCCTGATCGTGATGGTCCTGGGCTGCGCACTGACCGCCTGGTTCCTCTTGAGCGGCTACAAGCGGAAAGACGACTGACAGCTCGGATGAGTTCCCCGCGTGGCCGAACGGCAGAGTCGGCGTGATCGCCGCCGGGGCGCCCGCATACGATGAGACGACATCTTTATCCCGCCCACACGCGTTAGGTCCTGCCGAAGATGAGCCTTCACAGCGCCGCAGCCCCGTTGGTCCCCCTCGCCGAAGCCACGGGCGGCCACCACAACAGCCTCAACCCGGCGGTCACGGGCGGCAGCGCCCTTGCCATCCTGCTGCTCCTGCTGTGGATCACCACCCGCTTCAACCGCGACCGCTGAGCGGGGACCCCGTCCCCGGCCGGACGCCCGAGGCCGGGCCGGTAGGGTCTGCACGCATGGGAGAGCAGGACATGCCTACCGGTCCGGCGTACGAGTCCGCCGGCGACACGGTCGAGCACCCGCAGTACCGGCCGTTCGGCGGCCCCGCCCACACGGGTAAGCGCCGCCTCGGCGTCATGGGCGGAACCTTCGACCCGATCCACCACGGCCACCTGGTGGCGGCCAGCGAGGTCGCCGCGCAGTTCCAGCTCGACGAGGTGGTGTTCGTGCCCACCGGCCAGCCGTGGCAGAAGTCCCACCGCAAGGTCTCCCCGGCCGAGGACCGCTATCTGATGACGGTCATCGCCACCGCCGAGAACCCGCAGTTCTCCGTCAGCCGCATCGACATCGACCGCGGCGGCCCCACCTACACCGTGGACACCCTGCGCGACCTCCGCGCGCTCAACCCCGACACGGACCTGTTCTTCATCACCGGCGCCGACGCCCTCGCACAGCTGCTGACCTGGCGGGACAGCGAGGAGCTGTTCTCCCTGGCGCACTTCATCGGCGTGACCCGGCCCGGCCACCACCTGACCAACCCCGGCCTGCCGGAGGGCGGCGTCTCGCTCGTCGAGGTGCCCGCGCTCGCGATCTCCTCCACGGACTGCCGTGCGAGAGTCGCCAAGGGAGAACCCATCTGGTACATGGTGCCGGACGGAGTCGTGCGCTACATCGACAAGCGCGAGCTGTACCGCGGCGAGTGAGCCGAGAGGGGCACCGGTGAACGACCGATACGACGCGGGTGACGGCGGCTACGGCGCCGGTCCGTACGAAATCGTCGGCTACGACGAGTACGGCCGGCCCATGTACCGGCAGGTCCCGGCACAGCAACAGGCTCAGCAGGCGACCTACGACCCGTACGCCCAGCAGCAGGGCTACGGCTACGACCCGTACGCCACCGGCCAGCAGCCGCCGGTGCCCTCCTACGACACGGGCCGGCCCGCACCCGGGTACGACCCCTACGGCTCCCAGGCCCCGTACGACCCCTACGACACCGGCACCCAGCATCCCGTCGGCCACGACCCCTACGGGCAGGCCGCGAGCACCGGACAGCAGCCCCGGGTCACCGGGCAGACGGCCCACATCCCGCAGCAGACGGGCCCGCACGTCCCGGCTCGGCCCGAGGGGCCGCACGACGACGGTGAACGGGACTACCACACCGAGCAGTTCGCGTTCGTCGAGGACCCGGACGGTGACCCCGAGGACGTCATCGACTGGCTGAAGTTCACCGAGAACCGCACCGAGCGCCGCGAGGAGGCCCGCCGCCGGGCCCGCAGCCGGGTCATCGCCCTCGTCGTCGTCCTCGCCCTCGTAGCCGCCGGCGGCGTCGGCTACCTCTGGTACGCCGGAAAGCTGCCCGGCCTGTCCTCCTCCGGCTCCAAGCCCGGCGCGGCCACCCCGGTCGGCGCCCAGAAACGCGATGTGATCGTCGTCCACCTGCACAACACCGGCAAGGGCGGCACCTCGACGGTGCTGCTCGTCGACAACACCACCACCAAGCAGGGCAGCACCGTGCTGCTGCCCAACTCCCTCGCGCTGAGCGCCGACGACGGCTCCACCACCACCCTCGCCAAGTCGGTGGACGACGACGGCGCCTCCGGCACCCGCGACCAGCTCGGCACCGTCCTCGGCACCGACATCCAGGGCACCTGGCGCCTGGACACCCCCTACCTGCAGAACCTCGTCGACCTGGTCGGCAACATCGACATCGACACCAACACCGACGTGCCCGACCCGGACGCCGGCAAGAAGGGCACCGAACCCCTCGTCCACAAGGGCAGCGGCCAGACCCTCAGCGGCAAGATGGCCGTCGCCTACGCCACCTACCGCGCCGCCGGCGAGTCCCAGAACGCCCAGCTGGAGCGGTTCGGCCAGGTCATGCAGGGCGTGCTGCGCAAGATGTCCTCCGACCCGTCGGCGGCCACGGTCACCGTGCAGACCCTCGCGCAGATCCTCGACCCGCCGCTCACCGACAAGGACCTCGGCACCTTCCTCGCCAAGCTCGCCGACCTCGCCAAGAGCGGCGCCTACAAGACCGCCCTGCTGCCCGTCCAGCCCGACGGCACCATCAGCGCGAGGACCAGCGACAGCGTGGTGAAGGACATCCTCGGCGGCACCGCCAAGAGCCCCGACGCCGGCTCCGCCGTCCGGGTCTCCGTGCAGAACGCCACCGGTGTGAAGGACGACACCGAGAAGGCCCGCGTGGTGCTCCTCAACGGCGGCTTCACCTTCCTGGAGGGCGGCACAGCCGCCGGCACGCAGCCCACCTCGAAGGTGGTCTACTCGGACGCCTCCCACAAGGCGGACGCCACCGAGGTCGCCAAGACCCTCGGCCTGCCCGCCGGATCCGTGGCCAAGGGCACCGTCTCCTCCGGCGCCGACATCTCGGTGGTCCTCGGCCAGGACTACAAGCCCGCCAGTTCCTGACCGGGTCCCCGGCACCCCACGTGCCACCGTAATCACGTGGGGTGTGCCCGGCGGACCGTGAGACCCTTGAGGTCCAGTGACCGCCGACCCGAAAGCTTCGTAGTGACCGCCACCGACCGTTCCCTTGAGCTCATCAACACCGCCGCGCAGGCGGCGGCCGACAAGCTCGCCCATGACGTCATCGCCTACGACGTGAGCGACGTGCTGTCGATCACGGACGCCTTCCTGCTGGCGTCCGCGCCGAACGACCGCCAGGTCAAGGCCATCGTCGACGAGATCGAGGAGCGCCTGCTGAAGGAACTCGGCGCCAAGCCGGTGCGCCGCGAGGGCGACCGCGACTCCCGCTGGATCCTGCTCGACTACGTCGACATCGTCGTGCACGTCCAGCACAGTGAGGAGCGCGTCTTCTACGCTCTGGAGCGGCTGTGGAAGGACTGCCCCGAGCTGGAGCTGCCCGCCGACGCCAAGGCCACCCGCGGCAAGGCGGAGGAGCACGCGAAGCTGCAGGCCGCCGAGGCCGAGCGGGAGCCGGGCGGGGAGTGGTGATGAGCGCCACCGGCGAGGTGACCGACCGCAAGACCCGCGGCCGCCGCATCATCCTGTGGCGGCACGGCCAGACCGCCTGGAACGTCGAGCGCCGCTTCCAGGGCAGCACGGACGTCGCGCTGACCGAGACCGGGATCGGCCAGGCCCGCCGCGCCGCCCGGCTGCTGGCCTCCCTGGGGCCGGACGCGATCATCTCCTCGGACCTGCAGCGGGCGGCGCACACGGCCGCCGAGCTGGCCGCCCTCACCGGCCTCCACATCACCCGCGAGGAGGGCCTGCGCGAGACCTACGCGGGCGTCTGGCAGGGGCTGACGCACGAGGAGATCATCGTCCGGTACGGCGAGGAGTACGCCGCCTGGAAACGCGGCGAGGCGGTCCGCCGCGGCGGCGGCGAACTGGAGACCGAGGTCGCCGACCGCGCCGCACCCGTCGTCCTGCGGCACGTCGAGAAGCTGCCCGAGGACGGCACTCTCGTCGTCGTCAGCCACGGCGGCACCATCCGCACCACCATCGGCCGGCTGCTCGGCCTGGAGGCCGGGCACTGGGAGAGCCTCGGCGGCCTCTCCAACTGCTGCTGGTCCGTGCTGGGTGAGGGCGCCCGCGGCTGGCGCCTGCTGGAGCACAACGCCGGCACCCTCCCGGAGCCGGTCCTCGGCGACGACGACTGAGCCTCAGGAGGCTCGCGGACCCCGGATTTCACTTTCTGGCAGGTCACAGGCTAAAGTTCTTCTTGTTCGCCCCGCCGAGCGGGGCGAGACACCATGCGGCTCCGCCGCGTGGCGCAAGGGGCTATAGCTCAGTTGGTAGAGCGCCTGCATGGCATGCAGGAGGTCAGGAGTTCAATTCTCCTTAGCTCCACTGATCGACACTCTGTCGAGTGGACAAAGATCGATGATGAAGGTCCCGCCCCCTCCAAGGGGCGGGATTTTCTGTTGGCTGATCGTCTTCCGGCTGATCCAGGACACCGGTGCGGCGGCCGGTGATCCTCGTCAACACAGCGACCGGTCCTCCTCCTGCCCGAGCACCAGCGGCACCGCGGCACACTGTTCCTGAACCGGGTTGAGTCACTCGGCGTTCCGCGCTCGTATACCTCTTCGGAGGCGTTCTCGGTGTGTGCCCGGGCGCTGGCCTCAGCGGCCGCGGCGGGCGCCGTGTCCGGACTGGTACTGAGGCGTCGCTGACCGTATTGCTCCGGCCGTGGCAGAATCAAACGGCCGGAAGGGGGCGCGGCCCGACGGGAGGGAGTAGCGATGCCTGCGAGCATCCTTGAGGAGGTCGGCCACCTCCTCGGTGCGGCGTTGATACGGGACACGACCACCCGGCTGAGCTGCCCTTCCTGTGGTTCCGCGCATGTTGCCCAAGTTCTCGGCGACAACGGCGGAATCTCCTACGTGTGCACGGCCTGCGGCCACAGCTGGAGCTGATCGATGGGTGCACACAGGCGAAAGTGCGACTGGTGTGGGAGCGGTACGCCGATCGTCCGTGACATGGAGCCGATCAATCCCGACTACCAGTACTGGTGCGAGGAATGCGCGCGGGCGCTGATCATAAAAGGCGACCCGATCGAGACGTACCGGGAATTGGAGGGCGAGCCGATCTACGGCCGTCTTCTCGAAGAGCACTGCACACTCAAGCGGTTCTACTCCTTCGTGACCGCCTGACCCCGGGCGCACCGCCGCCGCGGTCCGGCAACGATGTCCGGTCCGGCACGAGGAACAGCGCACCGGTTGCCGGGTAGAGGGCCGAAAGCATCAATTCCAGGACCTCCTGGTGCAGTTCGGGCCGTCCGGTGCCGTGCGGCACCCACCACGGGGCGTACGAGCAGAAGACCAGCAGCGTGCCCAGTGCCGCCGTCCTGTGTCCGCGTGCCCACAGCAGCAGTACGAGTGGCACACACCACACCCAGTGGTGCGTCCAGGACACCGGACTGATCAGCAGCGCGGTGACCGCGCAGGCGCACACCGCCCGGTCCCGCCGCCCGCGCAACTCCGCCCGCCACGGCGGCCGCGAGGCCCAGAGAGGCCAGGACGGCCGCCGAGGCTGCCCAGAGGTCTCCCGGGTCGGGCGTGTGCAGAACGCGCGCCAGAACGCCGCGCACGGCCTGGTTGGCGGCGTCCTCGGCATGGCCGACCCGGCCCGCGCGGAACACCACGTCCGTCCAGAACCGCCAGGAGTCGTACGGCAGGACGGCCGCCGCCGGCAGGGTCGCAGCGGCGAACGCGACGGCCGCCCCGCGCGCGTGCCGCAACCATGGCGTCGCGTCTCTGCTCCGCAGGTGGGCCGTGACACCCGTCACGAGCAGGAACACCGGGAACAGCGCGGGCGTCGGTTTGACCGCCGCGGCCAGCCCCGGGCCCGCTCCCGTCCAGGGGTCGTACCGCCCGGTGGGGCGGCGGCCGGCGCCGCGACCCACCACACGGCGTCCACGCGCGCGTGGCCGACGAGTTTCAGCGACAGCCGGACGAAGGCCACCAGCAGTGCGAGGTTCCCCGCGGTCGCCGGCACACGCAGCGGCGCGGGGTCCAGCAGGGTCAGCGGCGTGAAGAGCAGGGCGGCGAACGGCGGGTAGGTGGTGGGCAGGTGGGCGGCCGTCGCCCGCAGCGCGTTCAGGTCGCCGCCGGCGCGCACGGTGGCCCCCTCGGCCGGCGGTGGGCTGCGGACGACGCGATCAGTGTCACAAAATCAGACATTAGCGACAGTGTCGGTGCGAAGCCGAAACCGATTTGGCGCTGTGCCCCCAGGCCTGTAATGTTTACGTCGTCGCCGGGGAAACCAGGCGAAACAACAGAACAAGGGGCTATAGCTCAGTTGGTAGAGCGCCTGCATGGCATGCAGGAGGTCAGGAGTTCAATTCTCCTTAGCTCCACAGAAATCGAAGGCGGACCATCCCGACGGATGGTCCGCCTTCGGCGTGTTGCGCTGCCGGGAGCCGCGGCCGGACGTAAGGGGCGGTCACCCGGCCCGGGTGACCGCCCCTTCGGGTGCTCAGCGGCCGAGCGCGCGCCGGCCGCGGCCCTGGGAGACGACCGGCAGGTTGCGGGACGGTGCCTGCCCGCGCGTGTCCTCCTCGAGGCGCAGGGCGAGCGCCGGGCAGCGGCGCACCGCGCGCAGCGCCTTCGCCTCGGCGTACCTGGGCACCTGCGCCTGGGCGACGGTCGGGAAACCGTCGGCGCCGAGTTCGAACACCTCCGGGAGGATGTCGGCGCACAGTCCGTGGCCCCGGCACAGCGTCCAGTCGACGTAGATCTTCTGACGGCTGGCGCCGGTCTCCTCGGGCTCTCCGCCGCCCGGGATGCCCGTGGGGGCCCTGCCCCCCTCGAAGAGCGGCAGAACGCCCTCCACGGGCCGTCCGCAGCCGTTTCCGAGGACATGCGCGGCGAGGTCGTCGGTGAACGCCTTGATGGTCGACTCCAGGAACATCGCCGAGCCGTCCGGATGCGAACACGCGCCACGGCGCTTGACGTTCTTCGCGACCTGCTTCAGCGCCTCCAGCGCGGCCGGCCCCCCGCCGTTGAGGATGTCCTCCATGCCGCGCGCGGCGGCGGGCAGCCCGAGGTAGCAGGGCCCGCACTGGCCCGCGCTCTCCTCGGCCAGCCACTGCGCCACCCGCAGCGACTCGCCGAGCGGGCAGGTCTCCTGGCTGATCGGCAGGATCGCGCCCGCGCCCAGCGAACCGCCCACCGCGTCCAGCGAGTTGCGGGAGACGATCGCCTCGTCGACGGTCGCCGCGTCGATCCACTTGCCGTGATAGCCGCCGGTCAGCACGCCCTGCGGCACCGGCGGGGCGCCCGCCAGCTGCAGCACGTAGCGCAGCGGCACGCCCGTGGGCACCTCGATCACCATCGGGCGGGCGACCGCGCCGGACACGGTGAGCATGACGGTGCCCGGCTCGTCGTACAGGCCGGTGTTGCCGTAGCGCTCGGGGCCGATGCGGGCGGCGATGGCCAGCTGTGCGAACGTCTCCGCGTTGGACAGCAGCGTGGGTGCGCCGCCGACGCCGCTCTGCGAGGCGCTGATCTTGCGGCCGGGCGGGATCGCCGGGCCGCCGTCGACCGAGCGGATCAGGGAGGCGGCGGCGCCGGTGACCATCCGCACCGGGTTGCGCTGCACCCACGCGCGCAGCGCCGATCTACGGCTGTTGCTCAGCCCGCGTTCGGCGAGTGCGGCCTCCATGGAGCGCTGCGTGGACTCGCGGGTGACACCGATCACGAGCGTCCGGGCGCCGAGCGCCTCGGCGCACAGCAGCGCGCCGTCGAGGATCAGGTGCGGGGCACGGTTGATCAGCACCGTGTCCTTGCGGCAGGCCGGTTCGTCCTCGCTGCCGTTGACCACGACGACCGGCCGCACCCCGCGCTTGATCGCCGACTCGGCGACCGAGCGCAGCTTCTTGTGGAAGGGGAAACCGGCGCCGCCGCGGCCCCTGAGGTTGATGCGTTCGGCGAGCTGCGCGAGCTGTTCGCCGCCGAGCGGGTCGAGCGGCCCGTGCACCTTCAGGTGCATGGGCAGGTCGAGTCGTTCCACAAGGTCGAAGCCCGACGTGAGCTGCGGAAGGCCGACCACGCGGACTTCGGGGACGTCGGGCAGGGCCTCGTTCACTTAAAAGCCTCCGGACGGCGTGTTCCAGGATTCGCCCGAACCCGGAGTGTCGTAGGACGCGCCGGGCAGCGTTTCGGTAGCGGGACCGCTGTTGTACGTGTCACTGGCGTTGTACGCGCCGTAGAAGCCGTTTGTCTCACCGGTGTCGTACATGTCACTTCCGCCGTATCCAGGGGTGCCCGAATTGCCGTAGACCGGAATGGTCTGCCCGGTGTCCTGGAACGGGTCGTACGCGGACGGCGGGGCCTCGCCGACGGGCGGCGGGGACGGGATCGGCCAGCTGCCCGAGGTGCTGGAACCGCCGTCCACGCGGGGCATGGCCTCCGTGGCCTGCATGTCCAGCGGCAGGTCCATGCGGGCGGTCTGGCCGGCGGTGTACGACGGCCGGGAGCGGCGCGGCGTTGAGACGGCGCGGTAGGCCGCCGCGAAGCCCGACGCGGGTTCCGGCGCGGGGGTGGCGGGGGACTGGTACAGCGGCGCGGAGGGGGCGGCGGCCCCCCTGGGCTCGCGCCGGCCCTCGAAGCCCGCCGGAGCCGGCTCGGCCACCCGGGACCGGCTCGCGTCCAGCTCCTCGAGTCCCGGCCGCTCCGAGCTGCCGAACAGCGCCACCAGCCGGTCGGCGACCTTGCGCTTGACCGGGCGCGGGGCGGCGCGCAGGGCGAGGGCGGCCATGACCGCGATCAGGGACAGCGCGTACAGGTAGGTGAAGAGCGGGCTCTTCACCGGGCGGCCCGCGTACAGGCCGTGGATCAGTGCGGCGCACCAGGCCGGGTAGGACAGCATGTGCATGGCGCGCCAGCGGGCTGCGACCGGGGCCGGGGTGGCGAAATTGCTGCGCAGGGCGCCGGTGACCCCCACGAAGATCATCAGCAGGCCTGCCAGCGAGCCCAGTCCGATCAGGCCGCCGATGCCGGTGACGCCGAGCGAGAACGGGATGATCGCGGCGATCAGCTGCGTGTGCCCGAGTGCGATCTTGATGGTGATGTGCAGCAGCAGGAACGCGATCGAGGCGACCCCCAGCGTGCGGTGCACCGCCTGGCCGATGATCCGCTGCCGGATGTTCAGGAAGATCCGGTCCTGGGCGAACAGGCCCCAGATCACCGAGCAGCTGAGCGAGACCAGGGACATCACGCCCGCGCCGAAGTTCAGGAAGTCTTGGACCTGGCTGCCTCCCACCAGCACGACCACGGGTATGAGCAGCAGGACGACAGCCGATGCCACCCCGTAGGCCGAGCGGCCCGGTTTGGGGAGGGAGCTGGTACTACGACGAGGGTTCATGGGGGCAACTCCGAGCAGTTTCGGGAAAGCGGTCCCGCTGCCGAACTCTAGGTGGCGCCATACCGATCAGTACGGGGTTTGAGTTATTGCGTTGTTATCAACGGACAATGCGACTGGGCCGATGTCCCTTGGTGGACGGTACGCGAGGTAATTGTTGACCTTGGTTCAACTCCCTCTCCCCTTGGTTCCTGGCATGTCCACAAGGGATACGGAAGCGCGCCGTCGCTTGCTCAAGCGTGTCGCGGCTCGCCGAAGGCCGTCGCCGCCCGCTCGGGGCCTGCGGTACCCTAACGCCATGCGTGCCGTACGCCTTCTGCTTAGCGGGCCGCGCTGATCAGTACCGACCCCGGTCGAACCCGTGAGGTCGGCATCGGCGCGGCGTCCCCTCCTGTGTGAGGGGATTTTTCGTTTCTTTGAATGTCGCAGCCGCAGGCAGAGACGATCGATGGAGCTTTGAGGATCATGAGCGAGACGAACCCCGCTGCGGCCGCCGCCACGTCGGCGGAGGCCGCGCCGCACCGCTACACGGCCGCCATGGCAGCCGAGATCGAGGCACGCTGGCAGGACTTCTGGGACGCCGACGGCACCTACGCGGCGCCGAACCCCAAGGGCGACCTGGCGGGCGACGCCGGGCTGGTCGCCAAGCCCAAGAAGTTCATCATGGACATGTTCCCGTACCCCTCGGGTGCGGGCCTGCACGTCGGCCACCCGCTGGGCTACATCGCCACCGACGTCTTCGCCCGGTTCCAGCGCATGACCGGCCACAACGTCCTGCACACCCTGGGCTTCGACGCCTTCGGCCTGCCCGCCGAGCAGTACGCCGTGCAGACCGGCACGCACCCGCGCGTGTCCACCGAGGCCAACATCGAGAACATGAAGGCCCAGCTGCGCCGGCTGGGCCTGGGCCACGACAAGCGCCGGTCCTTCGCCACGATCGACCCGGACTACTACAAGTGGACCCAGTGGATCTTCCTGCAGATCTTCAACTCCTGGTACGACGACGAGGCGAAGAAGGCCCGTCCGATCTCCGAGCTGATCGCACGGTTCGAGTCCGGTGAGCGGGCGATTCCGGGCACCACGCGCGCGTGGAGCGAGCTGAGCGCCCGCGAGCGCGCCGACATCCTGGGCGAGTACCGCCTGGCCTACGCCTCCGACGCGCCGGTCAACTGGTGCCCGGGCCTGGGCACCGTGCTGGCCAACGAGGAGGTCACCGCCGACGGCCGCTCCGAGCGCGGCAACTATCCGGTCTTCAAGGCCAAGCTGCGCCAGTGGAACATGCGCATCACCGCCTACGCCGACCGGCTGCTGGACGACCTGGAGCAGCTGGACTGGCCCGAGGCCATCAAGCTGCAGCAGCGCAACTGGATCGGCCGCAGCGAGGGCGCCCGCGTCGACTTCCCGATCGACGGCGAGCACATCACGATCTTCACCACCCGCCAGGACACCCTGTTCGGCGCGACCTACATGGTGCTGGCGCCCGAGCACCCGCTGGTCGAGAAGTTCACCCCCGAGGCCTGGCCCGAGGGCACGCACGAGGTGTGGACCGGCGGACACGCCACCCCGGCCGAGGCCGTCGCCGCCTACCGCGCGCAGGCCGCCTCGAAGTCCGACGTCGAGCGCCAGGCCGAGGCGAAGGACAAGACCGGCGTCTTCATCGGCGCGTACGCGACCAACCCGGTCAACGGCGACCAGATCCCGGTCTTCATCGCCGACTACGTCCTGATGGGCTACGGCACCGGTGCGATCATGGCCGTCCCGGCGGGCGACCAGCGCGACTTCGAGTTCGCGCGCGCCTTCGAGCTGCCGATCCGCTGCGTCGTCGAGCCGACCGACGGCCGTGGCACCGACACCTCGGCCTGGGAGAACGCCTTCGGGTCGTACGACGCGAAGATCATCAACTCGTCCAACGACGAGATCTCCCTGGACGGCCTGGGCGTCGCCGACGCCAAGGCCCGCATCACCGAATGGCTGCAGGGCAAGGGCATCGGCGAGGGCACCGTCAACTTCCGCCTGCGCGACTGGCTGTTCAGCCGCCAGCGCTACTGGGGCGAGCCCTTCCCGATCGTCTACGACGAGGACGGCATCGCCCACTCGCTGCCCGAGTCGATGCTGCCGCTGGAGCTGCCCGAGGTCGAGGACTACAGCCCGCGCACCTTCGACCCGGACGACGCCAACACCCAGCCCGAGACCCCGCTGTCGCGCAACGAGGAGTGGGTCAACGTCACCCTGGACCTGGGCGACGGGCCGAAGCAGTACCGCCGCGAGACCAACACCATGCCCAACTGGGCGGGTTCCTGCTGGTACGAGTTCCGCTACCTGGACCCGCACAACGACCGCCGGCTGGTCGACCCCGAGATCGAGCAGTACTGGATGGGCCCGCGCGAGGGCCGGCCGCACGGCGGCGTCGACCTGTACGTCGGCGGCGCCGAGCACGCCGTGCTGCACCTGCTGTACGCGCGCTTCTGGTCCAAGGTCCTGTACGACCTGGGCCACGTGTCGTCGGCCGAGCCGTTCCACAAGCTGTTCAACCAGGGCATGATCCAGGCCTACGTCTACCGCGACAGCCGTGGCATCGCGGTGCCGGCCGCCGAGGTGGAGGAGCGCGACGGCGCGTACTACTACCAGGGCGAGAAGGTCACCCGCCTGCTGGGCAAGATGGGCAAGTCCCTGAAGAACGCGGTGACCCCGGACGAGATCTGCGCCGAGTACGGCGCCGACACCCTGCGCCTGTACGAGATGGCCATGGGCCCGCTGGACGTCTCCCGCCCGTGGGACACGCGCGCGGTGGTCGGCCAGTTCCGGCTGCTGCAGCGACTGTGGCGCAACATCGTCGACGAGAACACCGGCGAGCCGACCGTGGTGGACGCGGCGCCCGACGAGGACACGCTGCGCGCCCTGCACAAGGCGATCGACGGCGTCCGCCAGGACCTGGAGGGGCTGCGCTTCAACACCGCCATCGCCAAGGTCACCGAGCTGAACAACCACCTGACCAAGGCCGGTACCGCGGTGCCGCGTTCGGTGGCCGAGCCGCTGGTGCTGATGGTCGCCCCGCTGGCCCCGCACATCGCCGAGGAGCTGTGGCGCAGGCTGGGCCACACCGACTCGGTCGTCCACCAGGACTTCCCGGTCGCCGACCCCGAGTACGTCGTGGACGAGACCGTGACCTGCGTCGTGCAGATCAAGGGCAAGGTCAAGGCCCGCCTGGAGGTGCCCCCGGCCATCTCCGAGGAGGAGCTGGAGAAGGTGGCGCTGGCCGACGAGAAGGTCGTCGCGGCGCTGGACGGCGCGGACATCCGCAAGGTGATCGTCCGGGCGCCGAAGCTGGTGAACATCGTCCCGGCGTGACCGTCAGGACGCCGCGGCGAGCTGTCTCGGGGTAGTCCCCTACGGGCAGGTTCGGGGTTTTTCTGGAACTCCGGGCCTGCCCGCTGCGTTTACTGTGGAAAGCGCGGCGGCGTGTGCCGCTCCACCCGGAGGAGGAGCATCGTGGAAGCAGTGATCGCCGTGTTCGCCCTGCTCTTCCTGCTCTTCGTCGGCCTGGGCGCGTACGCCACGGTCAAGGCGGTCGGCGCCGCCAAGCGCGGCGTGGACCGGACGGTCGAGCAGGCCCGCCGCACCGTGGAGGACCACACGCTGCGCGCCAAATCCTTCGTCCAGGCCGGTCCGGCCGCCGAGATCGCGCAGCTGAGGCTCGCGCTGCGCACCTCCATGCGTGCCACCCAGGACGCCCTGCGCGCGAGCGCGGCCGAGGACGAGTCGATCAAGGAGTCCCTCGCTCTCTTCGAGCGGCTCAGCGCGCACGGGCACGAGCTGGACGCCGACCTCCGGCGACTGGAGTCGGAGCCGGACCGCGCCGAACTCCGCGCACGGCTGCCCGAGCTGCGCAGCCGTGCCGAGCGCATCACCAAGTCCGCGGACTCCCTGCGCTGGGCGGTCCGCGACCGGGCCCGCCGCTTCGTCGACGACGATCTGGGCGCGCTCAGCGATCAGATAGACATCGAGGCCGACGCCCTGCGCCACTGGACCCCGGCCGGTCCCGCGACGGCGGAGGGACAGCAGCCCGACGTGAGCGCCGCATCCACCCCCGACGGCTCGGCGGCCCGACGCGCCCGCTCGTGGACGTCGCGTGCCGCCGAGGCCGAGGAGCAGGCGCGCCAGGCGATCACCCCGCCGTCGCCACGCCTCGTCCACCCCTGGCAGAAGAAACCGCGTCCCGAGAGCACCACCTGACCCGGCCGCTCCCGGCCCGCACCAGGGGGGCCGGACTGCCGCGCGAGCACTACGGCAGGTAACCTCCAGCTCATGTCCCGCCATGTCGCGATCGTCACCGATTCAACGGCCTACCTGCCGCCGCGGACGATGGAGCGTCACGGCATCACCGCGGTGCCCCTGACCGTGGTCCTCGGCGACCAGGCACTCGAAGAGGGCACCGAGATCTCCACCCGCTCCCTGGCCCAGGCCCTGCAGAAGCGCCGTCCCGTGACCACCTCGCGCCCGAGCCCGGAGATGTTCGCGGAAACCTACCGCAGGGTCGCCGAGTCCGGTGCGAACGGCATCGTCTCCCTGCACCTGTCCGCCGAACTGTCCGGCACCTACGACGCGGCGGTCCTCGCGGCCCGCGATGCGCCGGTGCCGGTACGGGTGGTGGACACCGGGATGGTCGCGATGGCTCTCGGCTTCTGCGCGCTCGCCGCCGCCGAGGCCGCCGAGGCCGGCGGCACGGTGGACGAGGCCGTCACGGCCGCCGAGAAGCGGGCCGCGGGCACGTCGGCCTACTTCTACGTCGACACTCTCGACTATCTGCGCCGTGGCGGCCGCATCGGAGCCGCACAGGCCCTGCTCGGTTCCGCACTCGCCGTCAAACCCCTGCTCCAGCTGGACGGCGGCCGCATCGAACTGCTCGAGAAGGTCCGTACGGCGTCCAAGGCCATCGCGCGTCTGGAGGAGATCGCCGCCGAACGGGCGGGCGGTGCCGAGGTCGACATCGCCGTCCACCACCTGGCCGCCCCCGACCGTGCCGCCGCGCTCGCCGACCGGCTGCGGGAACGGGTGCCGGGCCTGGCCGACCTCCATGTCAGCGAGGTCGGGGCGGTGATCGGGGCACACACCGGTCCCGGACTGCTCGGAGCGGTGGTCTCACCCCGCTGAGCCATCACCCGTCCGGGTGGCGGACTTATCCACAACAGGGCCGTCCTCCACGGGAATTGACCAAGATCATCGCGAATCGGCGGGATGTCCCATCCTCGTCGCATGGCACTTCGATCACGTTCACGCTCAGCCACTCCGACCAGCGGCCCCGGCCGTGGTCCCACCTCCGACGGCCGCATCCGCCACCGCCGGGGCATCGACGGCGGCCGTGTCCGCCACCGCCCGCCGGCGCCCGCCGAGGAACTGCGCCGCCGAGCGGAACTCCTCTTCGGCGAACGAGCCGTGCAATGGCGGGAGTCGGGAAACGGACCGCCGGAGGGGGAGGTGTCCGCAAGGACGGCGACCGCGACGGCGACCGAGGAGGCGACCGGGGCGGGGGCTGGGGCGGCGACGAGGGCAGCTACGGCATGGGTCACGGGCCCGGCGCCCGGACTGAGCCAGGCGAGGGCCGGGACGGCCACGCTCGCGCCTGCCGCGACCGAGCCACCGCACGCCGTACCGGCTGACGGGTCGACACCGACGCTGATGCCGGCATCGAGTCCGGCTCCGGCACCGAGCACCACCCACGACCCCGAACCAGCCGGTGCCATGGGCCCGTTGGAGCTGCCGGGCCCGGTTGGCCCCGGCTGGCGGGAGCGGGTCGGGCCGGCCTTGCGGGAGCGGATGCCGGTGTGGCTGCAGGCGCGGTGCGGGGTGGAGCGGCGGGGAGTCGTGGCGCTCGCCGTGGTGCTCGTGGCCGCCGCGGTGTTCGCCGTTCAGCACTTCTGGGCCGGGCGCACCGAGTCCGTGACCGCCCCTCAAGTGGTGCGCGCAAAGGCGCCCTACGCCAAGGCGGACACGCCCCACGCCGAGAAGGAAGGAGACGTGAAGGCCGGTGCGGGCGCGGGCGCCTCGGCGGCGCCGGGTGGACAGATCGTCGTGGACGTCACCGGCAAGGTCCGCAACCCGGGGCTGCAGCGGTTGCCGGCCGGATCCCGGGTGGCCGACGCGTTGCGGGCCGCGGGCGGTGTCCGTCCGGATGTGAGCACCGAGGGGCTCAACCGGGCCCGCTTCCTGGTCGACGGCGAACAGGTCGTCGTCGGCGCGTCCGCCGGGGCGGCGGCCCCACCCGGCCCGTCGGCGGGGCCGGCCTCAGGACCGGCGGGCGCGGGCCCCGCGGCACCCGTCTCCCTCAACACGGCCACGGCGGACCAGCTCGACGCGCTGCCGGGAGTCGGCCCCGTCCTCGCTCAGCACATCATCGACTACCGCACCCAGCACGGCGGCTTCCGCTCGGTGGACGAACTGCGCGAGGTCAACGGCATCGGCGACCGCCGCTTCAGCGATCTGCGGAAGCTGGTACGGACATGAGCCGCGCGATCGTCGACCGGAGGCCGGAGCCTGGGACGAGTGGCGTACCCGCGCGAGACCGGCGAGGTGGCGAGCGGTCAGGAGATCCGGGGGCCGACGGCGCCGTGGCCCGCGACACCGGGGAGGACGGGACCGCGGCCCGCGGCGACCGGGCGGGGCCCATGGACCTGCGCCTGGTGCCGCCCGCGCTCGCGGCCTGGGTCACGGCGGCCCTCACGCTGGACACCCCGGCGGGCTGGACGGCCGGGATCGCGGTCGCCTGCCTGGTGGGTGGGGTCGCTCTGCTGGCGGCACGGAGGTCGCCGCGGCCCGCACAGTCCGTACCGGCCGGGCCGCTGACGCGGAGAGCCCGGGCCGGGAGGCCGCTCGGGCGGTTCGACTGGGCCCGCGCCTCCGTCGCCGCCGTGCTGCTGTGCGTTTCCGCGGCGGCCGCCTCGGCCGGACTGCACGGAGCGGACCTGCGGCGCGGGCCCGTGCCCGAACTGGCCCGGCGGTACGCGACCGTGACCGCCGAGGTCGAGCTGAGCGGCGACCCCTGGCTGAGCCGGCCACGGGTGCGCGGCGATCACGCCGCGCCGCTGGCGGTACTGGCCCAGGCGGAGGTGCGGCGCGTCGAACAGGGCGACGGGACGAGCGTGCGGACGCGCACTCCGGTGCTGCTGGTCGTCGACACGGACGTTCCGGCACCGGAAGGGACGGCTGCTCGCAACGGCGCCTCTCCAGGAGAAGGAACGGGGGCGGGGCCCTCTGTCCCGGGCGCGCGGGGTGCGAAAGGCGCTCAGGGCGACCGGGGCGCGCGGGGGCCGCGGGGTGCGCCCGATGCATGGCTCGGGTTGTTGCCGTCCACACGGCTGCGGGTCAGCGGGCGGCTGGATCCCGCGCTGGCGGGCGGGGAACGGACCGCGGCCGTGCTGCGGGTGCGTGGCCGGCCCCGGCCGCGGATCGTGGCGGGGCCCAGCGGGCCGCAACGGCTCGCGGGACGGCTCAGGGCCGGACTGCGGGAGGCGACCGACGGTCTGCCGGGGGACGCGCGGGCGCTCCTCCCCGGGCTGGTCGTCGGGGACACCGCACGGATCACGCCCGAGCTGGACGAGGCGTTCAAGGACACGGACCTGACGCACACGCTCGCGGTGTCCGGCAGCAACCTCACCGTCCTGCTCGCACTGCTCATCGGGCCGCCCGGACTGGCCCGGCTCGTCGAGCGCCGTGGCCTCGCTCCCCGCCTCGGGCTCTCGCTGCGGGCGACCGCACTGCTCGCCGGAGCGCTCACGTCGGGATTCGTGGTCGTGTGCCGGCCCGACCCCAGTGTGCTGCGGGCCGCCGCCTGCGGTGCGGTCGGGCTGCTCGCCCTGGCCACCGGGCGCCGCAGATCCCTGATCCCGGCACTGGCCACGGCCGTTCTGCTGCTGGTGCTCTACGACCCGTGGCTGGCCCGCAGTTACGGCTTCCTGCTGTCCGTGCTGGCCACCGGCGCGCTGCTGGTCCTGGCACCGGGCTGGAGCGAGGCGCTGCGGCGGCGCCGGGTGCCGCCGAGGCTCGCGGAGGCGCTGGCGGCGGCCGCCGCGGCACAGGCGGTGTGCGCCCCGGTCACGGCGGTGCTGTCGGCGCGGGTGAGCCTGGTGGCGGTGCCGTGCAACCTGCTGGCCGAGGTGGCGGTGGCACCGGCCACGGTGCTGGGGTTCGCGGCACTGGCGACGGCGCCGGTGGCCATGGCGCCCGCCAAGGCACTGGCCTGGTGCGCGAGTTGGCCCGCCCGGTGGATCGCCGGTGTCGCGCGGACGGGGGCGGCGCTGCCCGGCGCGGGAGTGCAGTGGCCGGGGAGCTGGCCGGGCGCGCTGCTGCTCGCGGCGGTCATCGTGGCCGTCGTCCTGGCCGGGCGCCGGCTCATGCGGCATCCGTGGTGGTGCGGGCTGCTCGGAGTGCTGCTCCTGCTGGCCGTGGTACGGCCGGCGCCGCTGACCCGGGTGATCACGGGCTGGCCACCGCCGGGCTGGCGGTTCGCGATGTGCGATGTCGGGCAGGGCGACGCGACCGTACTGGCGGCGGGCGAGGGAGCCGGGGTGGTCGTGGACGCCGGCCCCGATCCGGTGCTGGTCGACCGCTGCCTGCGGCAGCTGGGCATCACACGCATCCCGCTACTCGTCCTGACCCACTTCCACGCCGACCATGTCGCGGGACTGCCCGGGGTGCTGCGGGGCCGTTCGGTGGCCGCGATCGAGACCACGGGCTTCGAGGAGCCCGCCGACCAGGCCGAGTTCGTCACGAGGGAGGCGGTGGCGCGGCACATCCCGGTCACGCGCGCCGTAGCGGGAGAGGAACGGCGTGCCGGAGCGCTGTCCTGGCGGATCCTGTGGCCCCCGCCGAGCACCCGCCCGCCCGGGGACCCGCAGACCCCCGCCTGGCCGGGCCCGGTGCCCGAGCCGGACGACCCGAACGACGCCAGCGTCGCGATGTTGGTGCGCTCGGGCGGGCTCCGGCTGCTGTTGCTGGGCGACCTCGAACCGCCGGCCCAGCAGGCGTTGGTGCGGTCACCGGCGGCGGCCGAGCTGGCCGGTGTGGACGTGCTGAAGGTGGCCCATCATGGCTCGGCCTATCAGGACCCGGAGCTGATACGGCTCGCGGCTCCCCGGGTGGCGCTCATCTCGTGCGGCGTCGACAACCCCTATGGCCACCCGGCACCGGCGACCGTGGCAGCGCTGCGGGAAGGCGGGGCGCTGGTGCTGCGCACCGACCGGGACGGGGAGCTCGCGGTCGGCGGGACGGGAGGGACGGGCGGGGAGTTGCGGGTGGCGAGAGACTGAGGGCCGCGCTTCGCCCAGACTGGGTCCATGAACCCAAGCCAGGTCGAGGCCTATCTCCGCCGGATCGGGGCCGAGCATCCGCAGGAGCCCACCGGCCGGGCGCTGCGCGAACTGCAGCTGCGCCATCTGCGGACCATCCCCTTCGAGAACCTGTCGATCCACCTGGGCGAGGAGATCGTGCTGGAGGAGGAGCGGCTGCTGGACAAGGTGATCGGACGCGTGCGGGGTGGCTTCTGCTACGAACTGAACGGTCTGTTCGGCGCGTTGCTCAGCGCGCTCGGCTACGAGGTCGAGCTGCTCGCGGCACGTGTGTACGGCGACGAGGGGCGGCTCGGCATCCCGTACGACCATCTCGCCCTGCGCGTGCGGACGGTGGAGGGAGGCACCTGGCTCGCGGACGTCGGTTTCGGGGCGCACAGCCACTGTCCGCTGAGGTACGCGGAGCGTGAGGAGCAGATCGACCCCGGCGGCGTGTTCCGGGTGGTCGAGGCCGGGCCGGACACGGCCGGGAAGAGCGGCGGCGGCTCGGCCGGGGAGGGGGACCTGGACGTCATACGGGACGGGAGACCGCAGTACCGGCTGGAGACGCGGCCCCGGGCGCTCGGGGACTTCGTGGCCGGGGCCTGGTGGCACAGCACCTCGCCGCTGTCGCACTTCACCCGGTCGCCGGTCTGCTCACGGGTCACCGAGGACGGGGGCAGGGCCACACTCAGCGGGCGGGTGCTGACGACGACGGCCGCCGACGGTGCGCGCGAGACGCGGGAGCTGGAGACGGACCAGGAGGTGCTGGCCGTGTACCGGGAGCGGTTCGGGATCGAGCTGGACCGCGTGCCGACCGCGCGGAACCGGGACCTGAACCCCTGAGCCGTCGAGGCGAGCATCCGGGGCGGACTGCGGATGCGGATCGCGCCGAAGGCCCTGACGTGTCCGTGTCCGTGCCCGTGCCCGTTCCCGAGGCATGCCGTGCCCGCTCCCGAGGCCTCACCTGGCGGTTCGGTCTCGTGTGATGCCGGAGAATGGGCCCGTGAGTGATGTGAGACACGTGCTGGTGCTGCCCGACCGGGATGCCGCCGAGGAGGTGGCCGGGGCGCTCGGGGAGCGGTTCGGGCTGGACGAGGAGCCGCGGCTCGTCCGGGACGCGCTGGCCGGCGAGGACGACGCCGAGGACGCGCAGTGGCTGGTGGTCCTGCGGGACGAGGACGCGCGGCTGGACCCGGCGGAGCTGGACGAGTTCGCAGCGGAGTGGGACGGCTGGCGCGAGGAGCCGTGACCCCGAGACGGACTCCGGGTCCGCTCCGGGACCGGTCGGGGTGCCGGGGCCGGTTCGTTGTCAGTGCCGCGTGGGATGCTGTCAGTGATGGCCAGGAAGACTGCGAATGACGACCCTCTCGCCCCGGTGACGCTCGCCGTGGGCCAGGAGGACCTCCTGCTCGACCGTGCCGTGCAGGAGGTGGTGGCCGCCGCCAGGGCCGCCGACGCCGACACGGACGTACGCGACCTCACCCCGGACCAGTTGCAGCCCGGCACGCTCGCCGAGCTCACCAGTCCTTCGCTCTTCGCCGAGCGGAAAGTCGTGGTCGTACGCAATGCGCAGGACCTGTCCGCCGACACGGTCAAGGACGTGAAGGCATATCTCGGGGCGCCCGCCGAGGAGATCACGCTCGTGCTGCTGCACGCGGGCGGGGCCAAGGGCAAGGGGCTGCTCGACGCCGCGCGCAAGGCGGGAGCGCGGGAGGTGGCCTGTCCGAAGATGACCAAACCGGCGGACCGGCTGGCCTTCGTGCGGGGGGAGTTCCGCTCCTTCGGGCGGTCGGCCACGCCCGAGGCGTGCCAGACGCTGTGCGACGCCATCGGCAGCGATCTGCGGGAGCTGGCCTCGGCGGTCTCCCAGCTGGTCGCCGACGTGGAGGGAACGATCGACGAGGCGATCGTCGGGCGGTACTACACCGGCCGGGCCGAGGCCTCCAGCTTCACGGTCGCCGACCGGGCCGTGGAGGGGCGTACGGCGGAGGCGCTGGAAGCGCTCAGATGGTCGCTGGCGACGGGCGTGGCGCCGGTGATGATCACCAGTGCGCTGGCCCAGGGCGTGCGGGCGATCGGGAAGCTGTCCTCCGCGCGCGGGGGCAGGCCGGCCGATCTGGCGCGGGAGCTGGGGATGCCGCCATGGAAGATCGACCGGGTGCGACAGCAGATGAGGGGGTGGACGCCGGACGGGGTCGCGGTGGCGATGCGTGCCGTTGCCGAGGCCGACGCCGGGGTGAAGGGCGGGGGCGACGATCCCGAGTACGCCCTGGAGAAGGCGGTCGTGACGATCGCCCGGGCAGCACGGTCGAGAGGCCGGAGCTGACCGCCGCCGACCTGGGCGGCCCAGCACCGACCCGGGGCTGATCGGCCGCCGCCCGGGGTGGAT
>NZ_JBSFJZ010000048.1:30398-77431 GCF_053598315.1 Streptomyces sp. NPDC001153
GGATTCGGTTTCGGCCCGGAGAGCTGCCCCGCGGATGCCGCAGGGCGAACTCGCTGCCGAGGTGGGCTGGTCCGGTGCCGCGCCGGGCTGGTCCGGTGTCGTCCCAGGGCGGGATTGTGCACCGACCGGGGGCTGATCGGCCGCCGCCTGGGGTGGATTCGGTTTCGGCCCGGAGAGCTGCCCCGCGGATGCCGCAGGGCGAACTCGCTGCCGAGGTGGGCTGGTCCGGTGCCGCGCCGGGCTGGTCCGGTGCCGCGCCGGGCTGATCCGGTGCCCCCTAGACGTACTCGGTGCCGCCCCGGTGGATCCGCAGCCGACTCCGCAGCCGACTCGGTGGCAGCCCCCGTCGCCCGGGAGCGGCAGCCACAGAGACCGGTGGGCGTCCGCTGGCATCACCGACGTCTCATGGGTGTCGGCCGCATCACCGACGTAGGGAAGACGGCGATGGACGCGGCGGAATCCCCGTGGGCAACTGTCGTCCGCACTCTCGTCCGCAAGGGCTACGACGCCTTCTCCCACCGGGACACAGAGACCGCGAGGGGCGACCGTCGGCGGCGGATGCCGGGCATCACGTGGCCGGGAGCCACCCGCTGCCGTTGACTTCGCCGGCGCATGCCGAAGGCCCCGGTGTCCGCCCTGGGGAAGGGAGGGTGCCGGGGCCTTCGGATCAAGCTGGATGGACTCGCACCCGCGTGGCGAACGCAGGCCGCGTGCGAATCCGGGGTGCCGGGCGGGAGCGGATGAGAGAGGGCCCGCTCTGGGTCCTTCCGGCGGTCAGATCAAAGAGGGGGTTCAGCCCTTGAGGGACGTGACCTTGGAAGCAAGCGCCGACTTCTTGTTGGCGGCCTGGTTCTTGTGGATGACGCCCTTCGAGACAGCCTTGTCGAGGGCACGCGCGGCAGCGCGCTGCAGCTCGGTGGCCTTCTCGACGTCACCCGCGGCAGCGGCCTCGCGGGCCTTGCGGATCGCGGTCTTCAGGGAGGACTTGACGGCCTTGTTGCGCAGCCGAGCCTTCTCGTTGGTCTTGATCCGCTTGATCTGGGACTTGATGTTCGCCACGAAGGAGCCTTTTCAGGTTCTGGTGCGGGGCCGCGAGGGTCCCGTACCGGTGATCCAAAATTTCTCGGACGTGCCTCGTGCTGAGAGGGCATGAGGCACAGCCATCTACAGTACCAGTGGCCCTGCGAGCGGCCCAAAACGGTGCCCGGTCCCTCCGCGTGGGACCATGGAGACTACGTATCGATCCGACCCGAGGCATAAGGCGCCTCAAGAGACAGGACCCTGCGTGCCCGCGACCCCTAACCATGTGCCCGAGCCGAGCCGTACCGCCCCGGCTCTGATCCGCAATTTCTGCATCATCGCGCACATCGACCACGGCAAGTCCACGCTCGCCGACCGGATGCTCCAGCTGACCGGTGTGGTCGAGCAGCGGCAGATGCGTGCTCAGTACCTCGACCGGATGGACATCGAGCGCGAGCGCGGCATCACGATCAAGTCCCAGGCGGTGCGTCTGCCCTGGGCCCCCACCGAGGGCCCCGACCAGGGCACGACCCACATCCTCAACATGATCGACACCCCGGGTCACGTCGACTTCACCTACGAGGTCTCGCGGTCGCTCGCCGCCTGTGAGGGGACCATCCTCCTCGTCGACGCCGCCCAGGGCATCGAGGCGCAGACCCTCGCCAACCTCTACCTGGCGATGGAGAACGACCTCACGATCATCCCCGTACTGAACAAGATCGACCTGCCGGCCGCCCAGCCGGAGAAGTTCGCCGAGGAGCTGGCGAACCTGGTCGGCTGCGACCCGGAGGACGTCCTCAAGGTCTCCGCGAAGACCGGTCTCGGCGTCGACGCGCTGCTGAACAAGGTCGTCAAGGAGATCCCGGCGCCGGTCGGGGTCGCCGACGCCCCCGCCCGCGCGATGATCTTCGACTCGGTCTACGACTCCTACCGCGGCGTCGTGACGTACGTCCGTGTCATCGACGGCCAGCTCAACAAGCGCGAGCGCATCAAAATGATGTCGACCGGCGCCACGCACGAGCTGCTGGAGATCGGCGTCAACTCGCCCGAGATGCTGCCGGCCGACGGCCTCGGCGTCGGCGAGGTGGGCTATCTCATCACCGGTGTGAAGGACGTCCGGCAGTCCAAGGTCGGTGACACCGTCACCAGCCAGAGCAAGGGGGCGACGGAGGCGCTCGGCGGGTACAAGGACCCGAAGCCCATGGTCTTCTCCGGTCTGTATCCGCTCGACGGTTCCGACTACCCCGAGCTGCGCGAGGCCCTGGACAAGCTGCAGCTCAACGACGCCGCGCTGGTCTACGAGCCGGAGACCTCCGCCGCCCTCGGCTTCGGTTTCCGCGTCGGCTTCCTCGGCCTGCTGCACCTGGACGTGATCCGGGAGCGGCTGGAGCGCGAGTTCGGCCTCGACCTGATCGCCACCGCCCCCAACGTGGTCTACCGCGTGGTCATGGAGGACGGCAGCGAGCACACGGTCACCAACCCGAGCGAGTTCCCCGAGGGCAAGATCAACGAGGTCTTCGAGCCGGTCGTGCGGGCCACCATCCTCGCGCCCACCGAGTTCATCGGCTCGATCATGGAGCTGTGCCAGACCCGGCGCGGCACCCTGCTCGGCATGGACTACCTCTCGGAGGACCGCGTCGAGATCCGCTACACGCTGCCGCTCGCGGAGATCGTCTTCGACTTCTTCGACCAGCTGAAGTCCAAGACCCGCGGCTACGCCTCGCTGGACTACGAACCCACCGGCGAGCAGACCAGCTCCCTGGTCAAGGTCGACATCCTGCTGCACGGCGACAAGGTGGACGCGTTCTCCGCGATCACCCACAAGGACCAGGCGTACGCGTACGGCGTGCGGCTCGTCGCCAAGCTCAAGGAGCTGATCCCGCGGCAGGCCTTCGAGGTGCCGGTGCAGGCCGCCATCGGCTCCCGGGTCATCGCCCGCGAGACCATCCGCGCCATCCGCAAGGACGTCCTCGCCAAGTGCTACGGCGGTGACATCTCCCGTAAGCGGAAGCTGCTGGAGAAGCAGAAGGAAGGCAAGAAGCGGATGAAGATGGTGGGTTCCGTGGAGGTTCCGCAGGAGGCCTTCATCGCCGTCCTGTCCAGCGATGACAGCGCGGGGTCGGCCAAGGGCAAGAAGTAACCAGCGGTAACAACGGGTTACGTCCATAAACGGGACACAAAGGGGCCCGTCGTGCGAAAGTGCGGCGGGCCCCTACGCGTGCGTAGCGTCGCTCTGCGTGGAAAGTGACAGGCCGATGCCCCTTACGCAGCGGCCGGTCGCGCCTTACTCTGATGCCTGCTCGATAGTTACTCGCGAGTTAAACAACTGCGCAGCAACAGCACGAACCCCCACCGTGAGTTAACCCAGCCGCACCGAGTCAGCCGCACCGTCGCGGGCCCCCGGAGGATGTCGTGAGCGACACACAGACCTTGATCGAGAACCGTCCGCCGTCCGTGGCGGCCCTCTTCCTGGAGCGCGTGGCGGCCACACCGGACGCCGAGGCCTACCGATACCCGGTGCCGCCCGCGTCCGGCCAGGGCCCCGACGACTGGAAGTCGCTCAGCTGGGCGCAGGCGGCCGAGCGGGTGTACGCGATCGCGGCCGGCCTCATCGAGCTGGGCGTGCAGCCCGAGCAGCGGGTGGCGCTCGCCTCCTCCACCCGGGTCGAGTGGATCCTCGCCGACCTCGGCATCATGTGCGCCGGCGGCGCCACGACCACCGTCTACCCGCAGACCAACGCGGACGAGTCCGCCTTCATCCTCTCCGACTCCGAGAGCCGGGTGCTGATCGCCGAGGACGCGGCCCAGGTCGCCAAGGCGCTCGAGAAGCGCGCCGAGCTGCCCGAGCTGACCAAGGTCGTCGTCATCGACGCGGCGGGCGCGGAGACGAGCGACTGGGTGATCACGCTCGCGGAGCTGGAGCGGCGCGGAGCGGCCTACCTGGAGACCCACCCGTCGCTGATCAAGGAGCGGGTCGGCGCGATCAAGAAGGAACAGCTCGCCACCCTCATCTACACCTCCGGCACCACCGGCCGCCCCAAGGGAGTCAGGCTCCCGCACGACAACTGGGCGTACATGGCGAAGGCGATCGCCGCGACCGGCCTCGTCACCATGGACGACGTGCAGTACCTGTGGCTGCCGCTCGCGCACGTCTTCGGCAAGGTCCTCACCTCCGGCCAGATCGAGGTCGGGCACGTCACCGCCGTCGACGGCCGGGTCGACAAGATCATCGAGAATCTTCCGGTGGTGCAGCCGACGTACATGGCGGCCGTGCCGCGCATCTTCGAGAAGGTCTACAACGGCGTCGCCGCCAAGGCCCGCGAGGGCGGCCCGGCCAAGTACAAGATCTTCCAGTGGGCCGCCGAGGTCGCCCGCGAGTACGCCAAGGTCAGCCAGGACAACTTCCGCCGCACCGGCAACCACGCCGTGCCCTTCGGCCTCGCCGCCAAGCACAAGGTCGCCGACACCCTCGTCTACGGCAAGCTTCGCGAGGCCTTCGGCGGCCGGCTGCGCGCCTGTGTCTCCGGCGCCTCCGCGCTCGCGCCCGAGATCGGCTACTTCTTCGCCGGCGCCGGCATCCACATCCTGGAGGGCTACGGCCTCACCGAGTCCTCCGCGGCCTCCTTCGTCAACCCCGGCGAGGCCTACCGCACCGGCACGGTCGGCAAGCCGCTGCCCGGCACCGAGGTGCGCATCGCCGACGACGGCGAGATCCTGCTGCGCGGCCCCGGCATCATGGAGGGCTACCACGGGCTGCCCGAGAAGACCGACGAGGTGCTGGAGTCCGACGGCTGGTTCCACACCGGCGACATCGGCGAGCTCTCGCCCGACGGCTATCTGCGCATCACCGACCGCAAGAAGGACCTCATCAAGACCTCCGGCGGCAAGTACGTCGCCCCGGCCGAGGTCGAGGGCCAGTTCAAGGCGGTGTGCCCGTACGTCTCCAACATCCTGGTGCACGGCGCCGACCGGAACTACTGCACCGCCCTCATCGCCCTGGACGAGATCGCGATCCTGGACTGGGCGAAGGAGAACGGCCTGGAGGGCAGGCCGTACGCGGAGGTCGTCGCCGCGCCGCAGACGGTGGAGATGGTCGACGGGTATGTGCAGCAGCTCAACGCGGGGCTCCAGAAGTGGCAGACGATCAAGAAGTTCCGGCTGCTGCCGCGGGATCTCGACGTCGAGCACGGGGAGATCACGCCGAGCCTGAAGCTGAAGCGGCCGGTGGTGGAGCGCGAGTACAAGCACCTCATCGACGAGATGTACGCCGGGACGAGGGAGAAGTAGGGCGCTTTCGCCGGGGGTGGCGGGGGACCGCCGGCGGCCGCGGATCCTCCGCAGTCGCTCGTGCGGTTCCCCCGCCCCTGGGTAAGTTGCGCTCACCGGCGTTCGAAAGTGGCCGTCTTCTGTCCACTTCGGTGACTCAGCGCTTATAGCCGCCCCCGGTCTGTCACCCTGGCCGCATGGACATGGCGGCCATACCCACACAGCGGGAGAGTGAGCCCCGGGCCCGGGAGGTGCGGGGGCGGGCCACGCTGCCCGGAAGTCCTCTCGCGCCCGGGGCGGCCCGTGCACTGGTGCGGTCCGCCCTCGCCGAGGCGTCGGAGGTGTCCGGGATACCGGCGCGGCTCGTCGACGACGCCATGGCCGTCGTCAGCGAGCTGGTCACCAACGCCGTCGTGCACGCCGGTACCGACGTGGTGGTCGACTGGCTGCTGGAGCAGACCGGCGCGTTCGTCGTGGAGGTGGGCGACCGGCATCCCTCCCGCGCGCCACGCGACCCGCTCGGCGCCGAGGGGCCGTACGACACCCCCGAGTACGGGCGCGGCCTGCGGCTGGTCACCACGCTCGCCGAGTCCTGGGGCGTCACCTACCGCGCCGGCGCCAAGACCGTCTGGGCGCGGCTGCCCCCGGGCGGTGTCGAGGAAC
Source organism: Streptomyces sp. NPDC001153 (assembly GCF_053598315.1). Lineage (NCBI taxonomy): Bacteria > Bacillati > Actinomycetota > Actinomycetes > Kitasatosporales > Streptomycetaceae > Streptomyces > Streptomyces sp. NPDC001153. Next base: position 36,348 of record NZ_JBSFJZ010000048.1, read on the forward strand.
CGGGCGCCCCCGCCCCGGACGCCGCCCTGGAGGTCGCCGAGGACCTGGCCCCGCAGCCGCACCGCGCCGACGGCGACCGGGACTGGCTCGGCCGGGGCGCGCTGTCCTTCCTCGCCGAGGCCTCCGACCTGCTCGCCGGACAGCTGGACGAGAACCTGGTCACCGCCCTCACCGGCCAGCTCATCGTGCCCCGGCTCGCCGACTGGTGCGCGGTGTGGCTGGAGGACGAGGCGACCGTGCGCGGCGGCGCCGCCTCCGGTCCCGACCGGGTCTGGCACGCCAGCGAGAACCACATCGAGGAACTGCGCTGCGCCCTGGAGAAGGAGCCGCCCTGCCCGCGCGAGGGACTGCGCTCCGGCCCCGAGCCGTATCCGTGGCCCGGCCACGCGCTCGGTCCGCAGGGCGCCGACGGCACGGCGCTGTCGTACCGGCTGATCGCGGGCGGCCGGCCGCTCGGCACGCTGGTCCTCGGCCGGTGCGGGCTGCTCGGCTTCCCCGACGAGGTCACCGGGCTCGTGGAGGACCTCGGCCGCCGCGTCGCCCTGGCGATCGGCGCCGCCCGCCAGTACGCCCGCCAGGCCACCATCAGCGCCGTACTGCAGCGCGGCCTGCTGCCCGGCGCGGTCGCCGAGATCCCCGGTGTGAGCAGCGCGCTCGTCCACGAGCCCTGCGACAAGGGCGGCCCCAGCGGCGACTTCTACGACCTGTTCCCGGCCGGCGACGGCCGCTGGTGCTTCGCCGTCGGCGACGTCCAGGGCAAGGGCCCCGAAGCGGCGGTCGTGATCGGCCTCGCCCGCCCCTGGCTGCGCCTGCTCGCCCGCGAGGGCTACCGCGTCGCCGACGTCCTCGACCGCCTCAACCAGCTCCTCCTGGACGACGCCACCGAGGCCGCGGACGCCGCCGCCCGCGCCCTCGTCGCCGCCGGCGGCCGGCCGGTGTCCACCGGGGACGGCCCGCAGACCCGCTTCCTGTCCCTGCTCTACGGCGAGCTGACCCCGTACGACGGCGGGGTCCGCTGCACCCTCGCCTCCGCCGGCCACCCGCTTCCGCTCGTCCTGAGCCCCGACGGCACCGTGCGCACCGCCGCCGGCCCGCAGACCCTGCTCGGCGTGGTCGAGGACGAGACGTACACCAGCGAGACGCTGGACCTGCGGCCCGGAGACAGCCTGCTGTGTGTCACCGACGGGGTGACCGAGCGGCGCTCCGGCTCCCGCCAGTTCGACGACGGCGACGGCCTCGCCCGCGCCCTGTCCGGCTGTGCCGGCCTCGGCGCCGAACTGATCGCGGAAAGGATCCGCCGCCTGGTGGACGACTTCGGCGGGGGCCCGCTCGAGGACGACCTGGCCCTGCTGGTGCTCCAGGCGGAGTGACCGCCGTCGTACGGGACAATGGAGTACATGCCTTCCGCACTCCCCGACGGCGAGCCCGTCCCCGCCGACGGCGCGCTGCCCGCGCACGCGCTCGCCGGGGCGGCCGACCGCCCGCTCGGCTTCTACCTGCACGTCCCGTACTGCGCGACCCGCTGCGGCTACTGCGACTTCAACACCTACACCGCGACCGAGCTGCGCGGCACGGGCGGGGTGCTGGCCTCCCGCGACAACTACGCGGACACGCTGACGGACGAGATCCGGCTCGCCCGGAAGGTGCTCGGCGACGACCCGCGCCAGGTCCGCACGGTCTTCGTCGGCGGCGGCACGCCCACCCTGCTGGCCGCCGGTGATCTCGTACGGATGCTGGGCGCCATCCGCGACGAGTTCGGCCTGGCCCCGGACGCGGAGATCACGACGGAGGCGAACCCGGAGTCGGTGGACCCGGCGTACCTGGCCACCCTCCGGGAGGGCGGCTTCAACCGGATCTCCTTCGGCATGCAGAGCGCGAAGCAGCATGTGCTGCGCGTGCTCGACCGCACCCACACCCCGGGCCGCCCCGAGGCCTGCGTCGCGGAGGCGCGGGCGGCGGGCTTCGAGCACGTGAACCTGGACCTGATCTACGGCACTCCCGGCGAGAGCGACGACGACTGGCGGGCCTCGCTGGACGCGGCGATCGGAGCCGGGCCGGACCACGTCAGCGCGTACGCGCTGATCGTGGAGGAGGGCACGCAGCTGGCCCGCCGGATCCGCCGGGGCGAGGTCCCGATGACCGACGACGACGTGCACGCCGACCGGTATCTGATCGCCGAGGAGGTGCTGTCCGGGGCGGGCTTCGACTGGTACGAGGTCTCCAACTGGGCCACCTCCCCGGCGGGCCGCTGCCTGCACAACGAGCTGTACTGGCGCGGCGCCGACTGGTGGGGCGCGGGACCCGGGGCGCACTCGCACGTGGGCGGGGTGCGCTGGTGGAACGTCAAGCATCCGGGGGCGTACGCGGCGGCCCTCGCCTCCGGCCGCTCCCCGGGGGCGGGCCGGGAGCTGCTGTCGGGCGAGGACCGGCGGGTGGAGCGGATCCTGCTGGAACTGCGGCTGCGGGAGGGGGTTCCGCTGTCCTTGCTGAAGGAGCAGGGGCTCGCGGCGTCCCGGCGGGCGCTGGGGGAGGGGCTCCTGAAGGAGGGGCCGTACGAGGAGGGGCGGGCCGTGCTGACGCTGCGGGGGCGGTTGCTGGCGGACGCGGTGGTGCGGGACCTGGTGGACTGATCACTCCCGCGAGTGAATCCCTCCGGAACGCCGGTTCGGTCCCTAACCTGGTTCCTAGGCTGCCGCCAAAAGGACGCGGCGGATGTGGAGGGCCACGGAGATGACCGCTGTGGACGAGCGTGGGATGACCAGGTTCTTCGAGGAGTTCGAGCCTCCGGAGGGCATCAAGGTCGAGCTTCTCCGGGGGGAAATCGTGATGATGGTCGCTCCAGATCTCGTGCACAACCGGATTGTGGAGGAGGTGCAGGACCAGATCCCGCGCAGGCGCTGGGAACGGCTGCAGACGACGGACGTGCACATCATCAACGAGGCCAGCGAGCCCATTCCGGACCTGGTGGTCATTCAGCGCGGTGTCGCCCCGGACTCTGGCCGTCTGCTGGCGTCGCAGTTGATCACGCTGGTGGTCGAGGTGGTCTCCAAGACGAGTGTCGACCGGGACTACGGCGTCAAGCGCTCCATCTACGCAGCAGGCGAAATCCCCGCCTACCTGATCATCGACCCGATCATGGCACATTGCGTTTTGCTGACGGAGCCCATCGGTGAAGGGGACGAGGCCGACTACCGGGCCCAGCGCATCACCAAATTCGGCGCTTCCCTCCCGCTGGAATCGCTCGGCATCGAGCTCGACACCACCGAGTTCGGCACCTACAAGCAGGTCAGGCCCCACCGCTACCCGTGACGAAGTCGATCAGCTCCTCCACCCGCCCCAGCAGCTCCGGCTCCAGGTCCTTATAGGACCCCACCCGCTTCAGGATCGCCTGCCACACCGCGCCGGTGTTCTCCGACGGCCAGCCCAGCGCCCGGCACACCCCCGTCTTCCAGTCCTGCCCCCGCGGAACCGTGGGCCAGGCCTCGATGCCCAGGGACGACGGCTTCACGGCCTCCCAGATGTCGATGTACGGGTGGCCGACCACCAGCGCGTGTTCACTCGTCACCGACTGCGCGATCCGCCACTCCTTCGTGCCCGGCACCAGGTGGTCCACCAGGACACCCAGGCGGGCGTCCGGGCCCGGTGCGAAGGAGGCGACGATCGACGGCAGGTCGTCCACGCCCTCCAGGTACTCCACCACCACGCCCTCGATGCGCAGGTCGTCGCCCCACACCTTCTCGACCAGCTCGGCGTCGTGCCGGCCCTCGACGTAGATGCGGCCGGCGCGGGCCACGCGGGCGCGGGCGCCGGGGACGGCGACCGAACCGGAGGCCGTACGGGCGGGCCGTACCGGAGCCGGGGCCGAGGACGGCCGTACGAGCGTCACCACACGCCCCTCCAGCAGAAAGCCCCGCGGCTCCAGCGGGAACACCCGGTGCCTGCCGAAGCGGTCCTCCAGCGTCACCGTGCCCGCCTCGCAGCGGATCACCGCCCCGCAGAACCCGGTGCCGGGCTCCTCCACCACCAGACCCGGCTCCGCCGGTACCTCCGGCGCGGGCTTCGGCTTCTTCCACGGTGGGGTCAGGTCGGCGGAGTACTGGCGCATTCGAGTGACGATAGGAGAAGCCGCGGACCCGCGCTCACGACACGCCGAAACGGGCCGCCAGCTCGTCGCGTTGCCGGCGGACGAACGCCGCGTCCACCACCGCTCCGTGACCGGGCACGTACGCGGCGTCCTCACCGCCCAGCGCGAGCAGCCGGTCGAGCGCGTCCGGCCAGCGGGCCGGGACCGCGTCCGGCCCCGCCTGGGGCTCGCCGGACTCCTCGACCAGGTCCCCGCAGAAGACCACCTCCGGATCCCCCGGGACCAGCACGGCCAGATCGTGCGCGGTGTGGCCGGGGCCCACGTTCGCCAGCAAGGCCTGACGGCCGCCCCCGAGGTCCAGCGTCCACTCGCCGGACACCAGATGCCGGGGCGGGGCGAGCGCGTCCACCGCCTCGTCGGCGTCGGCGACCGGCAACCCGTTCCTGACCGCGTCCAGGCGCAGCTCCTCCCGCTCGTACGCGAAGACCGCGTCCAGGCCCACCGCCCCGTACACCTCCGCCCCCGCGAAGGCCGGCACCCCGAAGACATGGTCGAAGTGGGGGTGGGTCAGCGCGAGATGGGTCACACGGCCGTCGGCCAGTCGCTCGGCCTGTGCCCGCAGCCGCGCGCCTTCGGCCACGCTCGAGCCGGCGTCCACCAACAACGCCGTACCCTCTGCGAGGACCAGTCCGGCCGTGCAGTCCCAGCCGGGCAGCCGGCACCGGCCGACCCCCGCGGCCAGCCGCTCCCACCCCAGCTCTTCCCAAGTCACCGTCATACCGCGACGCTAGCCGCAGGAGCCGCCGGGACCGCACCGACCTTGCCCTCGGTGTACCCGACAGCCGTACACTGGGCCCGGGAACGCTGGCACTCGCGTGCGAAGAGTGCCAGGCGGACGAACCGCAGGACCGAGTGGAACCGAGGGGACACGTGCTGGAGGTGCGCGCGGATGCTGAGTGAACGCAGGCTGCAGGTACTGCGCGCCATCGTCCAGGACTACGTCGGCACCGAGGAGCCGGTCGGGTCGAAGGCCCTGACCGAGCGGCACAGCCTCGGCGTGTCCCCGGCGACGGTCCGTAACGACATGGCGGCCCTGGAGGACGAGGGGTACATCGCGCAGCCGCACACCAGCGCGGGGCGTATCCCCACCGACAAGGGCTACCGGCTGTTCGTGGACAAGCTGGCGGGCGTCAAGCCGATGACCGCGCCCGAGCGGCGGGCGATCCAGAACTTCCTGGAGGGCGCCGTCGACCTCGACGACGTCGTGGCGCGGACGGTACGGCTGCTCGCGCAGCTCACCCGGCAGGTCGCCGTCGTGCAGTACCCGTCCCTGACCCGGTCCACCGTGCGGCACGTGGAGCTGCTCTCGCTCGCCCCCGCGCGCGTGATGCTCGTGCTGATCACGGACACCGGCCGGGTCGAGCAGCGGATGGTCGACTGCCCGGCGCCCTTCGGCGAGAGCTCCCTCGCCGATCTGCGCGCGCGGCTGAACAGCCGGGTCGCGGGCCGCCGGTTCACGGACGTGCCGACGCTGGTCGAGGACCTGCCGGAGGCCTTCGATCCCGAGGACCGCGGTACGGTCTCGACGGTGCTCTCCACTCTCCTGGAGACGCTCGTCGAGGAGAACGAGGAGCGGCTGATGATCGGCGGGACCGCCAATCTCACCCGCTTCGGGCATGACTTTCCCCTCACGATCCGGCCGGTGCTCGAGGCGCTCGAGGAGCAGGTCGTGCTCCTCAAGCTCCTCGGCGAGGCGAAGGATCCGGGCGTGACGGTGCGCATCGGGCACGAGAACGCCCACGAGGGACTCAACTCCACCTCAGTGGTGTCGGTCGGCTACGGTTCGGGCGGCGAGGCGGTTGCCAAGCTCGGCGTGGTCGGACCGACCCGCATGGATTACCCGGGAACGATGGGAGCGGTACGCGCAGTGGCACGGTACGTCGGACAGATCCTGGCGGAGTCGTAAGTGGCCACGGACTACTACGCCGTTCTCGGCGTGCGCCGCGACGCGTCGCAGGATGAGATCAAGAAGGCGTTCCGCCGGCTCGCGCGCGAGCTGCACCCGGACGTCAACCCCGACCCGAAGACCCAGGAGCGGTTCAAGGAGATCAACGCCGCTTACGAGGTGCTGTCGGACCCGCAGAAGAAGCAGGTCTACGACCTCGGCGGCGACCCGCTCTCCCAGTCGGGCGGGGCCGGCGCGGGCGGCTTCGGCGCCGGTGGCTTCGGCAACTTCTCCGACATCATGGACGCGTTCTTCGGCACGGCGTCGCAGCGCGGGCCGCGCTCGCGCACCCGGCGCGGCCAGGACGCGATGATCCGCATCGAGGTCGAGCTGGACGAGGCGGCCTTCGGGACCACCAAGGACATCCAGGTCGACACCGCGGTCGTCTGCAACACCTGCAACGGTGAGGGCGCGGCGCCCGGCACGACCGCCCAGACGTGTGACATGTGCCGGGGCCGCGGTGAGGTCTCGCAGGTCACCCGGTCCTTCCTGGGCCAGGTCATGACCTCCCGGCCCTGCCCCCAGTGCCAGGGCTTCGGCACCGTCGTGCCCACTCCGTGCCCGGAGTGCGCCGGCGACGGCCGGGTCCGCTCGCGGCGGACCCTGACCGTGAAGATCCCGGCCGGTGTCGACAACGGCACGCGGATCCAGCTCGCCGGTGAGGGCGAGGTCGGGCCGGGCGGCGGTCCCGCCGGTGACCTGTACGTCGAGATCCACGAGCTGCCGCACCAGACCTTCCAGCGGCGCGGCGACGACCTGCACTGCACGGTCACCATCCCGATGACCGCGGCCGCCCTCGGCACCAAGGTGCCGCTGGAGACCCTGGACGGCATGGAGGAGGTCGACATCCGGCCCGGCACCCAGTCCGGCCAGTCGATCCCGCTGCACAACCGGGGTGTCACGCATCTGCGCGGCGGCGGCCGGGGTGACCTGATCGTGCACGTCGAGGTGCAGACCCCGACCAAGCTGGACCCCGAGCAGGAGCGGCTGCTGCGCGAGCTGGCCAAGCTGCGCGGCGAGGAGCGTCCGCAGGGACAGTTCCAGCCGGGGCAGCAGGGGTTGTTCTCGCGGTTGAAGGACGCGTTCAACGGACGCTGAGCGCTGCGTACGGGGTGCTTCGGCACCCCGTATGCCCTTGTCCTATGCCGTGGGAAGCCCCGATTCGGACTCTTTCGGAGGACGTGACAACATGCGGTCATGTCCTCCGCGCTGACCGATCTCTTCCCCCACCCGATCGTGCAGGCCCCCATGGCGGGCGGTGTCTCCGTCCCTCAGCTCGTCGCCGCCGTCTCCGAGGCCGGGGGCCTCGGGTTCCTCGCCGCGGGGTACAAGACCGCCGACGGCATGTACCAGGAGATCAAGCAGCTGCGGGGGCTCACGAGCCGCCCCTTCGGTGTGAACGTGTTCATGCCCCAGCCCGAGTATGCCGAGTCCGGCGCCGTCGAGGTCTACGCCCACCAGCTGGCCGGCGAGGCCACCTGGTACAAGACCGAGCTGGGCGACCCGGACAGCGGCCGGGACGACGGCTACGACGCCAAGCTCGCCGTCCTCCTCGACAACCCGGTGCCCGTGGTCTCGTTCCACTTCGGCGTGCCGGGCCGGGACGTCCTCGACACCTTCCGCCGTGCCGGGACCTTCACCCTGGTCACCGCCACCACCGCCGAGGAGGCCGGCGCCGTGGAGCGGGCCGGGGCGGACGCGGTGATCGCGCAGGGTGTGGAGGCGGGCGGCCACCAGGGCACCCACCGGGACCTTCCCGAGAACGACGGCGCCGGCATCGGACTGCTGTCGCTGGTCGCGCAGATCCGTGAGGCCGTGAGCATCCCGGTCGTCGCCGCCGGCGGCATCATGCGCGGCAGCCAGATCGCCGCCGTCCTCGCCGCCGGCGCGAGCGCGGCCCAGCTCGGCACCGCCTTCCTCGCCACCCCCGAGTCCGGCGCGCAGGCCGTGCACAAGCAGGCGCTGACCAACCCCCTGTTCACGCACACCGAGTTGACCCGCGCCTTCTCCGGCCGCCCGGCGCGCGGCCTGGTCAACCGCTTCCTGCGCGAGCACGGCCCGTACGCCCCCGCCGCCTACCCGGAGATCCACCACCTCACCTCGCCGCTGCGCAAGGCCGCCGCCAAGGCCGGGGACGCGCAGGGCATGGCGCTGTGGGCCGGGCAGGGGCATCGGCTGGCCCGCGAGCTGCCCGCCGGAGAGCTCGTGGAGGTGCTGGCCGCCGAACTCGACGCCGCCCGGACAGCGTTGTCGGCCAAGGGGGGCCTGCGATGACCGCGCCGGTGTTCGTCGTCGACTCGCTCGAGGGCGTGGGCCCCGGCTCACTCGTCGACGTCACGGGTCCCGAGGGGCGGCACGCGGTCTCGGTACGGCGGCTGCAGCCCGGGGAGAACGTGGTGCTGACGGACGGCAAGGGGCGCGGGGCCGCCGGGGTCGTCGTCAGCGTGTCGGGCAAGGACCACCTGGTGGTCGAGCCGTTCGAGTTCCCGGTGGAGCCGGAGCCCAGCCCCCGTGTCACCGTCGTACAGGCGCTCCCCAAGGGTGACCGCGGCGAACTCGCCGTCGAGACGATGACGGAGACCGGCGTCGACGCGATCGTGCCCTGGCAGGCCGCCCGGTGCATCACCCAGTGGAAGGGCGACCGGGGTCACAAGGCGCTCGCCAAGTGGCGGGCCACCGCGCGCGAGGCCGGCAAGCAGTCCCGCCGGCTGCGGTTCCCGGAGGTCGCGGACGTGGCGACCACCAAGCAGGTTGCCGCACTTCTCGCCAAAGCCGACTTCGCGGCCGTGCTGCACTCCGACTTCGAGCACGAGAGCCGGCCGCTGGCCACCGCCGAACTGCCCACCGAGGGCGAGATCGTGCTGGTCGTCGGCCCCGAAGGGGGCGTCGCGCGCGACGAGTTGGCGCTCTTCGAGGGGGCGGGCGCGAAGGCGTACGTCCTCGGTCCTACCGTGTTGCGTACATCAACCGCCGGCACCGCCGCCGTGGCCCTGCTGATGGGCCGCACCGGCCGCTGGTCCTGATACCCGGGGGACACCGTGGAACTCGCCCAAGTACGGCTCCTGGTCACCGACTTCGCCGCCTGCTACCGCTTCTACGCCGACGTTCTCGGCCTCAAGCCGCAGTCCGGGGCGGCGGAGGGGCCGTACGAGAAGTTCAGCCCGCACGCCGGCTCGGCCGGGATCGCGCTGCAGGACCGGGCGATGATGGCCGAGGTGCTGGAGGAGCTGGGGGACACCGCCACCGGTCACCGTTCGCTGGTGGTGCTGCGCGTGGACGACCTGGACGCCTACTGCGCCGAGATCACCTCCCGCGGCGCCACCCTCCTCCACGGCCCGGCCCCCATGACCGACCGCATGCGCGTCGCCCACCTCAAGGACCCGGAGGGCAACCTGGTCGAACTCCAGCAGTGGCTGCTGCTGCGCGGCTGACGGCGACCGCGGGCAGCAAGGCCCACCCGTCCACGTCACCGGCCGCCCGCAGTCGTCGTACCGCGTCCGCGAACGCCCGCACCACGCCGGGCTCGTGGAGATTGACGGTGTGACCGCGGCCGTCGCCGACCAGGCCGGAGTGCCCGTAGGCGCCACCGGTCCCCGGGAACACGATCCGGGTGCGGGACCCGTCCCGGTACAGCGTCAGCACCTCCGCGCAGGGGCCGTCCTCACGGTGGCTGTGCCGGTGCCGCACGGTCCAGCGGCAGACGGTCCCGTCCGGCAGGACGAGCCGCCTGAGCCTGCGTTCACTGCGCATCCCGCCAGATTAGGGGACCCGCTCCCCCTAGGGGTGAGTGGCCGTATGTGGCCTTCCGTGGTGTGCGGGGCGGTGGCAGTCTGCCCTGCATGGGGGCTTTGAGGTGGATTCGGTGCGGGCCGCGCGGAACACCGGTGGTGGCTGTCGCGGGACTTGTCGTGGCGGCGGGCGGCGCCCTGGTCGCCTGTCAGCCGGACGACCTCAGCACCACGTCCGTCGCCTACACCACCGCCACCACCGCGACGGCCCGGCTCAAGCACCAGCAGGTCGACGTCAGTTGGCTCACCTGTACCGGTGACCACGGCAAGGGAGGCGGGCCGGGCGCGAAGGCGCCCTCGGCGAGCGAGACCGCCGTGGTCTCCGTCGACTGCCAGGGCGAGACCAAGGACGGGCGGAAGATCACCGTCACCGGGAAGGTGACCAAGGCCGTCGACGGCGCCTGTGTGCGCGGGGACCTGACCGCCAGGGTCGGGGGCAGACAGGTGTTCCACGTCAGCGGGCTCGGGGACTGCGGCGCCCCGCACGGACCGACGTACAGGCCGCCCACCTCTCAGCCGGGAGGCGGGAGACCGACCGTGACCGTCACCGTCACGAGGACCCTCTGGTGCAAGGGCGACCCCACCTGTTGGCCCGTAGAGGGGAAGTGATCCGAACACCGGGCGCGGTGCACCCCTCGCTGCGTACAGTGACGGGGTGACTCAGGGTGCCGCCTATCTCCGATTCCCCCACGTGCATGGCGATCTGGTGACCTTCGTCGCCGAGGACGACGTATGGCTCGCGCCTCTCGACGGCGGCCGGGCCTGGCGGGTCAGCGCCGACAACATGCCGGTGACCTCGCCCCGGATATCGCCGGACGGACGGCACCTGGCCTGGACCTCCACCCGTGACGGCGCACCCGAGGTGCATGTCGCCCCCGTCGACGGCGGCCCCGCCGACCGGCTGACCCACTGGGGCAACCGCCGTACCGAGGTGCTCGGCTGGACCGCCGACGGGCGGGTGCTCGCGCTCGGCGCGCACGGCCGGCACAGCTTCCGCCACAGCTGGGCGTACGCCGTCCCGCTGGACGGCGGCCCCGCCGAGACCCTGCCGTACGGCCCGGTCGGCGACGTGGCCTTCGGCCCCGCCACCGTGCTGCTGTCCGCGCCGATGGGCCGCGAGGCCGCCCACTGGAAGCGCTACCGGGGCGGCACGGCGGGCAAGCTGTGGATCGACCGGGAGGGGGACGGGGAGTTCGTCCGGCTGCTCGAGGACGTCGACGGCAACATCGAGCGTCCGGTGTGGGCGGGGGACCGCATCGCCTTCCTCTGCGACCACGAGGGCACCGGCGCCCTCTACTCCTCCCTCGCCGACGGCTCCGACCTGCGCCGCCACACCCCCCTCGACGGCTTCTACGCCCGGCACGCTTCCGGCGACGGCAGCCGGGTCGTCTACGGCTCGGCCGGTGAACTGTGGCTGCTGGACGACCTGGAGGGCGCCGAGCCGCGCCGGCTGGACGTGCGCCTCGGCGGTCCCCGGATCGATCTGCGCCCCCGTCCGGTGGACGCCGCCCGCTGGTTCGGGGAGGCGGCCCCCGACCACACCGGGCGCGGCAGCGCCGTCTGCGTGCGCGGCGGGATCCACTGGGTCACCCACCGCTCCGGGCCCGCCCGCGCCCTCGCCGCCACCCCGGGGGTCCGCGCCCGGATGCCGCGCGCCTTCCGTGCCGAGGGCGAGGAGTGGGTGGTGTGGGTGACGGACGCCGAGGGCGACGACGCCCTGGAGTTCGCCCCCGCGACCGGGACGGTACCGGGCGCCCCGCCCCGCCGGCTGGCCGCCGGACAGCTCGGCCGGGTGCTGGAGCTGGCCATGGCCCCCGACGGCAGCCGGGCCGCCGTGGCCGCGCACGACGGACGGCTGCTGCTCGTCGAACGCGAGACCGGAGAGGTCCGCGAGGTCGACAGCAGCGACGACGGCGAGGTCTCCGGCCTCGCCTTCTCACCCGACTCCGCCTGGCTCGCCTGGGCCCACCCCGGCCCGCGCCCGCTCTCGCAGCTGCGCATCGCCCACACCACCGACCTGTCGGTCACCGAGGCGACCCCGCTCCGCTTCCAGGACTACGCCCCCGCCTTCACCCTCGACGGCAAACACCTCGCGTTCCTCTCCAACCGCGCCTTCGACCCGGTCTACGACGAGCACGTCTTCGACCTCGCCTTCGTGGTCGGCGCCCGCCCGCACCTGATCACCCTCGCCGCCACCACCCCCTCGCCCTTCGGCCCGCAGCGCCACGGCCGCCCCTTCGAGTCCCCGGACAAGGACGAGACCCCCGACAGCGAGGGCACGCCCGCCACCCGCATCGACCTCGAAGGCCTCGCCGACCGGATCGTCCCCTTCCCGGTCGAGGCCGGCCGCTACTCCACCCTGCGCGCCGCCAAGGACGGCGTGCTCTGGCTGCGTCACCCCGTGCACGGCGTCCTCGGCACCGCCCGCGCCCACCCCGAGGACCCCGGCCCGCACACCGAGCTGGAGCGCTACGACCTCGCCCAGCGGCGCCTGGAACACCTGGCCTCCAATGCCGACCACTTCGAGGTCAGCGGCGACGGCAAACGCGTGCTGCTGTGGACCGACGACCGGCTCCGGGTCGTCCCCAGCGACCGCCGTACCGGCACCGACGACGACGGCGACACCAGCGTCACCGTCGACCTCGCCCGCATCCGGCAGACCCTCGATCCGGCGGCCGAGTGGCGGCAGATGTTCGACGAGACCGGCCGGCTGATGCGCGACCACTTCTGGCGGCCCGACCTCGGCGGCGTCGACTGGACCGGCGTCCTCGCCCGCTACCGCCCCCTGCTGGCCCGCCTCGCCACCCACAGCGACCTCGTCGACCTGCTGTGGGAGCTGCACGGCGAACTCGGCACCTCGCACGCCTACGTCATCCCCTCCGGCGGCCGGGGCGGCGGCCCCCGGCACGGTCTGCTCGGCGCCGACATCTCCCGCCACCCGGACGGCAGTTGGCGCATCGACCGCATCCTGCCCTCGGAGACCTCCGACCCGGACGCCCGTTCCCCGCTCGCCGCGCCCGGCGTCGCCGTCCGCCCCGGCGACGCGATCATCGCGGTCGCCGGCCACCCGGTCGACCCGGTGCCGGGCCCGGGTCCCCTGCTCGTCGGCACGGCCGGCCATCCGGTGGAGCTGACGGTCTCCCCGGCGGGCGGCGGCGAGCCCCGGCACACCGTCGTCATCCCGATCGCCGACGAGGAACCCCTGCGCTACCACGCCTGGGTCGCCGGCCGCCGCGCCCACGTCCACGCCGCCTCCGACGGCCGGCTCGGCTACCTCCACGTCCCCGACATGCAGGCCCCCGGCTGGGCGCAGATCCACCGGGACCTGCGCGTGGAGGTGGCCCGCGAGGGGCTCGTGGTCGACGTCCGCGAGAACCGCGGCGGCCACACCTCCCAGCTGGTCGTGGAGAAACTGGCCCGCCGCATCATCGGCTGGGACCTCCCGCGCGGCATGCGCCCCACCAGCTATCCCCTCGACGCCCCGCGCGGCCCGGTCGTCGCCGTCGCCAACGAGTTCTCCGGCTCGGACGGCGACATCGTCAACGCGGCGATCAAGGCCCTCGGCATCGGCCCGGTCGTCGGCACCCGCACCTGGGGCGGCGTCATCGGCATCGACAGCCGCTACCACCTGGTCGACGGCACCCTGGTCACCCAGCCGAAGTACGCGATGTGGCTGGAGGGGGTGGGGTGGGACGTGGAGAACCACGGGGTGGACCCCGACGTGGAGGTCGTCCAGCGGCCTCAGGACTGGGCGGAGGGCCGCGACACCCAGCTCGACGAGGCGATCCGGCTCGCGCTGGAGGCACTGGAGGAACGGCCCGCGAAAACCCCGCCGGGCATGCCGACCTGATACGACTACGATGCCCCGGTATTGATCACCAGCGTGAGGAGGCACCCGCATGGCGGGAGAACCGCAGGACGACTGCCTGTTCTGCAAGATCGTCGCGGGCACGATCCCGGCGACGATCGTCCGTGAGACAGACACCACCGTCGCCTTCCGGGACATAAACCCCCAGGCCCCGACCCACATCCTGGTGATTCCCAAGGCCCACTACAAGAACGCTGCCGTCCTCGGCGCCGAAGCACCGCAGCTCGCCGCCGATGTCCTCGCCGAGACCCAGGCCGTGGCCGACGAGGAGAAGCTCGAGAGCTACCGCATCGTCTTCAACACCGGCTCCGGCGCGGGCCAGACCGTCTGGCACGCCCACGCGCACGTCCTCGGCGGCCGTGGACTGCAGTGGCCGCCCGGGTAACCAGCCGTGTCCGTACGTGAGTTGGTGATCCTCGGCACCGCCAGCCAGGTCCCCACCCGGCACCGCAACCACAACGGCTATCTGCTGCGGTGGGACGGCGAGGGCATCCTGTTCGACCCCGGCGAGGGCACGCAGCGGCAGATGGTGCGCGCCGGGGTCGCCGCCCACGACCTGAACCGGATCTGCGTCACCCACTTCCACGGCGACCACTCCCTCGGCCTCGCCGGTGTCATCCAGCGCATCAACCTCGACCAGGTGCCGCACGAGGTCACCGCGCACTACCCACGCTCCGGCCAGCGCTTCTTCGACCGCCTGCGGTATGCCACGGCCTACCGGGAGACGGTCGGCATCACCGAGGCGCCGGTCGCCGCCGACGGCATCCTCGCGGTGTCCCCGTCGTACACGCTGGAGGCCCGCAGGCTGTCGCATCCGGTCGAGTCCTACGGGTACCGGCTGATCGAACCCGACGGCCGCCGCATGCTGCCCGACCGGCTCGCCGCGCACGGGATCACGGGCCCGGACGTCGGCCGGCTGCAGCGCGAGGGCCGGCTGGGGGACGTCACGCTGGAGGACGTCAGCGAGGTGCGGCGCGGGCAGCGGTTCGCGTTCGTCATGGACACCCGGCTCTGCGACGGCGTCCGCGCGCTCGCCGAGGGCTGCGACCTGCTGGTCATCGAGTCGACCTTCCTGGACGAGGACGTCGAACTGGCCGTGGAACACGGTCACCTGACCGCCGGGCAGGCCGCCGCCGTCGCCCGGGACGCGGGCGTACGGCATCTCGTCCTCACCCACTTCAGCCAGCGCTACACCGAACCGGAGGAGTTCGAGCGGCAGGCGCGGGCGGCCGGTTTCGAGGGCGAGCTGACCGTGGCGCACGATCTGCTGCGAGTGCCGGTTCCGAAACGGCGCTGAAGCATCCGTACGATGCTTTGATGCCCCTCCCGAAAGCAGAACTGCACCTCCACATCGAAGGCACCCTGGAGCCGGAGCTGGCGTTCCAGCTGGCCGCCCGCAACGGAGTCGAGCTGCCGTACGCCGACACGGACGCCCTTCGCAAGGCCTACCAGTTCGAGGACCTCCAGTCCTTCCTGAACCTGTACTACGAGCTGATGGCCGTCCTGCGCACCGAGCAGGACTTCGCCGACCTGGCGAACGCCTACCTGGCCCGCGCGGCCGCGCAGGGCGTGCGGCACGCGGAGATCTTCTTCGACCCGCAGGCCCACCTCGCGCGGGGCGTGTCCATGGGCACGGTCGTGGAGGGGCTGTGGCGGGCGCTCGGCAGCAGCGAGCGCAACCACGGGATCTCCACCAGGCTCATCCTCTGCTTCCTGCGGGACGAGTCCGCCGAGTCGGCCATGGAGACCCTGCGGGCGGCCCGGCCGTACCTGGACCGGATCACCGGGGTCGGTCTGGACTCCGCCGAGGTCGGGCATCCGCCGGCGAAGTTCCGGGAGGTGTACGAGGCGGCGGCCGCGCTCGGGCTGCGCCGGGTCGCGCACGCCGGTGAGGAGGGGCCGCCGGAGTACATCACCGAGGCCCTGGACGTGCTCGGCGTCGAGCGCGTCGACCACGGGCTGCGCTGCGTGGAGGACCCGGCGCTGGTCGAGCGGCTGGTGCGGGAGCGGATCCCGCTCACCCTGTGCCCGCTGTCCAACGTCCGCCTGCGCACGGTCGACACACTGGCCGACCACCCGCTGCCGGCCATGCTGGACGCCGGCCTGCTGTGCACGGTCAACTCCGACGACCCCGCGTACTTCGGCGGGTACGCCGGCGACAACTTCGCGGCCGTCCACCGGACCCTGGGCCTGAGCGAGGACCGGCTGCGCGAGCTGGCCCGCAACTCCTTCCTCGCCTCCTTCCTGGAGGACGACGAGGAGCTGCGGGCCCGCTACATCGCCGAGGTCGACGCGTACGAGTTCGGCGACGCCATGTCGTAGGCGCTCCGGGCGGGCACGGCGGGCGCCTCCACCGGGACTTCCACCACCGGAAGGGGCCGCCTGCCCGCCCGCAGCGCCACCACGGTCATCGGCACGGCGATCAGCAGCAGCCCGGCGCCGAGCACCTTCCCCATCACCGGGAAGCCCGCTCCCGCCGCCAGCACACTCCCCGTCAGCGGTCCCGCCGCCGTCCCCAGTGACGCCGCCGAGCCGACCAGGACCGCCCAGCGGCCGCGCGGGTCGAGGGAGGCGGCGAGGCCGATGACGTACGACAGGACGACCGGGTAGAGCAGGTTCCAGGAGATCTCGCCCGCCGCGAAGGCCGTGAGGTCGGTCGCGGACGCGCTGAGCGCGATACAGCCCGCGATCAGGGCCGTACCGGCGCCGATGGGCACCGCCTGGCCCAGCCGGGGGCCGAGCGCGCCCGCGCCGACGACCCCGACGAGCCCGGCGCCGAGCGCGACCGCGAACACCGCGCCGACGGTGACCTCGGTGAGGTGGGACTGGTCGAGTCCGATCCGGCCGCTGACCCCCCACAGGGCGTTCTGGGCGAGGGACCAGCAGGGCATGGCGGCGGCCAGCAGCAGCCCGGCGCGGAGGTGGGGAAGCCGGCCGTGCGCGACGGTCGTACGGGCCGGTGCACTACGACCGGACAGGCGGCCGGTGAGCGGGAGCACCGCGAGTGCCGTCAGCGCGATGGCGAGCAGCGGCAGGCCGTGGCCGGGGCCGAGGTGGGGGATCGTCAGGTACAGGGCACCGGCGAGGGCGGAGACGCCGAGCAGGCCGTGGGTGGTGACCCGGTGCGGGTCCCGGTGGGCGGCGATGCCGCTCGCGGCGACCGCGCTGACCGTGCCGGACCCGAATCCGCCGATGACCGCGCCCGCGACGACGGCCGGTACGAAGGCGGTGAGGGCGGCACCGCCGTAGCCGAGGACGGCGAGCGCGAGGCCGAGCCGGGCGAGCGTGCGGGGGCCGATGCGGTCGACCCGGGAGGCCAGCAGGAAGCCCGCCGCCGCCGAACTCAGCAGCAGGGCGCTGCCGATGGCCCCGGCCTGGGTGGGGGTGAGCGGAAGCGCGGAATCGAGCCGGCCGACGGTGGTCGGCAGCAGATAGGGCGCGAGATACCCGGCCGTGAAAAGGGCGACGAGGGGCCAGGGCAGGGGGCGGCGGGGGGCGGACACGGGCGTTCCCAGGCAGGCGGAAGGAAGGGCTCGAAGAAGGGGGAGGGGCGGCGACCGTCGACGGACAGGAACCCGCGAGCAAGTTGTATCAAGCACGCGGTTTCCGCAAGAAGGGCGGGCGGTGCGATCTGTGTCACTTTTCGGTTTGCTGAGCGTGGGCCCGGGTAGACGGGGCTACACTCGTTCTCATATGTAGACGTCATTCACAAGGGGAGATGATCAGGTGGGCGGCGATCCGAGTCCCGAGGGTGTGGCGCGGCGGCTGCGGGAGGGGATGGCGCGCGGGGTGCTGTCCTTCCCGCTCACCGCGTTCCACGACGACGGCTCCCTCGATCCCGGCGGCTTGCGCGCCCATGTCGCCGGCCGGCTCGCCGCCGGGCCCGGCGCCGTCTTCCCGGCCTGCGGCACCGGGGAGTTCTTCTCGCTGGACGAGGAGGAGTACCGGACCGTCGTCGCCGTCACCGTCGAGGAGGCCGCCGGCCGGGTGCCGGTCGTGGCCGGGACCGGGTACGGCTGGGCGCAGGCCGCCCGGTTCGCGCGGATCGCCGAGGAGGCCGGCGCCGACGCCCTGCTCGTACTGCCGCACTACCTGGTCGACGCCCCGCAGGACGGCCTCGCCGCCCAGCTGGAGCGGCTCGCCGAACGCACCCGGCTGCCGCTGATCGCCTACCAGCGCGGCCAAGTCGCCTATTCCGCCGACGCGTTGAGGCAGATCGCGCGCATCCCGCACGTCATCGGCCTCAAGGACGGCCACAGCGACCTCGACCGGCTCCAGCGCCTCACCCTCGCCGCCCCCGACGGCTTCCTCTTCTTCAACGGCGCCGCCACCGCCGAGATCCAGGCCCGCGCCTACGCCACCGTCGGCGTCCCCGCCTACTCCTCCGCCGTGCACGCCTTCGCCCCCGAGATCGCCGGCGCCTTCTTCGCCGCCCTGCGGGACGCCGACCACGGGACCGCCGACAAGCTGCTGCGCGACTTCTACGTCCCGTTCGTGGAACTCCGCGACCGCGCCCCCGGATACGCCGTGTCCCTGGTGAAGGCGGCGGCCCGGCTGCGCGGGCAGCGCGTCGGACCCGTGCGCGCCCCGCTCACCGACCCCGCACCCGCCGACCTCGCCGACCTCAAGGCTCTGCTCGCCGCCGGACTCGACCTCGTAGGAGCCTCCCTGTGACCCGTGACCTGACCATCGCCGAGGTACGGCTGACGCCGATCCTGGTCGCCGACCCGCCGCTGCTCAACACCCAGGGCGTGCACCAGCCGTACACCCCGCGGTTGATCGTGGAGCTCGTCACCGCCGACGGGATCACCGGCCTCGGCGAGACCTACGGCGACACCAAGTACCTGGAACTGGCCCGTCCGCTGGCCGACCGGCTCACCGGGCGCTCGGTCATGGATGTGAACGGACTGTTCGCGATCGACCTCGGCGTGGACGAGTCCCGCGTCCAGGGCGAGGTGGACGCCGGCGGGCTGCGCGGGGTGCAGAGCGCCGACAAGCTGCGGCTGTCGGTGCTGTCCGCCTTCGAGGTCGCCTGCCTGGACGCCCAGGGCAAGGCGCTCGGGCTGCCCGTGCACGCGCTGCTCGGCGGCAGGCTGCGGGACACCGTGGAGTACAGCGCCTACCTGTTCTACAAGTGGGCCGACCACCCCGAGGGCGTGGCCCGCGAGCGGGACGACTGGGGTGCCGCGCTCGATCCGGCCGGGGTCGTGGAGCAGGCGCGGAAGTTCAAGGAGCGGCACGGGTTCACGTCCTTCAAGCTCAAGGGCGGTGTCTTCCCGCCCGACGAGGAGATCGCGGCCGTACGGGCCCTCGCCGAGGCCTTCCCCGGGCATCCGCTGCGCCTCGACCCCAACGGCGCCTGGTCGGTGGAGACCTCGCTGAAGGTGGCGAAGGAACTCGGGGACGTCCTGGAGTACCTGGAGGACCCGACGCTGGGCACGCCGGCGATGGCCGAGGTGTCGGCGGGAACAGACGTCCCGCTCGCCACCAACATGTGCGTGACCACCTTCGGGGAGATCAAGGAGGCCTTCACGCGGGATGCCGTGCAGGTCGTGCTCTCCGACCACCACTACTGGGGCGGACTGCGCAACACCCAGCGGCTCGCCGCGATCTGCGCCGCCTTCGGGGTCGGGGTGTCGATGCACTCCAACACCCATCTGGGGATCAGCCTCGCCGCGATGACCCAGGTCGCGGCCACCGTCCCCGGACTTCACCACGCGTGCGACTCGCACTATCCCTGGCAGGCAGAGGACGTCCTGACCGAGCGGCTCACCTTCCGCGGCGGGAAGGCCGAGGTCTCCGACGCCCCCGGTCTCGGGGTCGAGCTCGACCGGGACGAACTGGCCCGGCTGCACCGGCGGTGGGCCGACGACGACGGCTCGCTGCGCGACCGCGACGACGCGGCCGCGATGCGGGTGGCCGAACCGGGCTGGCGGCAACCGGTGATGCCCCGCTGGTAACCCCCTGCGCGACGGGCTGATTGGTGCACACTGGCCAGATCCGCACCACGCCAGGGAGCGCACCGTGAGCCCGTCGCACACGATCACCGGAGAGGAACCGGAGCACCTCACCCAGGCCGCGCGCCGCCGGGCCCAGGTCGACCCGCTCGCCGCGCTGCGCCGGCCCGGCGACCCGCCCTGGGACGTCCATCTGACGGGCACGGTCTTCCTCGACATCATCTTCACCGGTCTGGACTCGGCGCCCGTGCGCGGCACCGAGTCCTGGGCCCGGGGCATGGGGTCCAGCCCCGGCGGGGTCGCCAACATGGCCACGGCCCTGGCCCGGCTCGGTCTGAGGACCTCCCTGGCGGCGGCCTTCGGGGACGACCACTACGGCGAGTACTGCTGGGACGCGCTCGCACAGGGCGAGGGCATCGATCTGTCGGCCTCGCGGACCGTGCCCGGCTGGCACTCGCCGGTGACGGTGTCCATGGCGTACGAGGGCGAGCGGACGATGGTGTCCCACGGGCACGAGCCGCCGCCGGAAGCCGTGCTCATCCAGGAGGGGGCCCGGGCCTGCCCGCCCCGCGCGCGTGCCGCCGTGGCCTCACTGACGCCGGGTACGCGCGCGCCGTGGATCGCGCAGGCCGCGCGGAACGGGACCCGGATCTTCGCCGACGTCGGCTGGGACGACACCGGGGCGTGGGATCTCGCCGGACTCACCGATCTGGAGCACTGCGAGGCGTTCCTGCCGAACGCGGAGGAGGCGAAGCGGTACACGGGCACCGACTGTCCGCGGCTGGCCGCGCACGCCCTGACCGAGCATGTGCCGGTGGCCGTGGTGACCCTGGGGGCGGAGGGGGCGTACGCCGTGGACCGGCGGACGGGGGAGGCGGCGGAGGTGCCGGCCATCGCCGTGGAGGCGCTGGACCCGACGGGGGCGGGGGACGTGTTCGTCGCCGGGTTCGTGACGGGGTCGCTGGCGGGGTGGCCGCTGGCGGACCGGCTGGCCTTCGCCGGGCTCACGGCGGCGCTGTCGGTGCAGGAGTTCGGGGGGTCGCTGTCGGCGCCGGGGTGGTCGGAGATCGGGGCGTGGTGGCGGCGGGTGCAGTCGGTGCCGGGGCAGGACCCCGCGGCGCTTCGCAGGTACGGCTTCCTGGACGCGCTGGTTCCGGAGGAACTGGACCGGCCGTGGCCGTTGCGCCGTGCCGTGCCCACCATCGGGTTCCGCCGGTCCAGCTGACGATCAGCGGCCGACCGGCTGAGAAGCGGCCCGGTGAAAAGTCCTACGGGCTTGTCTGTGCACCGTCGTACTCTGGAAGCGCGAGGCCGCCCTCAGCTACGCGGCCGTGATGAGGAGGAACCGCAGGCCTTCAGAGCCGGCCCATGACACAGACACCCACAGCTCACACCACCCCCGCGCAGGAGCAGGCGAGAGCGCAGTTCACCGTCCCCGCCCAGCACCCCATGGTGACCGTGCTGGGTTCCGGCGACTCCCTCCTGCGTGTGATCGAGAAGGCCTTCCCGGGGGCCGACATACATGTCCGGGGCAACGAGATCAGCGCGGTCGGCGACCCGGCCGACGTCGCTCTGATCTCGCGCGTGTTCGACGAGATGATGCTGGTGCTCCGCACCGGGCAGCCGATGACGGAGGACGCAGTGGAACGCTCGATCGCCATGCTCAAGGCGAGCGAGAACGGGACGAGCGACGGCCCCGAGACCCCGGCTCAGGTGCTGACGCAGAACATCCTGTCCTCGCGAGGCCGGACGATCCGCCCGAAGACCCTCAACCAGAAGCGGTACGTCGACGCGATAGACAAGCACACCATCGTGTTCGGCATCGGGCCCGCCGGTACCGGCAAGACCTACCTGGCCATGGCCAAGGCCGTGCAGGCCCTGCAGTCCAAGCAGGTCAACCGGATCATCCTCACCCGGCCGGCGGTGGAGGCGGGGGAGCGGCTCGGGTTCCTGCCGGGCACGCTCTACGAGAAGATCGACCCCTATCTGCGCCCGCTGTACGACGCGCTGCACGACATGCTCGACCCGGACTCCATCCCGCGGCTGATGGCGGCGGGGACGATCGAGGTCGCGCCGCTCGCGTACATGCGTGGCCGCACGCTCAACGACGCCTTCATCATCCTGGACGAGGCCCAGAACACGAGCCCCGAGCAGATGAAGATGTTCCTCACCCGCCTCGGTTTCGACTCGAAGATCGTGATCACCGGTGACGTGACGCAGGTCGACCTGCCGAACGGCACCAAGAGCGGTCTGCGGCAGGTGCAGGAGATCCTGGAGGGCGTCGAGGACGTCCACTTCTCCCGGCTGTCGTCCCACGATGTCGTACGGCACAAGCTGGTGGGCCGTATCGTCGACGCGTACGAGTTGTACGACAGCAAGTACGGCACCGAGAACGGCACCCACAAGGGCGGCCGCGGCAAGTCCGGTGCCAAGGGCTCCAAGGGGAAGTAGACCAGCACGACCATGTCGATCGACGTCAACAACGAGTCCGGTACCGAGGTCGACGAGCAGGCGATCCTCGACATCGCCCGCTACGCGCTCGCGCGGATGCGCATCCACCCGCTGTCCGAGCTCTCGGTGATCGTCGTGGACGCCGACGCCATGGAGCAGCTGCACATCCAGTGGATGGATCTGCCGGGTCCCACCGATGTCATGTCGTTCCCGATGGACGAGCTCCGGCCGCCGTCCAAGGACGACGAGGAGCCGCCGCAGGGGCTGCTCGGCGACATCGTGCTGTGCCCGGAGGTCGCCGCCAAGCAGGGCGCGGAAGCCGCGACGCAGCACTCCATGGACGAGGAGCTCCAGCTGCTCACCGTCCACGGGGTGCTGCACCTGCTCGGCTACGACCACGAGGAGCCGGACGAGAAGGCGGAGATGTTCGGGCTCCAGGCCGCCATCGTGGACGGCTGGCGGGCCGAGCGCGGGCTGACCGGGCCGTCCCCGGCGCCGACCGTCTCGTAAGCGGGCCGTATGTCTCCGCAGATCGTGGTCGGCGCGATCGCGCTGGTCGTCGTCGCCTGGCTCGCCGCCTGTGCGGAGGCGGGCCTCGCCCGGATGTCCAGTTTCCGCGCCGAGGAGGCCGTCAAGTCCGGCCGCCGCGGCAGCGCGAAGCTGGCCCAGGTCGCCGCGGACCCCACCCGCTATCTGAACGTGGCCCTGCTGGTCCGCGTCGCCTGCGAGATGGCGGCCGCGACCCTGGTGACCTACGCGTGCCTGGAGGCGTTCAGCGCCACCTGGCAGGCCCTGCTGGTCGCCATCGGGGTCATGGTCCTGGTGTCGTACGTCGCCGTGGGGGTGTCCCCGCGGACCATCGGCCGCCAGCACCCCCTCAACACCTCGACCGTGGCGGCGTACGTGCTGCTGCCGCTGGCCCGGATCATGGGGCCGATCCCCTCCCTGCTCATCCTCATCGGTAACGCCCTCACCCCGGGCAAGGGCTTCCGGCGCGGCCCGTTCGCCTCCGAGGCCGAGCTGCGCGCGCTGGTCGACCTCGCCGAGAAGGAGTCGCTGATCGAGGACGAGGAGCGCCGCATGGTGCACTCGGTCTTCGAACTGGGCGACACGCTCGTCCGCGAGGTCATGGTGCCGCGCACCGACCTGGTCACCATCGAGCGCTTCAAGACCATCCGGCAGGCCCTCACCCTGGCCCTGCGCTCCGGGTTCTCCCGGATCCCGGTCACGGGTGAGAGCGAGGACGACATCGTCGGGATCGTGTATCTGAAGGACCTGGTCCGCAAGACGCACATCAGCCGGGAGGCGGAGAGCGACCTGGTCTCCACCGCCATGCGGCCCGCCGCCTTCGTGCCGGACACCAAGAACGCCGGTGACCTGCTGCGCGAGATGCAGAAGGAACGCAACCACGTGGCCGTCGTCATCGACGAGTACGGCGGCACCGCCGGCATCGTCACCATCGAGGACATCCTCGAGGAGATCGTCGGCGAGATCACCGACGAGTACGACCGCGAACTCCCGCCCGTCGTCGAACTCGGCGACGACCGTTACCGGGTCACCGCCCGCCTGGACATCACCGACCTCGGCGAGCTGTACGGCCTGGAGGAGTACGACGACGAGGACGTGGAGACCGTCGGCGGACTGCTCGCCAAGGCCCTCGGCCGGGTGCCCATCGCGGGCGCGTCCGCCGAGGTCGAGCTGCCCGACGAGCGCCGGCTGAAGCTGACCGCGGAGGCCGCGGCCGGCCGCCGGAACAAGATCGTGACGGTCCTGGTGGAACCCGTCCCCGTGCCGGCCGCCGAGGAGGCGCAACCCGAGTGACGCCCGAGGAACTGCGCGCCTTCTGTCTGTCCTTCGACGCCACCGAGGAGGACTTCCCGTTCAACCCGGACACCTCGGTCTTCAAGGTGCTGGGCAAGCTGTTCGCCCTGACGAACCTGGGTGCGCGGCCCCTGACGGTCAACCTCAAGTGCGATCCGGAGGACGCGGTCCGGCTGCGCGCCGAGCACGAGGGGCTGATCGTCCCCGGGTACCACATGAACAAACGGCACTGGAACACCGTGACGGTGGACGGCGGGCTGCCCGAGCGGCTGGTGAAAGAGCTGATCGAGGACTCGTACGACCTTGTCGTCGCGGGGCTGCCGAGGGCGGAGCGGCTGCGGCTGGACCGGCCGTAGGAGCCGTGCATCCGTGGCCGTGACCCCGTACGCCGCGCGCGGCCGTGTGGTGTGCACGGCCGCGCGGAGCGGGATCGTTCAGGCCCTGGACCGACGCCCGCGCAGGCCCAGTCCGACCAGGACGGCGGCGGCGAGGACGATCGCGGCGTCCAGGGCGAGGACCGTGTGGACGCCGGTCAGCAGGTCGCCGGAGGTGGTGGCCAGGACGCCCAGCAGCGGGATGCCGACCGTGATGCCGACCTGCTGGGTGGAGGTCACCAGACCGGTGGCCAGGCCCTGCTCCTGGTCCGGGACACCGGAGGTGACGGTCAGGCCGTACGAGATGATCGCGCCCAGGTGGAACATGCTGGCCACGGAGACGGCCGCCGTGGCGAGCCAGACCGACCAGACGTGGGAGTTCAGCAGGAGCAGCGTCGCGATCAGCGCGCCCTGGCCGGTCAGCGAGCCGACCAGGGTGCGGCGGGCGCCGACGCGGCCGATCACCTTCGGGGCGAGGGTGCCGGCGATGGCCGACAGCACGCCCTGGACGCCGAAGACCAGGCCGGTCTCGAAGGCCGACAGGCGCAGGATCTCCTGGAGGTACAGGGTCAGGACGAAGATGACGGTGGACATCATCGAGAAGGTGACCAGGCCGCCCAGGTTCCCCCAGGCCACCGTGCGGCGGCGCAGCATCGGCAGGGAGACGAGCGGGGCGGCCGTACGGGACTCGACGACCGTGAACGCGGTCAGCAGGAGCACGCCGGCGATCAGGCCCGTGACGACGTCGGCGCGGCCGAAGCCGTGGTCGGCGGCCGTGGACAGGGCGTAGATCAGGGACAGCAGGCCGGTGGTGACGGTGACCGCGCCGGGCACGTCCAGGCGCGGACGCTCCGGGGTGCGCGACTCCGGCAGCAGGCCCGGGGCCAGCGGCAGCACGATCAGCGCGGACACGGTGAGCAGGGCCATCGTGGAGCGCCAGCCGAGCGCGTCGGTCAGCATCCCGCCGGCGACCATGCCGACCGTGTAGCCCAGCGACATCACCGTGCCGGCGATACCGAGGGCGCGGTCGCGCGCCGGGCCCTCCGGGAACGTGGTGGTCAGCAGGGACATGGCCGTCGGGACGATCGCCGCCGCGCCGAGGCCCTGCAGCGCCCGTCCGGCCAGGAAGGACGCCGGGTCCCAGGCCAGGGTGGCCAGCAGCGAGGCCGCGCCGAACAGGGCGAGGCCGGTGAGGAACAGCTTCCGGCGGCCGTACAGGTCGCCGATGCGGCCGAAGAGGAGCAGGAAGCCGCCGGAGGGGAGCGCGAACGCGGTGACCGCCCATTGCAGGGCCGAGCGGCTCATGCCGAGGTCGGTGCCGAGTTCGGGAAGGGCCACGTTCAGGACGGAGAAGTCCAGCGCGACCATGAACTGGGCGGCGCACAGGACGAACAGGACGAGCTTGTCACGCGTCGACAACCGGGGTGGCCGGGGGGTGTCGAGCGGTGTGCCCGTGGAGGTGGTGGTCTGGGTGGTGGTGTCGATCGCCATGGCAAGAGCTTCGGGCGAGCGGAATACCGGTGGGGAGTCGGAACTTATGGTGGTGGTGGCACCACCAGACACGACGGGGACCAGCCCGACGGGGGAGGAGCGGTACGTGCCTGCTGCTGAGGCGATGAGGAGTGAACGGCGCAACGAGCTGCGTGAGTTCCTGATGAGCCGGCGGGCCCGGGTCAGCCCCGAGGAGGCCGGGCTGCCCGTGGGCGGCGGCCGGCGCCGTACGCCCGGACTGCGCCGGGAGGAGGTCGCGGTGCTCGCCGGTGTGGGCGCCTCCTGGTACCAGTGGCTGGAGCAGGGGCGGGAGATCTCCGTCTCCCCGCAGGTGCTCGACGCGGTCGCCCGGGTGCTGCGGCTGAGCGACGCCGAGCGCCGGCATCTGTACCTGCTGGCCGGGATGAACCCGCCGGCGCCCGAAGTCGCCCCGGAGAAGCGGGACATGTGCGACGGGCTGCGGCGGCTGATCGACACCTGGATGCCGTATCCGGCGCACATCATGGACGTGTACTACAACTGCGTGATGTACAACGACGCGGCCGCGATCGTGCTCGGCATGCGGCCGGACATCACGCAGAACTGTCTCGTCGACTTCTTCGTCGACCCGCTGTACCGGTCGCGCAGCCACAGCTGGGAGCAGAACGCGCGGACGGTCGTGGCGCAGTTCCGGGCGGCGTGTGCGGCGCGGCCGGACGACGAGGGGTTCCGGGCGGTGCTCGCCGAGGTGAGCGAGGCCAGCGCCGAGTTCCGGGCGATGTGGGCCGAGCGGGACATCGAGGACCAGGGGCAGATCCGCAAGGAGCTGGAGCATCCGCTGGTCGGGCTGCTGGTGGTGGAGTCGACGGTGATGAAGGTGCCGGTCCGGCCCGATCTGATGATCGTGCTGCACACTCCGCTGGACGAGGCGAACACCGCGGCGAAGCTGGAGTGGCTGGCCTCTCCCGAGGGGCGGCGGGGCGCGATGTACCCCGTGGCGGGGTGAACACGCCCGGCCTTCGTATGCTCTGGGCATGACCGAGAGCAACGCGCTTGACCCCGAGGACCGCAAGATCGTGACCCTGGCCCGTTCCGCGCGGGCCCGCAACGGTGTGCCGGAGGGGGCGGCCGTACGGGACGAGACCGGGCGCACCTATGTCGCCGGGTCGGTCGCGCTGCCCTCGCTGCGGCTGAGCGCGCTGCGGACGGCCGTCGCCATGGCGGTGGCGTCCGGTGCGACATCGCTGGAGGCGGCGGCTGTGGTGAGTGAGGCGGAGTCCGTGCCGGGCGAGGACCTGGCCGCGGTCGCCGACCTCGGGGGTGCGGGGACGCCGGTGTTGCTGGCCGGGGTCGACGGTGTGGTGCGGGTGACCGTTTCCGCCGGCTGACGCACCGAAGGACCGGCCGAACGAAAGGTCGGCCGGAATTCAACCTTGTCGTCGTCCTGCACTCGCGCATCAATGGAGCCGTACGTTTCCGACGGGCCGTCAGATCCGCACCGCCGACGCAGTGTGCCGTACCTCCTGCGCAGGCCTCCCGCCCGTCGGTGTCCCCCCACATCGCACTCCCCACAGGGAAGGGAAGCGGATCCCCATGAGAGGCAAGCGCACGGCAATGGGTGCGGCACTGGCCGCCGGGGCCCTCGCGGTCACCGGTCTCGCCTTCGCGCCCTCCGCGGCCGCCGTCACCCCACAGTCGGCGACCATCACCGCGAGCTGCGGCATCTTCGGCGGCGGAGCGGCCACGCTCACCGCCACCCAGAGCGGCACCTCGGCCACCATCACCCTCACCTCCTCCGCGATCACCGCGCCGGTCGCGGTCGCGCAGGACTCCATCTCCTCCACCCTCACCCTGGCCAAGGCCGGCGGCGGATCAGTGGTGTTCAGCGGGACCAAGAACCCCGCCATGAACACCGGCGACGCCGTCAGCGTCGGCCCGCTCCCCGGCACCGTCGCCTCCGGTGACAGCCTGGACGCCTACGGCGGCTCGCTGAAGATGGTGATCTTCGGGGTCACCGTGACCTGTACGGCGAACGGTCCGCAGGCGCCCGGCCCCTTCGTCTTCGACTGACTGAACTGAGCGTTGTGTTCCGGATGCCGCAGAAACTGATGATCCGTCAGATTTCTGCGGCATCTCCATTGACTTCTCACCCCGGCTCCACATCAATGCCCCCTGTCGGCGCAGATGAGCCGCTGCGCCCGCAACCCTCAGGAGGGGGCCCCATGGGTTCGACACCCCCAAGACCACGAAGATCCCGACGGTGGCGCTGGGCGTCCCTGTTCGGGGCGACCGCGCTCGCGGTCACCGCGGGCGGCGCGCTGGCCTGTCCGGCCGGTGCCGCCGGCACGAACGTGGACTTCGCCACGCACTGCATCCCGCCCGCCGTCGCGGGCATCCCGCCGATCGACGGCACCACGACCGCCAACGTGTCGGTGGACAACGCCACCCCCAAGGTCGGCGACACCGTCACCGTCACGTACACGGTGGTCACCGCCGCCGCCAGTAACCCCACCGACCTCGCCCTGCCCGCCGACATCATGACCCCGACCGGGAAGGTGACCCTCGGCGGCGCCCAGACGGGGGACGTGACCGTCGCCGGGCCGAAGAAGAACCCGCCGGTGCCGGGGAAGGCCGCCTTCCCGTCCTTCTCCATGACCGGCACGTTCACCGTCACCAAGGCCGGGCAGATCACCCTCTCGCCCGGCGACTACAACATCCACACCAGCTACGTCCTCGAGCTGGACACCCCCTGCACGGTCACCAACCCGCCCGCACCGGTGTCGCAGACCGTCACGGCGACCGACGGGACCCCGGCCAACACCCGGGCCATCTCGCTGAGTTCGGCCTCGGGTGACCCGGGCGCCGGTGTTACCGTCACCGGCAGCAACTTCACGCCGGGCGCCACCGTGACCCTGGCCGGGCGGTCCGGGGCCACCCAGACCGCGGACACCGCCACGGTCACGGCCGACGCGCAGGGTTCCTTCAGCGGTTCCCTCGTCGTCAAGGACAAGGCGACGACCGGGATCGTGGCCTACGAGGGCGCCTCCTGGAGCGCGGACAAGGGCGCCGGCCCCGCGGCCTACGCCGTCAACGACAACTCGCCCGTCCCGCCGGGGAGTCAGAAGCTGACGACCACCGTCAAGGCGGGCACGCTGTCCATGTCCCAGGCCGGGGACTCCGTCGCACTGTCGGCGGTCGACTTCGGCAAGGGCGGGGCCTCGGCCGGCAAGCTCCAGACCGTGACCGTGCAGGACTTCCGCGGCGGGCCCGCGGGCTGGTCCCTGACCGGCAAGGTCACCGACTTCACCGGTCCCGGCGGCAAGATCGACGCCGGGAAGCTGAGCTGGACGCCCGCGTGCGCGACCAAGGCGGGCAGCCCCAGCACCTGCAAGGTCGGCTCGGCGGGCGCCGTGGGCTCCTCGGGGGCGACCCTGGCACAGACCCCCGACGGCACGCTCACCGGCGGTCAGTTCACCGTCGACGCCGGACTCTCCCTGGACGTACCGGCGTTCACGCCTCCGGGCGCGTACTCCGGCGTGCTCACGCTGACGCTCAGCTGAGCGTGCGGGCGTCCGCACCCGCCCGTTCCTTCGTCACTCCTCCGCGGGGGTCCGCACCCATGCGCAAGCTGTACGTCCTCCTCCTGGGCCTGATGCTGGCATGGCAGGCCACGCCCGCCCACGCCGCCGACAACGGCAGCTGGTCCGTCTACCCGGTCGCCTCGAAGATCGCCGCGCGGCCCTACTTCTACCTCTCAGCCGACCCCGGCCAGACCCTCACCGACCAGGTCGCCGTCCAGAACAGGACCGGCGGGCCGCTCACCTTCCGCCTCTACGCGGCCGACGCCTACAACACCGCCCGGGACGGCGGTTTCGCCGTACGCACGCTGACGGAGCGGATGCTCGGGGTGGGCGCCTGGGCGAAGCCCGCGAGGTCGCGGATCACCGTACCGGGACACGGGACCGTCACCGTGCCGTTCACGCTGCACGTCCCGGACGGGGCCGAGCCCGGTGACCACCCCGGCGCGATCGTCGCCCTCGACGAGCGGGTCGACCCCGGCAGCGGCTCCTTGGCCCTCGGGGTGCAGCGGGCCGTCGGCGCCCGCGTCTACCTCCGGGTGAGCGGGCCCACGCTGCCCGCGCTCTCCGTCGGGCAGCTGCACATCAGCCACCACCAGCCCCTGATCCCGGGGCTCGGCACCGGCACGGCGACCGTCTCCTACACCCTGCACAACACCGGGAACGTCACCCTCGACCCGAAGGTGGAGCTGAAGGCACGCGGGCTGTTCGGCCGTACGCTGCTCGACCGCGAGCTGACCCGGGTGCCGTCCGAGCTGCTGCCGGGACAGCGGGTCCGGCTCACCGAGACCTGGTCCGGCGCTCCCCAACTCGACCGGGCCGACGTGACCTTGACCGCGAGCGCGCCCGGCACCCGGCAGTCGGCGAGCGCCTCCTTCCTCGCGCTGCCGTGGCTGGTCGCGGCGCTGGTGTTCGCCGCGGGCGCGGCGGTCGGGATGCTGCTGGTCAGAGCGCGTCGGGGCCGCGTTCGCCGGTCCGCACGCGTACGACCGTCTCCACGGGTACGGCCCACACCTTCCCGTCCCCGATCTTCCCCGTCTGCGCGGCCCTGACGATCGCGTCGATCACGGGGTCGGCGTCGGCGTCCTCCACGACGACCTCGATGCGCACCTTCGGCACCAGGTCGACGCGGTACTCGGCGCCCCGGTACACCTCGGTGTGGCCGCGCTGACGGCCGTAGCCGCTCGCCTCGGTCACGGTCAGACCGTGCACCCCCAGCTCCTGCAGGGCGGTCTTGACCGCGTCCAGACGGTACGGCTTGACGATCGCGGTGATGAGCTTCATGCCTGGGTGTCGACCTTCTGCGTGCTGGTGCCGGTGAGGACGGAGTGGGTTACCGGGGCGCCGTGGCCCAGGACCCCGTGATCGTAGGCCGTCTCGGCGTGCACCGTAAGGTCCAGGCCGGTGTGCTCCTGTTCCTCGCTCGCGCGCAGGCCCATCGCCCTGTCGAGCAGTTTGCCGAGGCCGTACGTCACCGCGAAGGCGTAGCCGGCCACGACCACCACGGCGAGCAGCTGCCTGCCGAGCGGGGCGAGTCCGCCGCCGTAGAACAGTCCCTCCGCGGCGCCGGTCATCGCCTTCTCGGCGAACAGGCCGATCAGCAGGGTGCCGATGATGCCGCCGACCAGGTGGACGCCGACGACGTCCAGGGAGTCGTCGTAGTTCAGTCTGAACTTCCAGCTGACCGCGTAGGAGCAGACGACACCGGCGGCGAGGCCGACGATCAGCGCGCCGAGCAGGGAGACCGTGCCGCAGGAGGGCGTGATCGCGACGAGACCGGCCACCGCGCCGGAGGCGGCGCCGAGGGTGGTGGGATGTCCGTCCCGCTTCTGTTCGACGAAGAGCCAGCCGAGCAGGCCGGTGCAGCCGGCGGCGAGGGTGTTGAGGAAGGCCGCCGCGGCGAGGCCGTTCGCGCCGAGCGCGGAGCCCGCGTTGAAGCCGAACCAGCCGAACCAGAGCAGACCGGCGCCGAGGATCACCATGGGCAGGTTGTGCGGGCGCATGGCGTCCTTCTTGAAGCCCAGCCGGGGCCCGAGGACCAGGCACAGGGCGAGACCGGAGGCGCCGGAGGTGATCTCGACGGGCAGACCGCCCGCGAAGTCGAGCGCGCCGAGCCTGCCGGCGATCCAGCCGCCGGGGCCCCACACCCAGTGGGTGACCGGAACGTATACGAGCAGGGTCCACACCGGGACGAAGACCAGCCACGCCGAGAATTTCGTACGGTCGGCGACCGCGCCGCTGATCAGGGCGGCCGTGATGATCGCGAAGGTGAGCTGGAAGGTGGCGAACAGGGCGGTGGGGACGGTGCCGTGCACGCTGCCCGGGGTGATGTGCGCCATGCCGGCGTGGTGGAGCCCGCCGATGAGCCCGCCGAACGCGTCGTCGCCGAAGGCGAGGGAGTAGCCGGCCACCAGCCAGACCACCGTGACCAGGGCGATCGACACGAAGCTCATCATCAGCATGTTGAGGACGCTCTTCGTGCGGACCATGCCGCCGTAGAACAGGGCCAGGCCCGGGGTCATCAGCAGGACGAGGGCGGTCGCGGCGAGCAGCCAGGCGGTGTCGCCGGTGTCGACGTGCGCGGCGGCGAGGGTCACGGGCGTCTCCAACGGGTCTGCGGGCTCGTCAGAGGGTCACCGGTGCGCGTTTCCGGTTGCGTACGGGTGTGTTTCCGTGACGTTTCGTTGCGTGCGGGTTTCCGGAACCTCACCGGGAGGGGCGGTGCGCACCGCTGGTACGGCGGGGTCCTGTGGATCAGGGACAATGAACGCCATGAGCGTTCGTACCCCGTCATCCGAAGAGCCGGCCGAGACCGTCCACCGCGCCGGCTTCGCCTGCTTCGTGGGCCGTCCCAACGCGGGCAAGTCCACCCTCACGAACGCTCTGGTCGGGCAGAAGGTGGCGATCACCGCGAACCAGCCGCAGACCACGCGGCACACGGTACGGGGGATCGTGCACCGGCCCGACGCCCAGCTGATCCTGGTGGACACCCCGGGGCTCCACAAGCCGCGCACGCTGCTCGGCGAGCGCCTGAACGACGTGGTCCGTACGACCTGGGCCGAGGTCGACGTGATCGGCTTCTGCCTGCCGGCGAACGAGAAGATCGGACCCGGTGACCGCTTCATCGCCAAGGAGCTGGCCGGGATCAGGAAGACCCCGAAGGTCGCGATCGTCACCAAGACGGACCTGGTCGACTCCAAGACCCTCGCCGAGCAGCTGATCGCCATCGACCAGCTGGGCAAGGACCTGGGCATCGAGTGGGCGGAGATCGTGCCGGTGTCGGCGGTCGGCGCCAAGCAGGTGGATCTCCTGGCCGACCTCCTCATCCCCCTCCTCCCCGAGGGCCCGGCCCTCTACCCCGAGGGCGACCTCACGGACGAGCCCGAGCAGGTCATGATCGCGGAACTCATCCGCGAGGCGGCGCTGGAGGGCGTCCGCGACGAACTGCCGCACTCCATCGCCGTGGTCGTGGAGGAGATGCTCCCGCGTGAGGACCGCCCCGCGGACCGTCCCCTGCTGGACATCCACGCCAACGTCTACATCGAGCGCCCCAGCCAGAAGGGCATCATCATCGGCCCCAAGGGCAAGCGCCTGAAGGAGGTCGGCATCAAGTCCCGCAAGCACATCGAGGCACTCCTCGGGACACCGGTCTTCCTGGACCTGCATGTGAAGGTGGCGAAGGACTGGCAGCGCGACCCGAAGCAGCTGCGCAGGCTCGGGTTCTAACCGACGGCACCCCGCGGGGTCATGTCCTGCAGCCCCACCACCCGCAGCAACTGCAGCCGCTCGTACGACTCCGTGCCCGGGCGGGCCGTGTGGAGGATGAGGTGGTGGCGGTGGTCGTCGGTCAGGAGGACCTCGCAGTCGAGTTCGAGGAGGCCGACCACCGGGTGCCGGAAACGCTTCGTCGTGCTGCGTCGTACCGCCACCTCGTGCTGCTCCCAGAGGCGGGCGAACTCCTCGCTGCCGGCGCGGAGTTCGGCCACCAGGGCGGCCGGCTCGGGGTCGTCGGGGCGGGCGGCGGCCACCGCGCGCAGGTTCGCCACGTGCTGGCGGGCGTGGTCCGGCACGTCCTCCGGTGGGAAGAGGTCGCGCCCCGCGGGGTCCAGGAAGAAGCGGCGGACCAGGTTGCGTGCGCGCGGCGGGCGGGCCAGCGCGTCGCCTGAGAGAGCCCTGGACATCGCGTTCTGCGCCAGAACCTCCCCGCAGTCCGTCACCACCAGCGCCGGCGCGTCGTGCAGCCGGTCCAGGACCAGCAGCAGCCCGGGCCGGACGTGGGTGGAGACCGCCTCCCGGCGGGGCGGCTCCTCGCCCGCCAGGTGGAAGAGGTGGTCCCGCTCGTCGTCGGTCAGGCGCAGCGCCCGGGCCAGTGCCGTGAGCATCTGCCGGGACGGGCGCGGGCCCCGGCACTGTTCCAGCCGGGTGTAGTAGTCGGCCGACATGCCGGCCAGCGACGCCACCTCCTCCCGCCGCAGGCCCGGGGTACGGCGGCGGGCGCCGGGCGGGAGGCCCACGTCGGCCGGGTCCAGGCGGGCACGGCCACGGCGCAGGAAGTCGGCGAGTTCGGCTCGGTTCACCTCTTCAGGGTGGGGCAGCGCGCAGGAGTTATCCAGGGAGTGCCGGTCCCCTGATCGGGAGGTCTCTCCCAGCCGGCGCGACACGGTCCGACAGTGGTGGCACCAGGTCGAGAGGAGCAGAAGATGCTGACATTGGTGACGGGCACCACGGGACAGGTCGGCCGGCGCTTCGTGCCGAGGCTGCTGGCGCAGCTGCAGCCCGGCGAGCAGGTACGGGTCCTGGTGCGGGACGCGCCGCGCGGCGAGGCCTTCGCGGAGCTGGGCGCCCAGGTCGCGGTCGGCGATCTGCGGGACGACGAGACGCTCGGCAAGGCGCTCGCCGGGGTGGACGCGGTCGTGAACATCGCGGCGTCCTTCCGCGGGGTGCCGGACGAGGAGGCGTGGGCCGTCAACCGGGACGCGGCCGTGTCGCTGGGCCGCGCCGCACTCGCCTCGGGCGTGCGGCGCTTCGTGCAGGTCAGCACGGGGCTGGTGTACGGCGTCGGGCGGGGGCGCCCGCTGACCGAGGACGACGAGACCCGGCCCGGCGGCGCGATGTGGGGCGCCTATCCCGAGGCCAAGGCGGCGGCCGAACGGGAACTGCTCGCGCTGGAGGGCATGGAGGTCCGGGTGGCCCGGCTGCCCTTCGTCTACGGCGAGGGCGACCCGCACCTCGCCCAGTCCCTGCGCTGGGCCGCGCACTGGGCGTCCACCCAGCGGCTGCACATGGGCCACCACGCCGACGTCGCCCAGGGACTGCTGCGCCTGCTGTACGCACCGGCGGTGAGCGGCCCGGTCTACAACATCGCCGACGACGCCCCCGTCACGGCGGTCGAACTGCACCAGCTCAACGGCGTCGAGCCGCCCGCCGACCTGCACACCCGGACCGACCCCGACCCGTGGCTGGGGATCATGTCCACGCAGAGGATCCGCCGGGACCTCGGATTCCGGCCCCTCCACCCGAGTGTCTGGGCCGCCCGCGACGCCGGAGCCCTCTGAGCCTCCGGTCGGCCCGGGCCGCCTAGTCGACTCCCCTGATCCGCCCCACCAGCACCGCCCCCGCCAGCCCGATCACCGCCGCCACCAGGTACAGCACCCGGTAGCCGCCCAGGTAGGTCACGATCGGCGCGGCCAGCGCGGGGGCGGCCACCTGGGGCAGGGCGTTGGCCACGTTGATGACACCCAGGTCCTTGCCCCGGTCCAGCGCCCTCGGCAGGACGTCCGTCATCAGCGCGAAGTCGACCGAGGTGAACACGCCGAAGCCGACGCCCAGGACGGCCGCCGCCACGACCGCGCCGGGCCAGGTCTGCCAGCCGGCCAGGGCCGCCGTCGCCACCGCCATCAGCACGCCCGACCAGACGACGAACGGCTTGCGCCGGCCCACCCGGTCCGACCAGAGGCCGCCCGCCACGACCGTCGCCATCAGCGTCAGGCTGTTGACCGCCGTCAGCACGAGCACGCCCTGGTCCGGGTCGGGGCGGTGCAGCCGGTCGCGGAGGTAGTACAGCAGGTACAGCAGCACCAGCGCATTGCTGAGGTTGATCAGGAACCGGGTGAGCCAGGCCCAGCCGAGGTCGGGATACCGGCGCGGGCTCAGCCAGAAACCCGCGACGAAGCTTCGCCAGGCCCACGGCGGGCGGTCCTCCGGCGGCAGCCGCAGGTCGTCGTAGCGCAGCACGTACGGCAGCACCCCCACCACCGTGAACACCGCGCACGCCGCATACCCGGCCCCGGTCCCGCCCGCCACGGTCGCAAGTCCCGTGCCGCCGACCACGCCCAGGATCTGCGCCGCCCCCAGCCAGCCGCCCACCGCGCCCCGCTGGAGCCGGGGCACCCGGTCCGGCACGGCCGCCGTCACCGCCGCGAACGCCGCGTTCAGCGTGAGCTGCACCAGGCACCAGCCCATGGCCATGGACCACACCCCGCCCGCCCGCGCGAGCAGCAGCAGGGACAGCGCCCCGCCCGCCGCCCCGGCCACGATCCACGGCGTACGGCGGCCCGGGCGGGCGGTCGTACGGTCGGACAGGGCGCCGAAGAGCGGGTTGGCGAGCAGGGAGACCACCGCGCCGACCCCGGTCACCCAGGCCAGCATGGTCTCCTTGGACATCCCGGAGCCGGGCGCGAAGTCCTTCGCCTGGGAGGCGAGCAGGATCTGCAACGGGCCGAACCAGCCGACCCAGATCGCCCCGTTGGCCAGCGAGAGCGCCGCCGTCCAGCCCCGGCCGACCGGTTCGACGGGCTCGGCCAGGGCTGCCGAGGCGCTGACGGTGGTCATCTCCGCGCCGTCATCTCTGCGCCCGGAGCACGTCCCGGAACCAGTGGTAGGAGGCCTTGGGCGTGCGCTTCAGCGTCTCGTAATCGACGTGCACCAGGCCGAAGCGGCGCCGATAGCCCTCGGCCCACTCGAAGTTGTCCATCAGGGACCACACGAAGTAGCCGCGCACGTCCACACCGGCCTCCATGGCGGTGTGCAGGGCGCGGATGTGGGCGTCCAGGTAGGCGATGCGGTCCTGGTCGTCGAGGCCGTCGTAGGAGCAGCCGTTCTCGGTGATGACGATCGGCGGGAGCTTGTCGCCGTAGGTCTCGCCGAAGCCGCACAGCAGCTCGGTGAGGCCCTCCGGGACGACCGGCCAGCCGAAGTCGGTCACCGGGCGGCCCTCGATCTCCCGGACGGAGAAGGGCAGTTCGGCGGGGAGTGACAGACCGCCGTACTCGCTGTCGGCGCCGCCGGGTGCCCCCACCCGGGTCGGCGCGTAGTAGTTGATCCCGTACCAGTCGACCGGTTCGGCGATGACCTTCAGGTCCGCCGCCACGTCCCCCGGCATCAACTCGCCCATGCCGTCCGGGTATTCGCCGAGGATGACCGGCTCCGCGAACAGGCGGTTGAGCAGGACGTCGTAGAAGCCGGCCGCCTCCACGTCCGCCGGTGCGGCGGAGGCGGGCCAGGTGGGGCCGTGGGAGTTGGCGATGCCGATGTCCGTCGCCCCGGCGGCGCGCAGCGCCCGCACCGCGAGTCCGTGGGCGAGGAGCTGGTGGTGGGCGACCGGGAGCGCGTCGAAGAGGAGCTTCCTGCCGGGGGCGTGGGCGCCGAGGGCGTGGCCCAGGAGGGTGTGCTCGGCGGGCTCGTTGAGGGTGATCCACTGGGTGACGCGGTCGCCGAGCCGTTCGGCCACCACGCAGACGTACTCGGCGAACCGTTCCGCCGTGTCCCGCTCCAGCCAGTCCAGCCAGGCGGGCAGGTCCCAGTGGAAGAGGGTGGGCACGGGCCGTACGCCCGCCGCGCACAGCTCGTCCACCAGGCGGTCGTAGAAGTCCAGGCCGCCGGGGGAGTTGACGCGGGGCCAGGAGACGGAGAAGCGGTACGCGTCCACGCCGAGGCCGGCGAGGAGGGCCACGTCCTCCTGGTGGCGGTGGTAGTGGTCGCAGGCGACCGCCGCCGTCGAAGCGTCCTTCACCCGCCCCGGTTCGGCCGTGAACACGTCCCACACGGATTGCTCGCGCTCCTCGGCCGCCCCCTCGATCTGGTGGGCCGAGGTCGAGACACCCCACAGGAAGCCGTCCGGGAAACGGGGTAGCGGGGGCGTCGCGCCGCCTGCGTCAGTCGCCATGCCCGGATCATCCTTACCCCGGGTAACGTAAGTCAACGCCCCGGCGGGAACCGGCGCTCACGCCCCTTCGTTCAGCACCCGGGACACCAACTCCCGGATCTCCTCGGTGAGTCGGGGATCGGCCGCGTAGACCGTGCGGTCGTCCACCGTGATCTCGTACCGGAAGCCGTCCGGGACGCCGGCCGGCGGGGTGCCCCGGCCGGACGCGAGGACGCGCTCGGCCAGGGCGTGCCACGTGGGGGCGTCGGGCCGGCCCGAGGTGTCCACCTCGGCCCGGCGCTCGATGCCCGCGAAGCCGCCCGTGCGCCGTACTCGAATCCGCATGGGCTCAGTGTCGCAGTGCTACAGCGTCCGCACCCCGACCTGTTCCCACGCCTTCTGCACGGCCTGGAGCTCGTCCCCGGCGCCGTACCGCTCCCGCGCCGCCTTCACCGTGAGCGTGGCGAAGTCGGCGAACTGCGCGCCCTGCTTCAGCCCGCCGCCGGTGAGCACGTCGTACCAGATCTGCCCGGCCTTCTCCCAGGCGTTGCCGCCGATGGCCGTGGCGACCAGGTAGAAGGCGTGGTTGGGGATGCCCGAGTTGATGTGCACGCCGCCGTTGTCGCGGCCGGTGCGGACATAGTGGTCCATGGTCGCCGGCTGCGGGTCCTTGCCGAGGTTCGGGTCGTCGTACGCCGTGCCCGGGGCCTTCATCGAGCGCAGCGCGGTGCCGTGGACGTGCGGGGCGAGCAGGCCGGCGCCGATCAGCCAGTCGGCCTCGGCGGCGGTCTGGCCGAGGGTGTACTGCTTGATCAGCGAGCCGAAGACGTCCGAGACCGACTCGTTGAGCGCGCCGGACTGGCCGAAGTACTCCAGGTTCGCGGTGTGCTGGGTGACGCCGTGGGTCAGCTCGTGGCCGATGACGTCGACCGGGATGGTGAAGTCGAGGAAGATCTGGCCGTCGCCGTCGCCGAACACCATCTGCTCGCCGTTCCAGAAGGCGTTGTCGTAGTTCTGGTCGTAGTGGACGGTGGCGTCCAGCGGCAGCCCGTGGTCGTCGATGGAGTGCCGGCCGTACGCCTTCAGGTACAGCTCGAAGGTGGCGCCGAGGCCCGCGTAGGCGCGGTTGACGGTGGCGTCCGAGACCGGGTCGGAACCCTCCGCGCGGACCTGGGTGCCGGGCAGGTCCTGGGTGTGGTGGGCGTCGTAGATCGTGCGGTGCGGCTGGTCGGCGGCGGCACCCGCGGGCGCGGCGACGGACGGCGCACCGATGACCGTGGTCAGGCGGCGCTTGGTGCGCTGGTAGGCGTCGTGCTCCAGGGACCGGCGGGCCGGACCGGAGAGCGCGGCGTCCTCGGCCTGCGCGAGCTGGTCGAGGATGTGCGGCGGCACGATCGTGCAGAAGACGGGCTCGAAGCCCCCGTTGGTCGTCATGCCCCGCACCATCGCACTCCGTGATGTCTATGTCACTAGCTGCCACCATGATTGGTGAAATACCGGGACAGGGAACGCCACGCTCCGTGACGATGTGGTACGGCGCACTTTTTGTCCCTTTTGTGGCCCTGGTCCCGCATACTGGAACGCGTCCCCGCGCCCGGGGCGGCTCGGCTAGGCTGCGACGCATCATGCGTTTCGGGCTGCTTCTTCTTAGCTGCCGCGGCGAGGGCCTGTAGACACGAGGCCGACTCCCTCCCCGCGGAGCTTGGCGTTGCGTCGTCGGCCGTCCACCCGGACATCCGGAATCTCCGGACACCCTGAGGAGCCCACGCCACCATGGCCAACCGCCAGCAGCCCAGTTCCATGCCGATCCACAAGTACGGCCGCTACGAGCAGGTCGACATCCCGGACCGCACCTGGCCGGAGCAGCGCATCACCGTCGCCCCCCGCTGGCTCTCCACCGACCTGCGCGACGGCAACCAGGCCCTGATCGACCCGATGTCACCCGAGCGCAAGCGCCGGATGTTCGACCAGCTGGTGAAGATGGGCTACAAGGAGATCGAGGTCGGCTTCCCCGCCTCCGGCCAGACCGACTTCGACTTCGTGCGCTCGATCATCGAGGAAGAGGGCGCGATCCCCGACGACGTCACGATCTCCGTGCTGACCCAGGCCCGCGAGGACCTGATCGAGCGGACCGTGGAGTCCCTGAAGGGCGCCAAGCGGGCCACCGTCCACCTCTACAACGCGACGGCTCCCGTGTTCCGCCGGGTCGTCTTCCGCGGCTCCAAGGACGACATCAAGCAGATCGCCGTCGACGGCACCCGCCTGGTGATGGAGTACGCGGAGAAGCTGCTGGGCCCGGAGACCGAGTTCGGCTACCAGTACAGCCCCGAGATCTTCACCGACACCGAGCTGGACTTCGCGCTGGAGGTCTGCGAGGCGGTGATGGACGTCTACCAGCCGGGCCCGGGCCGCGAGATCATCCTCAACCTGCCCGCCACCGTGGAGCGTTCGACCCCGTCCACGCACGCGGACCGCTTCGAGTGGATGCACCGCAACCTCTCCCGCCGCGAGTACGTCTGCCTGTCCGTCCACCCGCACAACGACCGCGGTACGGCCGTGGCGGCGGCCGAGCTGGCGGTGATGGCCGGCGCCGACCGCGTCGAGGGCTGCCTGTTCGGGCAGGGCGAGCGCACCGGCAACGTCGACCTGGTCACCCTGGGCATGAACCTGTTCTCCCAGGGCGTCGACCCGCAGATCGACTTCTCCGACATCGACGAGATCCGTCGTACGTGGGAGTACTGCAACCAGATGGAGGTCCACCCGCGCCACCCGTACGTGGGCGACCTGGTCTACACGTCCTTCTCCGGCTCCCACCAGGACGCCATCAAGAAGGGCTTCGACGCCATGGAGGCCGAGGCGAAGGCCAAGGGCGTCACGGTCGACGACATCGAGTGGGCGGTGCCGTACCTGCCGATCGACCCCAAGGACGTCGGCCGCTCCTACGAGGCCGTCATCCGCGTCAACTCGCAGTCCGGCAAGGGCGGTATCTCCTACGTCCTGAAGAACGACCACAAGCTGGACCTGCCGCGCCGGATGCAGATCGAGTTCTCGAAGCTGATCCAGGCCAAGACGGACGCCGAGGGCGGCGAGATCACGCCGAAGGAGATCTGGGCGGTCTTCCAGGACGAGTACCTGCCGAACCCGGACAACCCCTGGGGCCGCATCCAGGTCCGGACGGGCCAGTCGACGACGGACACCGACGGGGTCGACACCCTGACGGTCGAGGCGACGGTGGACGGCGAGGACACGGTCCTGACCGGTACCGGCAACGGTCCGATCTCGGCCTTCTTCGACGCCCTGGAGTCCATCGGCATCGACGTACGCCTGCTGGACTACCAGGAGCACACGATGAGCGAGGGTGCCTCCGCGCAGGCCGCCTCCTACATCGAATGCGCGATCGACGGCAAGGTCCTGTGGGGGATCGGCATCGACGCGAACACGACGCGTGCGTCGCTGAAGGCGGTCGTCTCGGCCGTCAACCGCGCCGCCCGCTGACCGCTCTGACCGGGAGTTTCGGGGCCCCGGCCGCCGTATACGGCGGCCGG
>NZ_JBSFJZ010000049.1:0-76869 GCF_053598315.1 Streptomyces sp. NPDC001153
CGCCCGGTTACATTCCGAACCCGGAAGCTAAGCCTCACAGCGCCGATGGTACTGCAGGGGGGACCCTGTGGGAGAGTAGGACACCGCCGAACAATCTTTGGAAGGACCCCTGGTCCCAGCGTTCAGCTGGGACCAGGGGTCCTTTTGTTTTTACAATGCTTGCGGTACCGAAGACAGGAGTCATCATGTCCACCAACTCTCCCGACGAGCGACCGGAGCGCGACCAGCGGCGACGGGACAGTGGTGACCGTGGTGACCGCGGCGGCTACCGAGGCGACCGTGGCGGCTTCCGCCGCGACAACGACCGTGGCGGCTACGGCGGTC
Organism: Streptomyces sp. NPDC001153; assembly: GCF_053598315.1. Classification (NCBI taxonomy): domain Bacteria; kingdom Bacillati; phylum Actinomycetota; class Actinomycetes; order Kitasatosporales; family Streptomycetaceae; genus Streptomyces; species Streptomyces sp. NPDC001153. Next base: position 325 of record NZ_JBSFJZ010000049.1, read on the forward strand.
GGCGTGATGACCACCGTAGTGACCGTGGTGGTTTCCGTCGGGACGACCGTCGTGATGACAGGCGTGATGACCGTCGTGACGATCGGGGTGGGTTCCGCCGCGACGACAGGCGTGACGACCGTGGTGGTTATGGTCGTAGGGACGATCGTCGTGAGGGTGACCGGGGTTCGCGTCCGGCGTTCCAGCGGGATGACCGGGACCGTGGGCCGCGTCGGGACGACCGGCGTGACGACCGTGGTGGCTTCCGCCGGGACGACCGGGGTGGCGACCGCCCGTCCTTCCGCCGCGACGACGACCGCGGCGGCTACGGGCGGCGCGACGACCACCGCGGCGACCACCGCGGCGACCGCCGTGACGACCGGGGTGGGTTCCGCCGCGACGACCGGCGCGATGACCGGCGTGACGATCGCCGTGAGGACCGTCGTGACGACCGTGGCGAGCGCGGTGGCTTCCGTGGCCGCGACGACCGCGGTGGTTATGGCCGTAGGGACGATCGTCGTGAGGGTGACCGGGGTTCGCGTCCGGCGTTCCAGCGGGATGACCGGGACCGTGGGCCGCGTCGGGACGACCGGCGTGACGACCGTGGTGGCTTCCGCCGGGACGACCGGGGTGGCGACCGCCCGTCCTTCCGCCGCGACGACGACCGCGGCGGCTACGGGCGGCGCGACGACCACCGCGGCGACCACCGCGGCGACCGCCGTGACGACCGGGGTGGGTTCCGCCGCGACGACCGCCGCGACGACCGGCGCGATGACCGGCGTGACGATCGCCGTGAGGACCGTCGTGACGACCGGGGCGAGCGCGGTGGCTTCCGTGGCCGCGACGACCGCGGTGGCCGTGGGCCCCGCAGGGACGACCGTGGTGGGCGGCCCGGTGGCTTCCGGGGACGTGACGACCGGCGCGACGACCGCCGGGGCGGTGGGCGCTTCCGCGACGAGCGCGACCGTGACCGCGACCGGGATCGCGAGCCGATCAAGCGGCTGCCGATCCCGGAGGACGTCACCGGTGAAGAGATCGACAAGGATGTCCGGCAGGAGCTCCAGAGCCTGCCCAAGACGCTCGCGGACGACGTCGCCAGGAACCTGGTGATGGTGGCCCGGCTCATCGACGAGGACCCCGAGGGCGCCTACGCCTACTCCAAGGTGGCCCTGCGTCTGGCGTCCCGCGTGGCCGCCGTGCGCGAGGCCGCCGGGTTCGCGGCGTACGCCAACCAGAAGTACAGCGAGGCCCTCGCCGAGTTCCGGGCCGCGCGGCGGATGACCGGCACCGTGGACCTGTGGCCGGTGATGGCCGACTGCGAGCGCGGGCTCGGGCGGCCGGAGAAGGCGCTGGACATGGCCGGTGCCCCGGAGGTGCACAAGCTGGACAAGGCCGGTCAGGTCGAGATGCGGCTCGTCGCGGCCGGTGCCCGGCGTGACATGGGCCAGCTGGACGCGGCCATCGTCACCCTGCAGAGCCCGGAGCTCGCCTCCAACGCGGTCCAGCCGTGGACCGCGCGCCTGCGGTACGCCTACGCCGACGCCCTGCTGGCCGCCGGCCGGGAGGGCGAGGCGCGCGAGTGGTTCGCGAAGGCCGTGGAGGCCGACCGGGACGGCAGCACGGACGCCTCCGACCGGCTTGCCGAGCTGGACGGCGTGGAGTTCGTCGACGCCCTGGACGAGAGCGAGAGCGAGAGCGAGGGCGAGCCGGAGAAGCCGTCGCAGGAGGACGGCGACGAGGACTGACGGCAGCCACGGAAAAGGCAGTCACCGAAAGGGGCGGGTTCCCGATGGAACCTGCCCCTTTTCTGCGTTCCGGGCGCTCAGATCTCCAGCGCCCGCAGCACCAGCCCCGACGCCGGCTTCGGGCCGAACGACGTCGACTTGCGGGGCATCGTCACCCCCTGGCGGGCCAGGTCCCGTACGACCTCCTCGCGGACCGGGTGCATCAGGACGGCCGTACCGCCGTCGCGTTCCGCCTTGGCGACCGTCGCGGCCGTGTCGTGGATGTACGCGATGTGGGCCGGGGAGTCCTCGGGGATGTGCCAGACGTGGTCGAGGAGCGTGGCGTGCAGGACCGTGGCGTCCAGGGAGCGCCAGGCTGCCGGGCGGTCGGCCGGGATCGTCCGGGCCAGCAGGTCCGGATCGGGGTGGTCGAGGAGGTGGAAGGAGCCGTCGCCGGCCAGCAGGAAGGCGTTACCCGCGCAGGACGCGTCCGCGAGGGCCTCCAGCGCCTCGGCGAGCGGCGTGTCGAGGTGTCGTACCCGGAACAGGCCCTCCACCGCCGCGAGTGCGTCCGGGACCGCAAGGCCGTGCAGCAGGCGGTGGATGGCGCGGACGCGCAAGGGGTAGCGGGCGGTGTCGACGAGCAGGACCAGGCCGTGGTCCCAGGGGCTGGGGGAGGGGTGCTCGGCGCGCAGCCGCAGGTAGGTGGCCCATCGGTGGTGGCCGTCGGCGATCAGGGCCTGCTGGTGGGCGAGGTCGGACTGGATGCGGGCCAGGTCGGCGGGGTCGGTGACGGACCAGAGGCGGTGGTGGAAGCCGTCCTCGGTGGTCGTGTCCAGCAGCGGGGGCTTCTCCGCCGTGCGCTCGACGACCTCGGCCGCCGTGCCGTCGCCGCGGTAGGTCAGCAGCAGCGGCTCCAGGTTCGCGCGCGTGGCGCGCATCAGGGCCGCGCGGTCGGCGACGACGGGCGGCATGACGTCCTCGTGCGGCAGCACCACGCCCTCGGCCGGCTCCGAGACCCGCAGCGCGCCGATGACGCCGCGCTGGAGCATGCCGCTCTCGTCCCGCTGCTCGTACACGTACAGGCCGGGCTCCGGGTCCGCGGTGAGGACGCCCTCGTCCAGCCAGCGGTGCAGGGTGTCGGCCGCCTGCTCGGTGCGGGCGCTCGGGGTGCCGGCCTGGGGCAGGATCAGCCGGACGATGTTGTACGGGTCCGCGGACTGGAGGTGGTGCACCCCGTCGGGGCGTACGACGACGTCGTACGGCGGTGAGGTGACGGAGGCGAGGCTGCCGACCCGGTCGGGGTCGTAGCGAAGGCCGCGGAACGGGGTGAGTTCCAGGCCCCGGCGCGCCATTGCTTCCGAGTGACCTGCAGTGTTCATCCCGGCATCGTACGTGTGTCAGTGGCGTGCGGGATGATCGGGGGAAAGGCCTTCGAACGAGGAGCGATGTGGAATGAGCCAGGCGGTCAGGACGAGCCCCGAGGGCAGTGGGCAGCCCCTGAGCGAGGCGTACGACACGGCGCTGCTCGATCTGGACGGGGTGGTGTACGCGGGCGGGAGCGCGATTCGGCACGCGGTCGACTCGCTGGCGGTGGCGCGCTCCGGCGGGATGCATCTGGCCTACGTCACCAACAACGCGCTGCGGACCCCGGACACCGTGGCCGAGCACCTGACGGAGCTGGGGATACCGACGGGCGCCGATGACGTCATCACCTCCGCGCAGGCGGTCGCGCGGCTGATCAGCGAGCAGGTGCCGGCCGGGGCGCGGGTGCTGGTGATCGGCGGGGAGGGGCTGCGGGTGGCGCTGCGCGAGCGCGGCCTCGTGCCCGTGGAGTCGGCGGACGACGATCCGGCGGCGGTGGTGCAGGGGTACGGCGGGCCGGATCTGACCTGGGGGCGGTTCGCGGAGGCGTCGTACGCGGTGGCGCGTGGGGTGCCGTGGTTCGCATCCAACACCGACCTGACGATTCCGAGCGGGCGGGGCATCGCGCCGGGCAACGGCGCGGCCGTGGAGGTCGTACGGATCGCGACGGGCAAGGAGCCGCAGGTGGCGGGCAAGCCGCTGCCGCCGATGCACCGGGAGACGATCATCCGGACCGGCGCCGAGCGCCCGTTGGTGGTCGGGGACCGGCTGGACACGGACATCGAGGGCGCGTTCAACGGCGGGGTGGACTCGCTGCTGGTGCTGACCGGTGTCACCGACGGCGCCCTGCTGCTGGCTGCGCCGCCGCAGCACCGGCCGACGTATGTGGACGCCGATCTGCGCGGGCTGCTCACCGGGCAGCCGGAGGTCGGTGTCCTCGCGGAGGGCTTCCGGTGCGGTGGCTGGACGGCGACGGCCGGGGCGGACCGGCTGGAGTTGGAGGGTGACGGGGAGCCGCTGGACGGGCTGCGGGCGCTGTGCGCGGCGGCCTGGACGGCGGCCGGGGACGGCTCCTGCGGCCTGGACGGGGGGAAGGCGCTGGCGCGGCTGGGACTGTGACGGACAGGCACCCGGGAATCGAGATCCGAAGCGAGGGTAGGCTAACCTAACCTCGTGTTGGTCGACAGTCCTCCGGAACAGCGCGCGGAGACCGCCCCCGCGCCCCCGACCCGCCGGGCGGCGCGGGCCCTTGGGCTCCTGTTCTCCGCCCTGATCCTGGTGCTCGTCGCCCTGGCGAGCATCGCGATCGGGGCGAAAGCACTGTCGCCGGACCAGGTCTGGCACGGCCTGTTCCACGACACCGGGACCTACGGCGACGTCGTCGTGGACGAGCGGATCGCGCGCACGGTCCTGGGCCTGCTCGCCGGTGCCGCGCTCGGCCTCGCGGGCGCGGTGCTGCAGGCGCTCACCCGCAACCCGCTGGCCGACCCCGGACTGCTCGGCATCAACGCGGGCGCCTCGGCCGCCGTCGTCACGGCCATCACCTATTTCGGCGTCACCAGCCTCACCGGCTATGTGTGGTTCGCCTTCTTCGGGGCGGCCGCGGTCGGCGCGCTGGTGTGGTTCCTCGGCGGCAGCCGGGGCGCCACCCCGGTGCGGCTCGCGCTCGCCGGTACGGCGATCAGCGCCGCCCTGTACGGCTATCTCCAGGCCGCGATGATCCTGGACGACGTGGCGCTGGGCAGGATGCGCTTCTGGACGGTGGGTTCGCTGGCCTCGGCCACCGACTCGACCATCCTGCAGGTGCTGCCGTTCCTCGCGGCCGGCATGGTCCTGGCGCTCGCGCTGGCCCGGCCGCTGAACGCGGTCGCGATGGGTGACGACACCGCCCGCGCCCTGGGCGCCCACCTGGGCCGCACCCGCGCCCTGGCCATGCTGGCCGCCACCGTCCTGTGCGGCGCGGCCACGGCCGCCTGCGGCCCGATCGTGTTCGTCGGCCTGATGGTGCCGCACGTCGTGCGCTCCTTCACCGGCCCCGACCTGCGCTGGATCCTGCCGTACGCCACGGTCCTGTCGCCCGTGCTGCTGCTCGGCGCGGATGTCGTCGGCCGGGTCGTGGCCCGCCCCTCGGAACTCCAGGTCGGCATCGTCACCGCGATCATCGGCGGCCCGGTCTTCATCTTTCTCGTACGACGGCGGAGGACGGCCCAGCTGTGAAGACCCGATCCGTGAACCGGGCCGTACGCACCCCCGGCGGGCTCTCCCTGCGCCTGGACCTGCGGGCCCTGCTCGTCGTCGTCCTGCTGCTGGCCGCCGCCTGTGCCGCGGGCGTCGCGCTGATCGGCACCGGCGACGCGAAGATCCCCGCGGCCGACGTGCTCAGGACCCTCGCCGGGGACGGCAACGCCTACCAGGACTTCATCGTGAACGAGCTGCGGCTGCCGCGGGTGCTGGTCGGCCTGCTGGTCGGCGCCTCGCTGGGCCTCGGCGGCGCGCTGTTCCAGTCCGTCTCCCGCAACCCGCTCGGCAGCCCGGACGTGCTGGGCCTCTCCCAGGGCTCGACGGCCGGCGCCCTGGTCGTCATCGTGCTGCTGTCCGGCAGCACCGCCCAGGTCACCGTCGGCGCGCTGATCGGCGGCCTGGTGACCGGACTCGCCATCTATCTGCTCGCCTGGAAGCAGGGCGTGCACGGATACCGGCTGGTCCTGGTCGGCATCGGCGTCTCCGCGATCGCCACGGCCGTCAACGGCTATCTGCTGACCAAGGCCGACCTGGTCGACGCGGCCCGCGCGGTCGTGTGGATGACCGGCTCCCTGGGCGGCCGTGACTGGGACCAGGTCTGGCCGCTGCTCGCCCTGTGTGCGGTCCTCGTCCCGCTGGTCCTCGTCCACGCGCGCGGCCTGAGGATGCTGGAGATGGGCGACGACGTCGCGAACGCCCTCGGGGTGCGCGTGCAGCGGGTCCGGCTGGTGCTGATGGTCTCCGCCGTGCTGCTCACCGCCGCCGCCACGGCCGCCGCCGGACCCGTCGGCTTCGTCGCCCTCACCGCGCCCCAACTGGCCCGGCGCCTGACCCGCTCGCCGGGCCCGAACCTCGTGCCCTCCCTCTGCATGGGCGCCGCCCTGCTGGTCGCCGCCGACTGGGCCTCGCAGCGGGCCTTCGGCGCCGACCAGCTGCCCGTCGGCGTGGTCACCGGCGTCCTCGGCGGCGCCTATCTGCTGTGGCTGCTGGTCACCGAGCGCAGGGCGGGCCGGATATGAGCGCCGTCCCCGAGTCAGACAGCAAGAGGAGCACCGTGAACCGCCTGTCCGCCGAGAACGTCACCCTCGCCTACGACCAGCGTGTCATCGCCGAGCAGCTGTCGGTGGAGATCCCCGACAACTCCTTCACGGTGATCGTCGGCCCGAACGCGTGCGGCAAGTCGACGCTGCTGCGGGCACTGTCGCGGATGCTGAAGCCGAGCGAGGGCCGGGTGCTGCTCGACGGGCAGGTCATCCAGTCGATGCCCGCCAAGAAGGTCGCCCGGACGCTCGGCCTGCTGCCGCAGTCGTCCGTCGCGCCCGACGGCATCTCCGTGGCCGACCTCGTCGGCCGGGGCCGCTACCCGCACCAGGGTCTGCTGCGCCAGTGGTCGGCGGAGGACGAGCGGGTCGTGAGTGAGTCGATGCGGCAGACGGGGGTCGCCGAGCTGGCCGACCGGTACGTCGACGAGCTGTCCGGCGGGCAGCGGCAGCGGGTGTGGATCGCCATGGCGCTCGCCCAGCAGACCCCGCTGCTGCTCCTGGACGAGCCCACCACCTACCTGGACATCCAGCACCAGATCGACGTCCTCGACCTGTGCGCCGAGCTGCACGAGACCCAGGGCCGCACCCTGGTCGCCGTCCTGCACGACCTCAACCACGCCGCCCGCTACGCCACCCACCTCATCGCGCTGCGCGGCGGCCGGGTGATCGCCGAGGGCGCCCCGAACGACATCGTCACCGCCGAACTGGTGGAGCAGGTGTTCGGGCTGCGCTGTCAGGTCATCGACGACCCGGAGACCGGGACCCCGCTCGTGGTACCGGCAGCCCGAAAGGCGAGGGTCACAGCAGCTTCCTGAAGCGTCACAGCGGCTTCCCGGAGCGTCACAGCAGCTTCCTGAGCCGGAACAGATCCAGCAGGCTCGCCTCCAGCCGCACCCGGCCCCTGCCCCAGGCGGTGGCGAAGTTCAGCTCGCCGTCCACCAGGGCCACCAGGTCGTCCCCGGCCATGGCGAGCCTGATCTGGGCCCTCTCGCGCGGCGGGCCGGGGTGGGTCTCGTCCACCTCGATCCGCCCGCCGGTCATCCGGCCGGCGAAGGTGACGTCCAGGTCGGTGATGTGACAGCTCACCGAGCGGTCCAGGGCGGCGGCCGCGCGCACGTCGCCCTCGGCGCCCTGCATGTTGTCCGAAAGCTTTCCCAGTGCGGCGCGGCACTCCTCGATCGTGGCCATCGCCCACGACGGTACCCCAGCGGTTCGCGGTAGCGTCGGGGCATGAGCGACTCGGTTCCGGAGACGGAGATCCCGCAGGATTCGGTGCAGGAGGCGGTGGAGGCACTTCAGGCGTACGACCCCGCCGCGCCCGCCCCCCTGAACATCCCGCGCACCCTCACCGGCAACGCCGAGGTCGACGCCCAGCTGGAGCGGCTGGCCGATGCCGACCACCTCGCCACCGACGGACACATCGAGGTGTACGAGGATGTACACCGGGGGCTGCGCGAGGCGCTCACCGCGCTCGACGCCCGCCCGGGACCTCCGGCGCCCTCACCGTCGTACCCGAAGGCGCCTTCACCGGCGTACCGACACAGGAGCTGAACCGAACGTGGCAGGAGTCGCACGCCGTCGTCTGGACGCGGAGCTGGTCCGCCGGAAGCTCGCGCGCTCGCGCGAGCACGCCAGCCAGCTGATCGTCGCCGGGCGGGTCACCGTCGGCAGGACCGTGGCGACCAAGCCGGCCACCCAGGTGGAGACGGCCGCGGCGATCGTCGTCCAGGCCGACGACAGCGACCCGGACTACGTCTCCCGCGGCGGGCACAAGCTCGCCGGCGCGCTCGGGGTGTTCGTCCCGCAGGGGCTCGTGGTCGAGGGCCGGCGTGCCCTGGACGCCGGCGCGTCCACCGGTGGCTTCACCGACGTCCTGCTGCGCGCGGGCGCCGCGCACGTCGTCGCGGTGGACGTCGGATACGGACAGCTCGCCTGGTCTCTCCAGAACGATGAACGCGTCACCGTCAAGGACCGTACGAACGTACGCGAGTTGACGCTCGAGGCGATCGATGGGGAACCTGTGGATCTTGTCGTGGGCGATCTGTCCTTCATTCCGCTCGGGCTGGTGCTGCCGGCCCTGAAGCGGTGCGTGAAGCCGGACGCCGACCTGGTGATGATGGTCAAACCGCAGTTCGAGGTCGGCAAGGAGCGACTCGGCAGCGGGGGTGTCGTACGGAGTCCGCAACTGCGGGCGGAGGCCGTGCGGAAAGTGGCCGAGAAGGCCTGGGAGCTGGGACTCGGGGTGCAGGGAGTCACCGCCAGTCCGCTGCCCGGCCCCTCGGGGAACGTCGAGTACTTTCTCTGGCTGCGGGCGGGGGCACCCCAGGTGGACCCGGCCGACGTAGACCGTGCAGTGGCGGAGGGGCCGCGTTGACACAGAACCTGGCGCGTACTGTTTTCCTGCTCGCCCACACCGGGCGGCCCGCGGCGATCCGCAGTGCGGAACTCGTCGTCAAGGGCCTGCTGCGGCATGGCATCGGGGTGCGGGTGCTGGAGGAAGAGGCGTGCGACCTGCCGCTCCCTGACGAGGTGCAGCTGGTCAAGGAGGCGACTCCGCAGTGCCTCGACGGGTGCGAGCTGCTGATCGTGCTCGGCGGCGACGGCACGCTGCTGCGCGGGGCGGAGTTCGCCCGGGCGTCCGGGGTGCCGATGCTCGGCGTCAACCTGGGGCGCGTCGGGTTCCTCGCGGAGGCCGAACGGGACGACCTCGATCGGGTGGTCGACCGGGTGGTGGCACGGTCGTACGAGGTCGAGGAGCGGATGACCGTCGACGTCGTCGTGCACCGCAACGGGGACATCGTGCACACCGACTGGGCGCTGAACGAGGCGGCCGTGCAGAAGGCCGGCGCCGAGAAGCTGCTGGAAGTCGTGCTGGAGATCGACGGGCGCCCGGTCACGGGGTTCGGGTGCGACGGGGTCGTCCTGTCGACGCCCACCGGGTCCACCGCGTACGCGTTCTCCGCGGGCGGGCCCGTGGTGTGGCCCGAGGTGGAGGCGCTGCTGATGGTGCCGATCAGCGCGCACGCGCTGTTCGCCAAGCCGCTGGTCACCTCGCCGGATTCGGTGCTCGCGGTGGAGGTTCTGCCGCACATCCCGCCGGGGGTTCTGTGGTGTGACGGGCGGCGGACCGTCGAGCTGCCGCCGGGGGCGCGGGTGGAGGTGCGGCGGGGGGCCGTGCCGGTGCGGCTTGCCCGGCTCCATCACTCTTCGTTCACGGATCGGCTGGTTGCGAAGTTTGCGTTGCCGACGACCGGATGGCGGGGCGCGCCGCACCACTCGGCGGAGTGACAAAGGCGGGCCGTGTGCACTCCGCACCCCGGACCTCGTATGGTCTGTTCCGTGTTGGAGGAGATGCGGATACGGTCGCTCGGGGTCATCGACGATGCCGTCGTCGAGCTGTCGCCGGGGTTCACCGCCGTCACCGGTGAGACGGGTGCGGGCAAGACCATGGTGGTCACCAGCCTCGGGCTGCTGCTCGGTGGGCGGGCGGACCCGGCGCTCGTGCGGATCGGCGCCGAGAAGGCGGTCGTGGAGGGGCGGCTCACCGTGCCCGCGGACGCCGCCGCCGTCGTACGCGCCGAGGAGGCCGGGGCCGAGCTGGACGACGGGGCCCTGCTGATCAGCCGTACCGTTTCCGCCGAGGGGCGCTCGCGGGCGCACCTGGGCGGGCGCTCGGTGCCGGTCGGGCTGCTCGCCGAGCTGGCCGACGACCTGGTGGCCGTGCACGGGCAGACCGACCAGCAGGGGTTGCTGAAGCTGTCCCGGCAGCGGCAGGCACTGGACCGGTACGCCGGGGACGCGGTCGCCGTGCCGCTCGCCAAGTACACCGAGGCCTACCGGCGGCTGCGGGCCGTCTCCGTCGAGCTGGAGGAGATCACCACACGCGCGCGTGAGCGGGCGCAGGAAGCCGACATGCTGCGGTACGGGCTCGAGGAGATCGCCGCCGTCGAGCCGCGCGCCGGGGAGGACGTGGAGCTGGCCGAGGAGGCGGAGCGGCTGGGGCACGCCGAGGCGCTGTCGTCCGCCGCGACGGCCGCGCACGCCGCTCTCGCGGGCAATCCCGAGGACCCCGAGGGGATCGACGCCTCCACCCTCGTCGCGGGCGCCCACCGGGCCCTGGAGTCCGTGCGCTCGCACGACCCGGCGCTGGCCTCGCTCGCCGACCGGATCGGGGAGATCGGGATCCTGCTCGGCGATGTCGCCGGGGAGCTGGCGGGGTACGCCGACGACCTGGACGCCGATCCGCTGCGGCTGGCGGCCGTCGAGGAGCGGCGGGCCGCGCTGACCGCGCTGACACGCAAGTACGGCGAGAACGTGAACGCCGTCCTCGCCTGGGCCGAGCAGAGCGCCGCGCGCCTGACCGAGCTGGACGGCGACGACGAGCGGACCGAGGAGCTGACCGCGGAGCGGGACGCGCTCCGCAGCGAACTGGGCGGTCTGGCACAGGCGTTGACCGATGCGCGGACGGAGGCCGCCGAGCGGTTCGCCGCCGCCGTGACGGCCGAGCTGGCCTCGCTGGCGATGCCCCACGCGCGCGTGTCCTTCGCGATCCGGCAGACCGAGGACCCGGAGGGCGTCGAGGTCGGCGGGCGTACGGTCGCCTACGGGCCGTCGGGCGTGGACGAGGTCGAGCTGCTGCTCGCCCCGCACCCCGGCGCCCCGCCGCGGCCCATCGCCAAGGGCGCCTCCGGCGGTGAGCTGTCCCGTGTGATGCTCGCCGTGGAGGTCGTGTTCGCGGGCACCGACCCCGTGCCGACGTACCTCTTCGACGAGGTCGACGCCGGTGTCGGCGGCAAGGCCGCGGTCGAGATCGGCCGCCGCCTGGCCAAGCTCGCCAGGACCGCCCAGGTCGTCGTCGTCACCCACCTGCCCCAGGTGGCCGCCTTCGCCGACCGGCAGCTGCTGGTCGAGAAGACCAACGACGGCTCGGTCACCCGCTCCGGCGTCAAGGTCCTCGAGGGCGAGGAGCGCATCCGCGAACTCTCCCGCATGCTGGCCGGCCAGGAGGACTCCGAGACGGCCCGGGCCCACGCCGAGGAACTCCTGGCGACGGCCCGGGCGGACCTGTAGCCGGGTTCTGGAGTCACCAGCGGGGCCGTGAAGTCGTTCGGGATTTCGGCCGCGGGACTGGTCGCGGGGCCGCTGATCAGGGAGCGGGTGCTCGCGCTCGGGGCGCCGGGGTTGGTGCGGAAGGGGCCGGGGGCCGGGCCGGCGGCAGCCGCGATGGGTGCCGCCGCGGCCGTGCTGCCCGACGACCTCGGGGAGCGTGTGATGATCGGGCACACGGGGGCGCACGCGCTCGGCGCCGCGCTGGGGGCGGCCGTGGTGGCGGGCAACCGGCGCGCGGGACTGCTCGCGCACGCCGTCGCGGTCGTGGCCGCCGCCGTCCACGGGGACCGGGTCAGCGCGTGGGCGCGGCCGCTGTGAGTGTCCGACCTCGCCGGACGCGGTCGCACGGCGTTCGCCCGCGCCAGGGTCTTCTTCACCCGTGTGGGTGACATGCTCCGGCGCATTGCCCCGGCCCGCCGCCGAGTGCGCCCTCCCGATTTCCCGTAACCGCCGTTCCCCCTGGCATGCTTGAGGGCACACGGTCCGCGCGGGAGGCGCGCGGGGTACGTCCTTCCGCCCCTCTGAGCCCGCTACCTTCTGTACGTTTCCTCGTGACCGCCCACGCCGAACCAGGAGCCCCGGCCCCGTGAGCCCCCTGAGCAGCAACGCACCGCACGGCCAGTCGCCGCTGCGCACCGTGCAGGTGCTGGGCGGAGGCAACGCCGGCAGCAGCGCGCACGTGCGTTCGCTGGCCGAGGGACTCGTGGCGAGGGGCGTACGGGTCACGGTGTGCGCCCCCGTCGAGGCCGACCGCGCCTACGACTTCACCGGCGCCGGAGCCGAGCACGTGCACGTGCCGCGCAGCAGCGATCCCGTCTCCGTGGCCGCGCTGCGGACGGCGTGCGCCCACGCCGACCTGGTGCACGCGCACGGGCTGCACGCCTCCTTCCGGGCCGTCCTCGCGCTCGGCGGCCGGCCCACCCCGCTGGTCGTCACCTGGCACAACCGGGCACAGGCGGAGGGCCCGCGGGCGCATCTGCTGCGGCTGCTGGAGCGGCGGGTGGTGCGGACGGCGGCCGTGGTCCTCGGCACCAGCTCCGACCTGGTGGACCGGGCTCGGCGCACGGGCGCGCGGGACGCCCGGCTCGCCGCCGTCGGCCTGCCGGGGCAGCGGCGGCCCGTCGTCCTGGACGACCCCGACCGGCTGCGCCCCAAGGTACGCGCCGAACTCGGCGCCACCGGCCGCCCGTTGCTCATCGCGGTCGGCTCCCTGGACCGGCACCGCGGCTACGAGGTCCTGCTGGACGCGGCCCGCGCCTGGCGGCACCTCGACCCGCTGCCGCTGGTCGTCATCGCCGGGGAGGGGCCGCTGCGGGCGGCGCTGCAGCGGCGGATCGAGGACGAGGAACTGCCGGTGCGGCTCATCGGGACCCGGGAGGACGTGCCCGAGCTGCTCGCCGCCGCCGATCTGGCCCTGGTGACGAGCAGTTGGGAGTCGAGGTCCGTCCTCGCCCAGGAGGCCCTCTACGCGCGCGTGCCGCTCGTCGCGACCCGGGTCGGCGGCATCCCCGACCTCGTCGGCGACGCGGCCGAACTCGTCCCGTACGGCGACCCGGAGGCGCTCGCGTCCAGCGTCGTACGGCTCCTCGCGGACCCGGAGCGCCGGGAGGAGCTGCGGGAACGCGGGGTGCGGCAGGCCGCCAGCTGGCCGACCGAGGACGAGACGGTCGCCCAAGTGCTCAGCGTCTACGACGAGTTGACGCAGCCCCGGCCGCTGGCCTAGGGCACGTGCCTGCGGGCCCGGAGCGCCAGGCTCAACGCCAGGACCGTCTGCGGGTCGTCGAGGTCGGTGCCCAGCAACTCCCCGATGCGGGCGAGCCGGTTGTAGAGGGTCTGCCGGTTGAGGTGCAGCTCGCGCGCCGTCTCCGCCTTGCGGCCGGCGTGCGCCAGATAGGTCTGCAGGGTCGGCAGCAGCGGCGGCTTGGACCGGTTGTCGTGCTCGCGCAGCGGGCCGATCGCCCGGTCCACGAACGCGGCGAGGTCCGGGTGGTCGCGCAGCCGCCACAGCAGCAGGTCGATGTCGAGGCGGCGGGCGTCGTACCAGGGCCGGTCGGTCAGGCCCTGGGCCGCGGTCGCGGTCTCCGCCGCGTGCCTGAGCCCCGCCGACGCGGCCGCCCAGCCACCCGCCACGCCGACCACCACGACCGGCGGCGGCGAGCCCGGCCGGCGCATCCCGGCCCGCTCCACGCCCGCCCGCAGCGCCGCCGCCACCCGGTCCGCGACCGCCGAGCGCTCCGACTCAGAGCGCAGCCCGAGCAGCACCAGCACCCGGCCCTCCACCGGCCGTACGCCCAGCAGCACCGGCACACCCACCGCGGCCAGCTCCTCGGAGACCGCCCTCGCCAGCACCGCCCAACCCCCGCCGGGGGACAGGGAGTCCCCGATGCGCATCACCACCGGCAGCAGCGGGCTCTCGCCGGGCTTGAAGCCCAGGACCCGGGCCTGCGCCGGGGCGTCCTCCGCGGTGATCCGGCCCTCGGCGAGATCGGTGAGGAAGTCACCGCGGCCGCGGGCGGCCAGCTCCTCCTCCTGCCGGGCCTGCATCAGCACCACCGCCAGGATGCCCGCGGCCCGCTCGGCGGCGATCCGGTGCACCGGGGCCAGCGGCGCGCGGACCGGCAGCAGGACCAGGCGGGCGCGCACCGAACCCGCCGTACCGGGGCCGCCGCCGGGCACGTCCACCAGCACCGAACCGGCGGGCGGCGGCGCGCCCTTGTGCGGGCCGCGCAGCCCCTCCCACACCTGCAGCGGGTCCGCGCCCTCGGGCCCCTCCCCGGCGGCGTACAGCAGGCGGCCGTCGGCCGTCTCCAGGAACACCGGGTTGCCGCCGAAGTCCGCCAGGATGCCCAGCACCTGCGGCACCCCGCCGCCGCCCAGCAGCGCCTCGGTGCAGCGCCGGTGCACCTCCTCGGCCCGCTGCAGCAGGGCGTAGTGGCCGTTGACGATCTCGGTGTGGATCTCCTCGGTCACCGTCACGAACGGCACCTCGCGGTGCAGCTGGACCAGCGGCAGCCCGGCGGCGCGGGCGGTGTCCACCAGGGCCGCGGGCAGCCGGCTGAAACGGGGGCCCAGCTCCACCACCAGGGCGGCGATCCCGCGCTCGGCGAGGGTGCGCACGAACGCCCGCTGCTCGGCCGGGCGGGTGCCGAGGCCGTAGCCGGTGGTGAGCAGCAGTTCGCCGCCCTTGAGCAGCGAGGCGATGTTGGGCACCTCGCCCGCGTGCACCCAGCGCACCGTGCGACCCAGCCGGTCGGCACCCGCCAGGATCTCCGGCAGCCCGCTGCGCAACCCCGGCAGTTCCAGCGCCCGCTGAACGGTGATCCCGGCGCCCTGGGTGTCGGATCGGTGGTCCGTACGGCTGTCCATGCAGCGGACGCTACCTGCGTAAACGCCCTCGGGACAGCTCCCGGTCAGATGGGCTTGATGTTGTGGTTGAAGCGGAAGACGTTGTCGGGGTCGTAGCGGCGCTTCACCTTCTCCAGCCGCAGCAGGTTCCCGGCGCCGAGGCCCGCCCGCACCCGTTCGGGGCCCTCGTCGCCGACGAGGCCCAGGCAGACGTCACCGGTGCTCCAGGGCCGCACGTCGGCGCACGCGTCCCGCACCCAGGCCGTCGCCCGCCCGTCGTCGGCCGGGTCCGCCCAGCAGGCGAAGGGGTGCACCAGCCAGGACGCGTCCCGGTACGGCACCGGGTGGTCACGGGGGCCGGCGGCGATCGCGCCGCCCAGCGGGAAGATCACATGCCGGCTGCCGTTCGCCACGGGCATGCGCTCCGCGCGGGCGCGGAAGACGCCCACCAGCTCGTCGGGCAGGTCCGTCAGGCACTCGGCCGACCAGTCGCCCCGCAGTCCGGACGGGGGGTCCAGCAGGCACTGCACGTCCGCGTACGGCAGCGCGCCGACGACCTCCGTCTCGTGCGGCAGCGCCAGCAGCGGCTCGGCGAGCTTGCGCAGGGCGGTCTCGCCGCCCACGTACGTCAGCAGGGCACCGCACAGGAGCGGGAACTCCGCGGGCGGACCGGCCAGGTACAGCACGGCGCCGCCCAGCTCGTCCGGACCGGTCCGGACGAGCTCGCGG
The DNA here is from genome assembly GCF_053598315.1 of Streptomyces sp. NPDC001153. Taxonomy (NCBI): domain Bacteria; kingdom Bacillati; phylum Actinomycetota; class Actinomycetes; order Kitasatosporales; family Streptomycetaceae; genus Streptomyces; species Streptomyces sp. NPDC001153. Next base: position 15,860 of record NZ_JBSFJZ010000049.1, read on the forward strand.
AAGGTGCGGACCACGACCGGGCCGAACTCGGGCAGGCACAGCAGCAGTGCCACCGAGAACTCCGGCAGCTCGTGCAGTTCCAGGGTGAGCGCGGTGGCCACGCCGAAGTTGCCGTCCCCGCCGTGCAGCGCCCAGAACAGCTCGGGGTTCTCGTCGGCGTTGGCGTGCACCTGCTCGGCGTCGGCGGTCACCAGCTCGACGCCGATGAGGTTGTCGACGGCGAGACCGAACGCGCGGTCCAGCCAGCCGGTGCCGCCGCCCAGGACGTACCCGGCGACCCCGGTGGCCGAGGCCCGGGAGCCGGTGGTCGCGAGGCCGTACGGCAGGGTGGCCGAGTCCAGGTCGCTCGTCGTGGCCCCGCCCTCGACCCGGACCGCCTCGCCCGCCGGATCGACGGTCACCCCGCGCATCCGGCGCAGATCCACGGCCAGCGCGCCGTCGACCCGGGCCCCCGCCATGCTCTGCCCGCCGCCGCGCACCGCGATCTTCAGATCCAGCTCCCGCGCGAAGCGCACCGCCCGGACGACATCGGTCACGCCCGCGCACTGGGCGATCACCGCCGGGCGTGGGTCGATCATCGCGTTGAAGACCGTACGGGCGTCGTCGTAGCCCGCGTCCCCCGGGGCGAACACCTCCCCGGCCAGATCCTCCCGCAGCCCGGCGAGAGCCGTGCGCGCCTTCGAAGGGGGAGCCATGGCCGCCCCCTTTCCGGAAAGGGGTTCCGTCCGGTTACAGCCTACTCAGCCGCCGTACGCCCCCGAAGCCGTCAGCCGCAGCGCCGTGTCGATCAGCGGCACGTGGCTGAACGCCTGCGGGAAGTTGCCGACCTGGCGCTGCAGGCGCGGGTCCCACTCCTCGGCGAGCAGGCCGAGGTCGTTGCGCAGCGCGAGGAGCCGCTCGAACAGCTTGCGGGCCTCGTCGACGCGGCCGATCATCGCCAGGTCGTCCGCCATCCAGAACGAGCAGGCCAGGAAGGCGCCCTCGTCGCCGGGCAGGCCGTCGACGCCCGCGTGGGCGCCCTCCGTCGGGTACCGCAGGATGAATCCGTCCGGGGTGGACAGCTCGCGCTGGATCGCCTCGATCGTGCCGATCACCCGCTTGTCGTCCGGCGGCAGGAAGCCCATCTGCGGGATCAGCAGCAGCGAGGCGTCCAGCTCCTGGGAGCCGTAGGACTGGGTGAAGGTGTTGCGCTCCTTGTCGTAGCCCTTCTCGCAGACGTCCCGGTGGATGTCGTCGCGCAGTTCCTTCCAGCGCTCCAGCGGGCCGTCCGCGTCCCCGGACTCGATCAGCTTGATGGTGCGGTCCACCGCGACCCAGGCCATCACCTTGGAGTGCACGAAGTGCCGGCGCGGGCCGCGCACCTCCCAGATGCCCTCGTCCGGCTCCTGCCAGTGGTCCTCCAGGTAGCGGATCAGCTTCAGCTGGAGCAGGGCCGCGTAGTCGTTGCGGGCCAGGCCCGTCATGTGCGCCAGGTGCAGGGCCTCGGTGACCTCGCCGTACACGTCCAGCTGGAGCTGGTGCGCGGCGCCGTTGCCCACCCGGACCGGGGCCGAGTTCTCGTAGCCCGGCAGCCAGTCCAGCTCGGCCTCGCCCAGCTCGCGCTCGCCGGCGATGCCGTACATGATCTGCAGGTTGTCCGGGTCACCGGCCACCGCGCGCAGCAGCCACTCGCGCCAGGCACGGGCCTCCTCGCGGTAGCCGGTGCGCAGGAGGGAGGACAGGGTGATCGCGGCGTCGCGCAGCCAGGTGTAGCGGTAGTCCCAGTTGCGGACCCCGCCGATGTCCTCCGGGAGAGAGGTCGTCGGGGCCGCGACGATGCCGCCCGTGGGGGCGTACGTCAGGGCCTTCAGGGTGATCAGGGAGCGGACCACCGCCTCGCGGTACGGCCCGTGGTACGTACAGTGCTCGACCCACTCGCGCCAGAACTCCTCCGTCGCCTCCAGCGAGGCCTCCGGCTCCGGCAGCGCCGGGGGCTCCTTGTGCGAGGGCTGCCACGAGATGGTGAACGCGATCCGGTCACCCGGGGCGACCGTGAAGTCGGCGTACGTCGTCAGCGACTTCCCGTAGGTCTCGGCCTCGGTGTCGAACCACACCGAGTCGGGCCCGGCGACCGCCACCGTACGGCCCTCGTGCTTGTGCACCCAGGGCACGACACGTCCGTAGGAGAACCGCATCCGCAGCGCCGAGCGCATCGGCACCCGGCCGGTGACGCCCTCCACGATCCGGATCAGCTGGGGCGCGCCCTCACGCGGGGGCATGAAATCGGTCACGCGGACCGTGCCGCGCGGGGTGTCCCACTCCGACTCCAGGATCAGCGAGTCGCCGCGGTAGCTCCGCCGTGCGGCCGTGGGCGGCTGGCAGTCGGCCGCGTAGGCCGGGCCGAGCCGCCAGAAGCCGTGCTCCTCGGTGCCCAGCAGGCCGGCGAAGATGGCATGTGAGTCGAAGCGGGGCAGGCACAGCCAGTCCACCGTGCCATCCCGGCAGACCAGGGCTGCGGTCTGCATGTCTCCGATGAGTGCGTAGTCTTCGATGCGCCCGGCCACGTGCAACTCCAGTCGAACGGCCACGTCGCCCCCGCGCAGGGGGCTGTCGCTAGTGCGGTCAAGGGGTCGTTGTTATGCGTCGTTGAGCTGTGAAGCAAAGCAGCCCGCCGAGCCCTGAGGCAATACGACAGTCTTTGCTCAACGAACTGCCGCGCTCACGTTGTTCCGGGTGATGGTGGCGGGGGTGTGCCGTCGTTCCGGCCGGGCTCGGCAGCGAGTGTCCGAGCAGGATACGACGCACGTAGATGATCTGCGTGTCCCTCGGGGCAACCCGTGTGGGCCGAACGGGTGAGCAGCGGGTGATAACCATGTGACCTGCGCGTGCCTGTGCTGACAGCTGTGGCGACCGGGCTGTCCCCGGCCGAGCGGGCCGGCCTGCTTCCGGCGTGACGGGGCCACCCCGTACCCGGGCGAGCGCGGAGCGTGGCCGGAAGCCATCTGCTCCAGGCGCTGATACCCTGGTAGCCCGTGGACCGGTGGGCCCGAAACCCCCGAACCGCAGCGACGGCACCCCCCGCCGGGAAGCACCACGGCTTCCGGGCCGGACGCCGTACCGCACGACAGACCGCGACCACGGGAGCCCCCTCTTGGCCATGCCGCCGAAATCTACGACGACCAAGCACATCTTCGTCACCGGGGGTGTCGCCTCCTCGCTCGGCAAGGGCCTCACCGCCTCCAGCCTGGGCATGCTGCTCAAGGCTCGCGGCCTGCGCGTCGTGATGCAGAAGCTCGACCCGTACCTGAACGTGGACCCGGGCACGATGAACCCCTTCCAGCATGGTGAGGTGTTCGTCACCAACGACGGCGCCGAGACCGACCTGGACATCGGACACTACGAGCGCTTCCTCGACCGTGACCTGGACGGCACCGCCAATGTCACTACAGGCCAGGTCTACTCGACGGTGATCGCCAAGGAGCGGCGCGGCGAGTACCTGGGCGACACGGTGCAGGTCATCCCGCACATCACGAACGAGATCAAGCACCGCATCCGGCGCATGGCCACCGACGAGGTGGACGTCGTCATCACCGAGGTCGGCGGCACGGTCGGCGACATCGAGTCGCTCCCCTTCCTTGAGACGGTACGCCAGGTCCGCCACGAGGTCGGCCGGGACAACGTCTTCGTCGTGCACATCTCGCTGCTGCCGTACATCGGCCCCTCCGGCGAGCTGAAGACCAAGCCCACCCAGCACTCCGTCGCCGCGCTGCGCAACATCGGTATCCAGCCCGACGCGATCGTGCTGCGCTGCGACCGCGAGGTCCCGACCGCGATCAAGCGGAAGATCTCGCTGATGTGCGACGTCGACGAGGCCGCCGTGGTCGCCTGCCCCGACGCCCGCTCGATCTACGACATCCCGAAGGTCGTGCACTCCGAGGGCCTGGACGCCTACGTCGTGCGCAAGCTCGACCTGCCGTTCCGTGACGTCGACTGGACGACCTGGGACGACCTGCTGGACCGCGTCCACAACCCCGACCACGAGATCACCCTCGCGCTGGTCGGCAAGTACATCGACCTGCCGGACGCCTACCTGTCGGTCACCGAGGCGCTGCGCGCCGGCGGCTTCGCCAACCGCGCCCGTGTGAAGATCAAGTGGGTCACCTCGGACGACTGCAAGACCCCGGCCGGCGCCAAGGCCCAGCTCGGCGACGTCGACGGCATCTGCATCCCGGGCGGCTTCGGCGACCGCGGTGTGCAGGGCAAGGTCGGCGCGATCCGCTACGCCCGCGAGAACAGGATCCCGCTGCTGGGCCTCTGCCTGGGCCTGCAGTGCATCGTGATCGAGGCCGCGCGCAACCTGGCCGACATCCCGGACGCCAACTCCACCGAGTTCGACCCGGCCACCGGCCACCCGGTCATCTCCACCATGGCCGAGCAGCTGGACATCGTCGCCGGCGAGGGCGACATGGGCGGCACCATGCGCCTCGGCATGTACCCGGCGAAGCTCGCCGAGGGCTCGATCGTGCGCGAGGTGTACGACGGCAAGGAGTACGTCGAGGAGCGGCACCGCCACCGCTACGAGGTCAACAACGCCTACCGTGCGGAGCTGGAGAAGAAGGCCGGCATCCTCTTCTCGGGCACCTCGCCGGACGGCAAGCTCGTGGAGTACGTGGAGTACCCGCGTGACGTCCACCCCTACCTCGTCGCCACGCAGGCCCACCCGGAGCTGCGCTCGCGGCCGACGCGCCCGCACCCGCTGTTCGCGGGCCTGGTGAAGGCCGCGGTCGAGCGGAAGATCGCGAAGTAACACAAGGGTTGTACGGTGGCCGGGGCGCGCTCGTTCAAGAGGACCGCGTCCCGGCCGCTGGCGCACGTGGGGAAGGACAGCATGACGATCAAGGACACTCCCGAGGAGTGGGAGATCCGGGCGACGCAGACCCCCTTCACGGGCAACAAGACCTCCGTCCGCACGGACGACGTGGTCATGCCCGACGGCTCGGTGGCCCGCCGCGACTACCAGGTCCACCCCGGCTCGGTCGCCGTCCTCGCCCTGGACGAGGAGGACCGGGTGCTGCTGATCAACCAGTACCGCCACCCGGTGCGGCACAAGCTGTGGGAGATCCCGGCCGGCCTGCTCGACGTGCCCGGCGAGAACCCGCTGCACGCCGCCCAGCGCGAGCTGTACGAGGAGGCGCACGTCAAGGCCGAGGACTGGCGGGTGCTGACCGACGTCTACACCACGCCCGGCGGCTGCGACGAGGCCGTACGGATCTTCCTCGCCCGCGATCTGTCCGAGGCCGAGGGCGAGCGCTTCGAGGCGGAGCACGAGGAGACCGACATGGAGCACGCGCGCGTGCCGGTCGAGGAGCTGGTGCGCCGGGTCCTGGCCGGTGATGTGCACAACAACTGCCTGGTCGTCGGTGTCCTCTCCCTGGTGGCCGCGCGCGGTGGCGACGGCCTCGACGCACTCCGCCCGGCCGACGCGCCCTGGCCCGCCCGGCCCTTCCGGTCCTGAGCGCACGCGCCGCCCCGAACCGCACCCGGTCGGCGTACTGGTGTGACGATCGCCTGATCCGATCAGGGGATCTGTCCGTCGCGCTCGTCACGGCGCCTCGCGGAGCGTGAACTAGGCTCTTGCACGCCCGCAGCGGAAGATCCGGCGGGCTTGCGCGTGCGGTGGGACGGGAGTGTGGCCCGTGACGGATCAGGTGGTGCACACAGGCGGCGTGCGACTGGCGGCGCACGAGGGCGCACAAGACCATTTCCTGGGCCGTACAAGGGAGTTGAAGGAGCTGCGCGCCGACATCGAGCGCGCCGGCCTGGACACCCTCTCCGGCCGCAAGGCGCCACGCGCGCGCGTGCTGCTGATCGCGGGACGCCCCGGCTCCGGCCGGACCGCCCTGGCCGAGGAACTCGTACGACAGGTCGCAGACCGTTACCCGGACGGGGTGCTGCGGGCCCGGCTCAGCGAGCCCGACGGCACCCCCGTCCCCATCGGGCGCGCCGCCCGCGAACTGCTCGGCGCGCTGGAGCTGCCCGCCCCGGCCGGCGCCGCCGAGGACGACCTCACCCAGGCGCTGCGCACCGCCCTCGCCGACCGCCGCACCCTGCTGCTCCTGGACGACGCGGCCGGCGCCGAGCAGGTCGACGCGCTGCTCCCGGAGGCCCCGGACTGCCTGGTGGTGGCCGTCTCCTCGGGCCCGCTCACCGGCATCGCGGACGTCCGCCCCTGCACGCTCGGCGGCCTGGACACCAAGTCGGCGGTGGAACTCCTCACCCGCTACACCGGCACCGTCCGCATCACGGTCGACCCGCGCTCCGCCGAGAGCCTGGTGGAGGCCTGCCAGGGTCATCCCGCCGCGCTCGTCCTGGCCGGCGGCTGGCTCGCCGCCCGCCCCAAGGCCGCCGTCTCCGACCTCGCCAAACGGCTGCACACGGCCGCCGAGGACGGCCCGGACGGCAGCCCGCTGGCCCGCGTCCTCCGGCACGTCCACAGCGAGCTGCCCGGCCCGGCCGCCCGGCTGCTGCCGCTGCTCTCCCTCGCCCCGGCCGGCCTGATCGACCCGCACACCGCCTCATCCCTCGCCGGCTGCTCGGTCAGCGCCGCCCGCGCCGTCCTGGACGACCTCGTCGCCCTCGGCCTGCTGCGCGCGGTGCACTCGCCGCTGCCCCAGTACGACGTCCCCGGCTGCCTGCACCCGCTGCTGCGCGCCTACGCCCAGGCCCAGGAGCGCCCCGCGGAGCTGCAGCTGGCCCGGGCCCGGATGCTGGAGCGGACCGTACGGCTGCTGCAGGCCTGCCGGGCGATCACCGAGACGGACAGCCCGCAGGCCCGGGAGAAGCTGAACGCGATGCCCCACGAGGTGCGCTTCCCCACCCCCAGGGCGGCCGCCGACTGGCTGCGCATCCGGCGTCCCGCCCTGCTGGCGTCCGCACGTCTGGCGGTGGCCGACGGCGAGCTGGACACCCTCGCCCGGCGGCTGATGTCCCAGCTGGTCAGGGCCATGGTGGCGCACGTCGGCACGCAGTCCGCCGCGCACGACCTGTACGAGGTGCACAGCCTGGTCCTCGATGTCGCCGAGCGGCGCGGGCTGGCCCGGGAGCAGGCCGCGGCCCTGCTGAACCTGGGCGACGTGGACGCACAGACCGGCCGTACCCAGGACGCGCTGGCACGGTATCGGTCGGCTCTGGACGCCGGGCGCAGAGCAAATGACCCGTACGCGATCGGTCGCGCGATGGAATCCGTAGGTGGTGCCTACCAGGAGCTCGCGGATCACGACCGGGCCGCGGACTGGTTCGGCCGGGCCCTGGCCGAACGGCTGGCCCGCGGGGAGCGCGAACAGGCCGCTCGGCTGTACGGCCGGATCGCCACGGCCCACACGTATGCGGGCCGCTACGGCGAGGCCCTGCGGAACTGGCGGGCCGCCGTCGCCGGCTACCGCCGGAGCGGCGATGTGGCCGCCCACGCGCGGGCGTTGAGCGAGCTGGCCCGGGTGCAGGAGTACGCGGGACGCTTCGAGGAGTCCCTGCGCACCTGCCAGGAGGCGGTGGAGTGGGCACGGCGCGCCGACGACGTCCGGTTGCAGGCCGCGCTGCAGCTCCGGCTCGCCGACACGCTGGAGCACCTGGGTGACCCGACCGCGGCCCGTCTGCACCGCGCGGCGGCCGGGCGCATGCTGGACGAGGAGACCCCGGACGACGGGACAAGCCCCAAACAGGACGTTGAAGCCTGCGAAATCCGTAGTGCATCCAGCGAAGATTGATGCAATGAAAGGCTAGACACGCGGAACGCCTTCATTAAACTGGCTCTGCCGCACGTTCTCCTGCGGTGTCTCCCGGTGTGCCCCGCATGCCTGGGTATGTCATGTAACGCACCCCCCATACCCTCTGAGCCAAGGACCGTGATCGACGTGAAGGTCGGCATCCCCCGCGAGGTCAAGAACAACGAGTTCCGGGTGGCCATCACCCCCGCCGGTGTGCACGAGCTGGTGCGCAACGGGCACCAGGTCGTCATCGAGCGGGGCGCCGGCCTCGGCTCCTCCATCACGGACGAGGAGTACGTCTCCGCCGGTGCCGCGATCCTCGACACCGCCGACGAGGTGTGGGCCACCGCCGACCTGCTGCTGAAGGTCAAGGAGCCCATCGCGGAGGAGTACCACCGTCTCCGCAAGGACCAGATCCTCTTCACCTACCTGCACCTGGCCGCCTCCAAGGAGTGCACGGACGCGCTCATCGAGTCCGGCACCACGGCCATCGCCTACGAGACCGTCGAGCTGCCGAACCGCGCGCTGCCGCTGCTCGCCCCGATGTCCGAGGTCGCGGGCCGCCTGGCCCCGCAGGTCGGCGCCTACCACCTGATGCGCGCGGCCGGCGGCCGTGGCGTGCTGCCGGGTGGCGTCCCGGGCGTGACCCCGGCCAAGTGCGTCGTCATCGGCGGCGGCGTCTCCGGCTGGAACGCCACCCAGGTCGCCGTCGGCATGGGCTTCGACGTGACCCTGCTCGACCGCGACATCAACAAGCTGCGCGAGGCCGACAAGATCTTCGGTACGAAGGTCAAGGCGATCATGTCCAACTCCTTCGAGCTGGAGAAGGCCGTCCTCGACGCCGACCTCGTCATCGGCGCGGTCCTCATCCCGGGCGCCAAGGCCCCGAAGCTGGTCACCAACGAGCTGGTGGCCCGCATGAAGCCCGGAAGTGTCCTTGTCGACATCGCGATCGACCAGGGCGGCTGCTTCGAGGACTCCCACCCCACCACGCACGCCGAGCCGACCTTCCAGGTACACAACTCGGTCTTCTACTGCGTCGCCAACATGCCCGGCGCGGTGCCCAACACCTCCACCAACGCCCTCACCAACGCGACGCTGCCCTACATCGTCTCCCTCGCCAACAACGGCTGGGTCGAGGCGCTGCGCCGCGACGCCGCGCTCGCCAAGGGTCTCAACACCCATGAGGGCAAGGTCGTTTACAAGGAGGTCGCCGAGGCCCACGGCCTGGAGCACGTGGAGCTGGAGACCCTGCTCGGCTGATGTAAAAGGCGATTCGTCAACACGACTCGTCAACGGTGCGCACCCGGCCGGACCTTGCCCGACAAGGTCCGGCCGGATGTGTGTATGGTCACTTGGCGACTCTTGGTCAACTCGCCTCGAACGCAACCCTTCGACCGATTCGTACACCGGTGAAACCTGCTGTGCGACGGCCGTACGCCCTTGACAGCGAGATGTTTCATTGCCGACACATCCTGCCGGGTCCGGCGGATTGTGTTGCTGCGGACCGCCGACACGCCATAGAGTCGCCAACCGTCGGCATGGTGCCACGCTGACCTTGTCTAGAAGTTTCCTGGTCACCAAGGAGGTAAGACGACTTGTGAATGAGTCGACATTTTCTCCCGGGGGTGGTCAACCAGGAATGCCGGTCCGGGGCCAGGGCCCCGCGGGATTCGAGGCTGTCGGCTCCGTAGCTGTGCGCACCTTCGCAGCCCACCAGAGTTCCGGTCCGCAGGTGACCGGGACAGCACACCAGAGCATGGATGGCCATCACGTGAACGCCATGGCCGGCGACGGAAGTGGCGCGCCCCACAACCACTTCGCCGACTACGACGAACTGCCCGAGGGGCACTTCTACGACCCCGACGCCGAATACGAGCCGGACCCGGAGTACGCGGCCACGCTCGCGCCCGACGCTGCCCGTCAGCGCCGTGAGCGCGTCGGTCCGACCGGACGCCCGCTGCCGTACTTCCCGATCCCGGGCCCGCTGACCGACCACGGCCCCGCGAAGATCATCGCGATGTGCAACCAGAAGGGCGGCGTCGGCAAGACGACGTCGACCATCAACCTGGGTGCCGCGCTCGCGGAGTACGGCCGACGCGTGCTGCTCGTGGACTTCGACCCGCAGGGCGCGCTGTCGGTGGGACTCGGTGTCAACCCGATGGAACTCGACCTGACGGTCTACAACCTGCTCATGGAGCGGGGCATGTCCGCGGACGAGGTCCTGCTGAAGACGGCGGTCCCCAACATGGACCTGCTGCCCTCCAACATCGACCTGTCGGCCGCCGAGGTCCAGCTGGTCTCCGAGGTCGCCCGCGAGTCGACGCTGCAGCGCGCCCTGAAGCCGCTGATGCCCGACTACGACTACATCGTGATCGACTGCCAGCCCTCGCTCGGCCTGCTCACCGTCAACGCCCTGACGGCCGCTCACAAGGTGATCGTGCCGCTGGAGTGCGAGTTCTTCGCCCTGCGCGGTGTGGCTCTGCTGACCGAGACCATCGAGAAGGTCCAGGAGCGGCTCAACCCCGAGCTCGAACTGGACGGCATCCTCGCGACGATGTACGACTCGCGCACGGTCCACAGCCGTGAGGTCCTGGCCCGTGTGGTCGAGGCGTTCGACGACCACGTCTACCACACGGTCATCGGCCGCACGGTCCGCTTCCCGGAGACCACGGTCGCCGGTGAGCCGATCACCACCTACGCCTCCAACTCCGTCGGTGCGGCCGCCTATCGCCAGCTCGCCAGGGAGGTGCTCGCCCGGTGTCACGCCGAGTGAGTCTGCCCGGGGCCGACGAACTCTTCCGTACGACAGGGGGGATGGCGCTTCAGCCGTCGACTCCTCGGCGTGCGGCGGGTGGTGAGGCCCGGGTGCCGGCTCCCGCGGGGGAGAGCGACGACGTGGCCGCCGCCGAGGACGCACCGCAGTCGGTGCCGGTCCAGGGCGGTGACGGCGAGGGCGCGGAGCATGTCGCGGCGGAGGCCGAGCAGGACGGGGCCGGCGAGTCCCGCACCCGCCCGGCGCGCCGGCAGGCGGCGCAGGAAGGTTCTGGCGCATCCTCCGGCGCGGCGCCGCGGAAGCGGGGGCGGGCGGCGTCGCGGCGGCCCAGCGGCCGCGAGCGGCACGACGAGAAGATCACGGTGTATGTGTCGGCCGAGGAGCTGATGGACCTCGAGCACGCCCGTCTGGTGCTCCGCGGCGAGCACGGACTGGCGGTCGACCGCGGGCGCATCGTCCGCGAGGCGGTGGCCGTGGTCCTGGCCGACCTGGAGTCCCGCGGGGACGCGAGCATCCTCGTACGCCGTCTGCGGGGGCGGTAGGGGTAGCCTGCGGGGGCTATGACCTCGAACGACGTTCCCCTCCCCGGCACCGGCGCCGGCCGCCGGCGTGCGCTGGGGCGGGGTCCGGGGGTCCCGCCGGTGGCTGCGCCGGTTGAGTCGCAGAGCGAGCCGGTGCCTGAGGCCGGGGTTCCGGCGCAGGCCGACGGGCACGACGACCTGCGGGCAGAGACACCCGTGGCCACCCCACCCGAGGAACCGGCGCCCGCGCCGTCCGAAGAACCGACAGCCGCCGAGCCGGAAGCGCCCGCGGCTGCCGACTCCGAAGGGTCCGCGCCCGCCGGGCCAGACGCGCTGGCGGCCCCCGAGCCGGAGGCATGGGCGGTCGCCGAGCCCGAGGCTCCCGCAGCAGGCGAGCCGGAAGGGCCCGTGGCTGCCGACACCGAAGGGTCCGCGCCCGCCGGGCCCGAAGCTCCCGCAGTCGGCGAACCGCAAGCGCCCGCAGCTGTCGACTCGGAAGGGCCCGCGCCCGCCGGATTGGAAGCGCCGGCGGGCCCCGAGCCGGAAGCTTTCGCGGTCGCCGAGCCCGTAGCTCCCGCAATCGGCAAGCCGGTAACGCCCGCGGCTGCCGACTTCGAAGGGTCCGTGCCCGCCGGGCCGGAAGCGCCGGCGGCCCCCGTGCCGGAAGCTTTCGCGGTCGCCGAGCCCGTAGCTCCCGCAATCGGCAAGCCGGTAACGCCCGCAGCTGCCGACTTCGAAGGGTCCGTGCCCGCCGGGCCAGACGCGCCGGCGGCCCCCGTGCCGGAGGCATGGGCGGTCGCCGAGCCCGAAGCTCCCGCAGCAGGCGAGCCGGAAGGGCCCGTGGCTGCCGACACCGAAGGGTCCGCGCCCGCCGGGCCCAAAGCTCCCGCAGTCGGCGAACCGCAAGCGCCCGCAGCTGTCGACTCGGAAGGGCCCGCGCCCGCCGGGCCGGAAGCGCCGGCGGGCCCCGAGCCGGAAGCTTTCGCGGTCGCCGAGCCCGTAGCTCCCGCAATCGGCAAGCCGGTAACGCCCGCGGCTGCCGACTTCAAAGGATCCGCGCCCGCCGGGCCACACGCGCTGGCGGCCCCCGAGCCGGAGGCATTCGCGGTCGCCGAGCCGGAAGCTCCCGCAGTCGCCGAGGCCGAAGCTCCCGTAGTCGACGAGCCGGTAGCGCCCGTGGCCGTCGGCTCCGCAGCGCCCGCGGCCGTTGGACCCGGAGGGAGCGGGGAGTCCCAAGGCTCCGCCGACGGGGTCTTCAAGGTGCGGCTCGCCAACTTCGAGGGGCCCTTCGATCTGCTCCTCCAGCTGATCTCCAAGCACAAGCTGGACGTCACGGAGGTCGCCCTCTCCAAGGTCACCGACGAGTTCATGGCGCACATCCGGGCCATGGGGCCCGACTGGGACCTGGATCAGACCACGGAGTTCCTTGTCGTCGCGGCCACGCTGCTCGACCTGAAGGCGGCCCGGCTGCTGCCCACCGCCGAGGTCGAGGACGAGGCCGACCTGGCGCTGCTGGAGGCGCGCGACCTGCTGTTCGCCCGGCTGCTGCAGTACCGCGCGTACAAGCAGATCGCGGACATCTTCAACCGGCGGCTCGACGAGGAAGCCCGGCGTTGGCCCCGTACCGTCGGCCTGGAACCGCACCACGCCGAGCTGCTGCCCGAGGTCGTCATCAGCATCGGACCCGAGGGGTTCGCCAGGCTCGCGGTCAAGGCGATGCAGCCCAGGCCCAAGCCGCAGGTCTACGTCGACCACATCCACGCCCCGCTGGTCAGCGTGCAGGAACAGGCCGGAATCGTGGTCGCGCGGCTGAAGGAGCTGGGCGAGGCCAGCTTCCGGGCGCTGGTGGAGGACACCGACGACACCCTCACCGTCGTGGCCCGGTTCCTCGCCCTGCTGGAGCTGTACCGCGAGAAGGCCGTCGCCCTGGAGCAGGAAACCGCGCTCGGGGAGCTGCTCGTGCGCTGGACCGGCGGGGACACCGACACCGCACCGATGGTCACCGACGAGTTCGACCGGCCGCCCGAGCAGCCCAAGGAGGAGAAGAAGGCATGAGCGAGACCACAGAGCTCCCCCCGGGGCTGCGCGGCGCCGCCGACCTCGACCTCAAGCCCGCCCTGGAGGCGATGCTCATGGTCGTGGACGAGCCCGCGACCGAGGAGCACCTGGCCAAGCTGCTGGAGCGGCCGAAACGGCAGGTCGCGGACGCGCTGCGGGAGCTGGCCGACGAGTACACCGTGCAGCGCCGCGGCTTCGAGCTGCGGTTCGTCGCGGGCGGCTGGCGCTTCTACACCCGGGCCGAGTACGCGCCCGCCGTCGAGCGGCTGGTCCTGGACGGCCAGACCGCCCGGCTCACCCAGGCCGCGCTGGAGACCCTCGCGGTCGTCGCCTACCGCCAGCCGGTCAGCCGCAGCCGCGTCTCCGCCGTACGCGGGGTCAACTGCGACGGCGTGATGCGCACCCTGCTGCAACGGGGTCTGGTCGAGGAGGCGGGCACGGAACCCGAAACAGGTGCGATCCTGTACAGGACGACGAACTACTTCCTGGAGCGGATGGGCCTGCGTGGCCTGGACGAGCTTCCGGAGCTCGCGCCCTTCCTCCCGGAGGCGGAGGCGATCGAGGCCGAGACCCAGGAGGGAGTCCCGTCGTTCGACCCGGACGCGCCCGACGCGCCCGGTGCTCAGGACGCAGACGACTAAGACGGAAACCTTGATGCGAAGCAGCGGCAGCGGCAGGAACAGCGGCGGGCGCGGTAACCACCGCGGCGCCGGCAACAACCGGGACGAGCGGCAGGGGCAGGGCCGTCCCCGCAAGCCCCGCCCCGAGGAGCGCCGCTACGACGTGGGCCCGGCCGCCTCGAAGGAGGGCCCCAAGTCCGGGCGCGGCGGCGCGGCCCGCGGTGGCGCCAAGGGCGGCCCCAAGCAGCCCCAGCAGGGCGGCGGGCGCGGCCGTACGGCCCCCGCACGCTCGCGTGAGTACGAGGCGCGCGCCGAGGAGCGCAACCGGGAGCGCTACGCGGGCAAGCAGGACATCAAGCTGCCCAAGACCTTCCCGGGCGCCGAGCAGGAGGGCGAGCGGCTGCAGAAGGTCCTCGCGCGCGCCGGCTACGGCTCGCGGCGGGCCTGCGAGGAGCTGATCGAGCAGGCGCGCGTGGAGGTCAACGGCGAGATCGTCCTGGAGCAGGGCCGCCGGGTCGACCCGGAGAAGGACGAGGTCAAGGTCGACGGCCTGACGGTCGCGACGCAGTCGTACCAGTTCTTCTCGCTGAACAAGCCCGCGGGCGTGGTGTCCACCATGGAGGACCCCGAGGGGCGGCAGTGCCTCGGGGACTACGTCACCAACCGCGAGACGCGGCTGTTCCACGTGGGCCGGCTGGACACCGAGACCGAGGGCGTCATCCTCCTCACCAACCACGGTGAGCTGGCGCACCGCCTGACCCACCCCAAGTACGGCGTGAAGAAGACCTACCTCGCGGCGATCGTCGGCCCGATCCCGCGCGACCTGGGCAAGCGCCTGAAGGACGGCATCCAGCTGGAGGACGGTTACGCGCGCGCGGACCACTTCCGGGTCGTGGAGCAGACCGGCAAGAACTACCTGGTCGAGGTGACCCTGCACGAGGGCCGCAAGCACATCGTGCGGCGCATGCTGGCGGAGGCCGGTTTCCCGGTCGAGAAGCTGGTCCGCACCGCCTTCGGTCCGATCACCCTCGGCGACCAGAAGTCGGGCTGGCTGCGGCGCCTGTCCAACACCGAGGTCGGGATGCTGATGAAGGAAGTCGACCTCTAGCCGACGTACAAGTCGACCTCTTAGCCGACGTACAAAACGCCTTGCCGCGATCACCATCCCCCTTTATTGTCATGGTGACGATAAAGGGGGATGGTGATCCTATGTCCAAGCGCGCTGCCACCGGGGCACTCCTGGGCCTCGCCCTCGGGGACGCCCTCGGCTTCCCGACCGAGTTCAACGACGTACCGTCGATCCTCGCCAAGTGCGGGCCCTGGCGGGAGATGGAGCTGCCGCGGCGCGCCTTCGTCTCCGACGACACCCAGATGACCCTCGCCGTCGGGCGCGCGCTCGGGACGGCCATGGGGCGCGGGTATCTCGCGCCCAAGCGGCTGGAGCGGCCGCTGCGCGAGGAGTTCGTGGACTGGTACGACTCGCCGGAGAACAACCGCGCCCCGGGCCGCACCTGCCTGACCGCGTGCGCCCTGCTGAAGGAGGAGGGCCGCGCCTGGCAGGACGCCAGTCAGGTCGGCTCCAAGGGCTGCGGGGCCAACATGCGGGTCGCCCCCGTCGGGCTCGCCCCCGGCCTGAGCGACGAACAGCGCGCCGGCGCCGCCCAGTTGCAGTCCGCGCTCACCCACGGCCACCCGACCGCGCTCGCCGCCTCGGACCTCACCGCCCGGGCGGTTCACCTGCTCGCCCAGGGCGCCGACCCGACGGGACTGGTCGGCCGACTGCGCTCGTACGCCCTCGACCACCGCACCCACTACGACCACACCTGGCTCGGCGACCTGTGGACCCGCGCCCAGGACCCCACCCCCGAGCACTTCATCGCGCGCGGCTGGGACGAGTGCCTGGCGGTCCTCGACCGGCTCCAGGAGGCCGTGCGGACCGTCTCCCCGGAGAGCGACCCGTGCCTGGCCACCGGCGCGGGCTGGATCGCCGAGGAGGCCCTCGCCACCGGGCTGCTGTGCTTCCTGCTCTTCCCCGACGAGCCCGTCACCGCCCTGCGCCGGGCCGCCTGCTCCTCCGGTGACTCCGACTCCATCGCCTGCCTCACCGGCGCCTTCGCGGGCGCGTGGCTGGGCGAGGGGGCCTGGCCGGCCGAGTGGACCGAGCGGATCGAGTACCGGGGTGATCTGTCGGCGCTGGGTACGCTCTGGGACGCTTAGCCCCATGATCGACGACCTCGACATCGACCTGAAGCCCGTGGTCGCGGAGCAGCCCGACCCCCTGCTGTTCGCGACCGTCTCCGGAGCCCATCTGTACGGCTTCCCCTCGCAGGACTCGGACGTGGACCTGCGGGGCGTCCATCTGCTCCCGGCGGCCGACCTCGTCGGACTGCGCGAGCCGGAGGAGACCCGCTCCCGGGCCTGGGTGCGCTACGGCGTCGAGCTGGACCTCGTCACCCACGATCTGCGCAAGTTCGTACGGCTGATGCTGCGCCGCAACGGCTATGTGCTGGAGCAGCTGCTCTCGCCGCTGGTCGTGCACACCGGGGACGCGCACCGGGAGCTGGCCGCGCTCGCCCCCGGCGTCCTCACCAGCCACCACGCCCACCACTACCGGGGGTTCGCGGTGACCCAGTGGCGGCTGTTCGAGAAGACCGGCGAACTCAAGCCGCTGCTCTACACGTTCCGGGTGCTGCTCACCGGCATCCACCTCATGCGCAGCGGCGAGGTCCAGGCCCACCTGCCCACGCTCCTGGAGCAGCTCGACGCCCCCGGCTATCTGCCCGAGCTGATGGCCGCCAAGGCGGAGCGGGAGCACGCCAGTGCCACCGTCCCGCAGGCGCGCGTGGAGGCCGACGTGGAGCGGCTGCACGCCGAACTCGACGAGGCCCAGTCCACCTCGTCCCTGCCCGACGCGCCCACCGCGTACGACGCCCTGCACGACTTCGTGGTCCGGGCCCGCCTGGCGGGCTGAGCGAGCGGCAGCGGCCAGGAGACGTCACCCACCGGAACGGGACGGCGGCGCCGCACCTCGCACGCCCGGGCGCGGAAGCCGGGGTCATCGCAGGTCCGGTGCCGCGGCGGCGGGTGCGCCGTACGCCGAGGCCCGGCGGGTTCGGTGGAGGAAGTCGGCCACCCGTGCCTCGTCCGGGCCGGGCGGGAGCGGGGTGTGGTGCAGGGCCTGTTCCGTCTCCGTGCCCAGCCGGGACATCCACCTCTCGACCTCGGCCCAGGGGACCTCGCCCCGCTTCACCGCGAGCAGCGGCTCCCGCTGGTCGCCGACGTCGATCCGCAGCTCGCCGGTGCGCAGCAGGTCACGGGCGCTCGTCAGCAGGCGCAGCAGGTGCATGGCGTGCTTCCAGCGCGGGGCGCCGTGCGTGCGGACGTCGGCATCCAGCTTCTTGCGCTGGCCGAGGGCGTAGCGGGTGAAGGTGTCGTGGGCCCGGCGGGACAGGAAGGCCCGGCGCAGGGACAGCAGCTCCCGGCCGGTGTCGTCGACCCGCTCCACCAGCGGCGAGTGCAGGCACTCCAGGATGTTCGGGTTGCCGCGCAGCGCCAGCTCGCAGAACCGCTCCAGCTCCCAGGAGAACTGCTCCTCGCCCGGCCCCTCCACATGCGTCGGCGGCTTCTCGAACCGCCAGAACAGGGGGGTGGGGGCGAGGAACACACCCCGCCGGTCGGTGTCGCTCGTGTCCGTCGCCAGACCGAAGGCCCGGGAACCCATGACGCAGGCGTAAATGGTGTGCTCGCGCACCAGGGTCTCGGGCTCCATGCCGGGAGCGTACGCCGCCCCCTCACGTCAGTTTGATCGAATTTCCCTGCACCTTGATCGACTTCGGGGGCAGCGGCCTCTTCGCCGGGCCGTGGGCCACCGAGCCGTCGGCGATGTGGAACTTGCTGCCGTGACACGGGCAGTCGATCGTGCCGTTCGCGACCCTGCTCACCGTGCAGCCCAGGTGCGTGCAGATCGCCGAGAAGGCCTTGAAGTCGCCCTTCTTCGGCTGGGTGACGACCACCTTCTGGTCCTTGAAGATCTTGCCGCCGCCCTCCGGGATGTCACTGGTCCTGCCCAGATCCCCGCCACTGCTTCCGTCGGCGTTGCCGCCGCATGCCGCGACGGGTGCGACGACCGCCGCCGCGCCCGTCGCCAGAACCGTGCGCCGCGTCGCGCCCTCAGCCATGCCGTTCCTCCGTACAACACGTCGAAATCGGTGAATACCGGATGCATCGCATCGTCTCAGCGATCGGGCGCCGTGCGCCGCCTCCGCGCGTCCTGACTACGCTGGACGGACCAAGAAGAGATCCGCATGTCAGCAGGGAGCAGCGCCGTGGCGGTACGAGCGGTCCGGGGGGCCGTCCAACTGGAGCGGGACGAGGCCGGGCACATGGACGAGCAGGTCGGAGCCCTGCTCACCGCGGTCCTCGAGCGGAACGGACTGACCGCCGACGACCTGATCAGCATCTGGTTCACGGCCACCCCCGACCTGCACAGCGACTTCCCGGCGGCCGCCGCCCGCAAGCTCGGCATCGTCGACGTACCCCTGATCTGCGCCCAGGAACTGGACATCGAGGGCGCCATGCCCCGGGTCGTACGGCTGCTCGCGCACATCGAGTCGGACAAGCCCCGCGCCGACGTCAACCACGTCTACCTCGGCGCCGCGGCCGCCCTGCGCAAGGACATCGCCCAGTGAGAACCGCACTCGTCATCGGCACCGGCCTCATCGGCACCTCCGCCGCCCTGGCCCTGGTCCGGCGCGGCGTCACGGTCCACCTCGCCGACCACGACCCCGAGCAGGCCCGTACGGCCGCCGCGCTGGGCGCCGGCACCGACGAGGCCCCCGAGGGCCCGGTCGACCTGGCGATCGTGGCGGCCCCGCCCGCCCACGTGGCCGGCGTCCTCGCCGATGCCATGCGCCGGGGCGTGGCCCGCGGCTATGTCGACGTGGCCAGCGTCAAGGGCGGCCCGCGCCGCGAGCTCCAGGCGCTCGGCCTGGACCTGTCGGCGTACATCGGCACCCACCCCATGTCCGGCCGGGAGAAGTCCGGCCCGCTCGCCGCGACCGCCGACCTCTTCGAGGGCCGCCCCTGGGTGCTCACCCCCACCCGGGACACCGACACCGAGGTGCTGAACCTCGCCCTGGAGCTGGTCTCGCACTGCCGGGCCGTACCGGTCGTCATGGACGCCGACGCCCACGACCGCGCCGTCGCCCTCGTCTCCCACATGCCCCACCTGGTGTCCAGCATGGTCGCCGCGCGCCTGGAGCACGCCGAGGAGGCCGCCGTACGGCTGTGCGGGCAGGGCATCCGGGACGTGACCCGGATCGCCGCCTCCGACCCCCGGATGTGGATCGACATCCTCTCCGCGAACCCGGGACCGGTCGCCGACCTGCTCTCCGACGTCGCCGCCGACCTGGGCGAGACCGTCGAGGCGCTGCGCGCCCTGCAGTCCTCCGACGAGGCCAAGCGGCGCGAGGGCACCGCCGGCATCGAGGACGTGCTGCGCCGCGGGAACGCCGGCCAGGTGCGGGTGCCCGGCAAGCACGGGTCCGCCCCGCGGGTCTACGAGACCGTCGCCGTCCTCATCGACGACCAGCCCGGCCAGCTCGCCCGGATCTTCGCCGATGCGGGCCGGGCGGGGGTCAACATCGAGGACGTCCGTATCGAGCACGCGACGGGGCAGCAGGCCGGTCTGGTGCAGCTGAGCGTGGAACCCAAGACGGCGCCGGTGCTGAAGGAGGCGCTGCGGGAGCGGGGCTGGGCGCTGCGGCAGTAGGGGCGACCGCACGCGTCCGGACGAGTGACCCGCACCCAGTAACCTTGTGCAGGGCACTCTTGCCCCCGCACCCGCCCACACCGCACCAGGAAGGTGTCCCTCCGTGGAAAACGGCGCCGCCCCGACCGCCAAGCCCGTGATCGTCGCGATCGACGGCCCCTCCGGCACGGGCAAGTCGAGCACGTCGAAGGCCGTCGCCGCGCAGCTCGGCCTGAGCTACCTGGACACCGGCGCCCAGTACCGGGCGATCACCTGGTGGATGGTCAACAGCGGCATCGACCTGGAGGACCCGACCGCCATCGCCGCCGTCGCGGGCAAGCCGGAGATCGTCTCCGGCACCGACCCGGACAAGCCGACCATCACGGTCGACGGTGTCGACGTGTCCGGCCCGATCCGCACCCAGGAGGTCACCTCCAAGGTCAGCGCGGTCAGCGCGGTGCCCGAGGTGCGCTCCCGGATCACCGAGCTGCAGCGCTCGATCGCCGCCGGGGCCGAGAACGGCATCGTGGTGGAGGGCCGTGACATCGGTACGACCGTCCTGCCGGACGCCGACCTGAAGATCTTCCTCACCGCCTCCCCGGAGGCCCGCGCGGCCCGCCGCAGCGGCGAGCTGAAGGGCGCCGACATCCACGCCACCCGCGAGGCCCTGATCAAGCGGGACGCGGCCGACTCCTCCCGCAAGACCTCGCCCCTCGCCAAGGCCGGCGACGCGGTCGAGGTGGACACCACCGAGCTCACCCTCGCCCAGGTCATCGAGTGCGTCGTCACCCTGGTCGAGGAGAAGCGGGCCGGGAAGTGAGCCTCCCCGCGGCCCCTTCGGAGAAGCTGCCCTCGCGGCGGGGCGCCGAGGTCGGGCGGCGCATCGGCGTGGGCCTGATGCACGGGCTGTTCAGGCCGCGCGTGCTCGGCGCCTGGAAGGTGCCCACGAGCGGCCCGGTGATCTTCGCCGTGAACCACTCCCACAACGTCGACGGCCCGATGGTGATGGGCGTGGCACCTCGCCCGACGCACTTCCTGATCAAGAAGGAGGCGTTCGTCGGCCCGCTGGACCCCTTCCTGACCGGCATCGGCCAGGTGAAGGTGGACCGCGCCGCCGCCGACCGCACCGCGATCACCCGTGCCCTGGGCGTGCTGGAGGCCGGGGGAGTGCTGGGCATCTTCCCGGAGGGCACCCGGGGCGAGGGCGACTTCGCCTCGCTGCGCGCCGGGCTCGCCTACTTCGCCGTACGCAGCGGGGCGCCGATCGTGCCCGTCGCCGTACTGGGAAGCTCCGAGAAGCGGGGACGGCTGATAAAGGGGCTGCCCCCGCTGCGTTCCCGCATCGACGTCGTCTTCGGCGAGCCCTTCGACGCGGGCGACGGCAGCGGCCGGCGTACGCGCACGGCGCTGGACGAGGCGACCGAGCGCATCCAGAAGCAGCTCACCAGCCACCTGGAAAACGCCAGGCGCCTGACCGGGCGCCAGGCGACACTTGAGTAGTGGATCGGCCCACCGGGGTTCATCCCGTCAGGGCCTGTTCCACCGATCACCACAATGAACGACGAGGTACGGACTACATGAACGACGACATCCAGCCCGGCGACTCGGCTGAGCACGAGTACGACCACGGGGCTCTCGGCGACGCCGAGTACGCGGAGTTCATGGAGCTCGCCGCGGAAGAGGGCTTCGACATCCAGGACGTCGAGGGCGCCATCGAGGCGGCGGGCCACGGCCCGCTGCCCGTGCTCGCCGTCGTCGGCCGGCCCAATGTCGGCAAGTCGACCCTGGTGAACCGGATCATCGGCCGCCGTGAGGCGGTCGTCGAGGACAAGCCGGGCGTCACCCGCGACCGCGTCACCTACGAGGCCGAATGGGCCGGCCGCCGCTTCAAGGTCGTCGACACCGGCGGCTGGGAGCAGGACGTCCTCGGCATCGACGCCTCCGTGGCCGCCCAGGCCGAGTACGCGATCGAGGCGGCCGACGCGGTCGTCTTCGTCGTGGACGCCAAGGTCGGCGCGACCGACACCGACGAGGCGGTGGTACGGCTGCTGCGCAAGGCCGGCAAGCCGGTCGTGCTGTGCGCCAACAAGGTCGACGGCCCGAGCGGCGAAGCCGACGCGGCCTACCTGTGGAGCCTCGGCCTCGGCGAGCCGCACCCCGTCTCGGCGCTGCACGGCCGCGGCACCGGCGACATGCTGGACGCCGTGCTCGAGGTGCTGCCGGACGCGCCGCGCGAGACCTTCGGCGGGGGCGGCATCGGCGGCCCGCGCCGGATCGCCCTGATCGGCCGCCCGAACGTCGGCAAGTCCTCCCTGCTGAACAAGGTGGCGGGCGAGGAGCGCGTCGTCGTCAACGAGCTGGCGGGCACCACCCGCGACCCGGTCGACGAGCTGATCGAACTGGGCGGCGTGACCTGGAAGTTCGTCGACACGGCGGGCATCCGCAAGCGGGTCCACCTCCAGCAGGGCGCCGACTACTACGCCTCCCTGCGCACGGCGGCGGCCGTGGAGAAGGCGGAGGTCGCCGTCATCCTGATCGACGCCTCCGAGAACATCTCCGTGCAGGACCAGCGGATCGTCACCATGGCCGTCGAGGCGGGCCGCGCGATCGTCGTCGCCTACAACAAGTGGGACACCCTCGACGAGGAGCGCCGCTACTACCTGGAGCGGGAGATCGAGACCGAGCTGGGCCAGGTCGCCTGGGCCCCGCGCGTGAACGTCTCGGCGCGCACCGGCCGCCACATGGAGAAGCTGGTCCCGGCCATCGAGACCGCGCTGGCCGGCTGGGAGACCCGGGTCCCCACCGGACGCCTGAACGCCTTCCTCGGCGAGCTGGTCTCCGCCCACCCGCACCCCATCCGGGGCGGCAAGCAGCCGCGCATCCTGTTCGGCACCCAGGCCGGCACCAAGCCCCCGCGCTTCGTCCTCTTCGCCTCCGGCTTCATCGAGGCGGGCTACCGGCGTTTCATCGAGCGCCGCCTGCGCGAGGAGTTCGGCTTCGAGGGCACCCCGATCCACATCTCCGTGCGGGTGCGCGAGAAGCGCGGCGCGAAGAAGAAGTAACGGCGGTACGACGTCAAGGGCGGCTCCTGGAGATCCAGGTGCCGCCCTTCACCGTGCGGGGGTCACACGCCCCGGCGCGGCCCCGGAGGCAGCGCCGCCGGAACATGCTGCATCCCGGTGTCCGGCTGCTGCCGCCCGAGCCCGCCGACCCGCTGCCATTGCGACTGCTGCCGCGCGCTGTAGGCCCCGGCGCTGTAGGCGCTGTACGAGCTGCTGAACGACCCCGGCCGGTGACCGCCGTAGGGGCCGGTGGCGTAGGTGCCCGTACGGTCCTGCAGGAGACCGAAGGGACTGAACCTCAGCCCCTCCTCCCCGCTGCGGTCACCGGGCAACGTGCGGAAGGTCTTGACCCACTCCGCGTAGAGCATGTCGTAGATCGGGGTCGCCGAGGCGCCCCCGACCCCGTCCTGCGTCGTCCGAGTGGACGGAACGGAGCCGAAGACGGACCGGCGTGGGGGAGGAATGTCGTATGCGTGCACGTGTGTCCAAACGACCGGGGCGTCAAAGAGATGCGGTTGTGCAACCCCCTGGGGGGTGCGGGGCGCCGGGCGGCGCGCAACCCTGGTCCCTCGGGCGGGGGGAATCAGGTCCCCGCGAGCGGCAGCGCCGCCGCGACCAACTTCCCGCTCGCCGCGGCCCTGTCGAGAGACTCCCGCAGCAGATCCTCCCGCGGCTGCCGCCCGATCGACCCCACCGGCGCCGCGAACAGCAGAACCTGCTGGTGCTTGTTCGCGGCGGCCCGCCAGCTGTCGGTGACCTGCAGCGGCTGATGCGCCTGCCACCACGCGACCGGCTGCCCGCCGTGCGCCGAGGGCTGCAGCACCGCGTGCAGCTGGCCCACGGCGAGCAGCACCGACCAGCCGTGCAGCACCGGCGGCACGGACGCCAGCTCGGTCAGCGGCATGAACCCCTGTTCGATGAGGAGCGGGAGGAAGTCGTCGCCGGCCCCGGTGGAGCCGGGGCGCACGATCGGGGAGGTCGGCTCGACCACGAGGGCGGGGTGGAGTTCGCCCTCGATCAGGACGAGTCCGCTGGTCACGCCGAGCACGGCCTGCTCGGGCGCGGCCCGGTGCGGCTCGCCCGCGGCGGCACCGACGCCGCCGATGGACCGGACGGCGCCCTGCAGCTGCTCCTCGGTGACCTGGACGACCTGCGAGGGCAGGCAGCTGGCGTGGGCGAAGGCGAGGACGGCGGTCTCGTCGCCGACGAACAGAACGGTGCTGGTGCGCTCCTGCTCGGAGTCGCCCGGGGTGCGGCAGGACGTGCAGTCGTAACTGCCCGGGGCGTTCTCTCCGGCGAGCAGCCGGTCGGCTTCTTCGTCGCCGATCTCGGCGCGTACGGCGTCACTGACGTCGAGCATGCGCGGCACGGTGGCTCCCTCGGGATGCGTGCTGGGGTCGGCCGGGTGGCTCCCGGCCGCTGAGTTCCGGGGTTCCGGGCTCATGAAGAAGACAACGGACGTCCTGTGGTGGGAGTCACGCCCCGGGTGCGACCGGTTCGAACCAACCAGCGCATACGGTCACCGCCGGTCCGGAATGTGCTACTCACGGTCAACTCGTCGTCTCGTCAAGGAACTTGGAGCGGTGAAGTGAGTCACAGATCGCGCCGGTCGATGGTCGACAAATCAGGAAATCAGCGGATGTAGTGGGTGGCCGAAAATCGCCGATACCCTCGGTAACAGGCAACTGGCCTGGAATGACAGGGAGTTGGTTGATTCAGACCGCTCGTCCTCCCTACATTCCTCCGCCGTGTGCAACGAGCACCGCTCGGGTACGTCCGACACCCGGCACCGGCACAGCACCACCGCCGGCACCGGGCACGCGGACGGGGCGGGCACGAGCAACCGCGGTCCTGCGCGGCGAGGCGTGCTCCGCCCGGGGGAACCCGGGTTCGTGGAGAGGGAATTACATGTCCGAGTGTGCCGATACCACCCGCAACACCGCTCGTCCCGAGGGCGCCCGCAAGGGCCGTACGACGGCCGCGCTGGCCGGAGCCGCGCTGCTGGCCCCGCTGGGGCTGCTGGCAGCCACCGGCAACGCCGCCGCGGCGGACAACGGAGTGTGGGACCGCATCGCCCAGTG
Organism: Streptomyces sp. NPDC001153; assembly: GCF_053598315.1. Classification (NCBI taxonomy): domain Bacteria; kingdom Bacillati; phylum Actinomycetota; class Actinomycetes; order Kitasatosporales; family Streptomycetaceae; genus Streptomyces; species Streptomyces sp. NPDC001153. Next base: position 40,469 of record NZ_JBSFJZ010000049.1, read on the forward strand.
CGAGAGCGGCGGCAACTGGCACATCAACACCGGCAACGGCTACTACGGCGGGCTCCAGTTCTCCGCCGGCACCTGGCGCGCGTACGGCGGCACCGCCTACGCCCCGACGGCCGACCAAGCCTCCAGGGAAGCCCAGATCGCCGTCGCCGGCAAGGTCCAGCAGGCCCAGGGCTGGGGCGCCTGGCCGGTCTGCTCGGCCCGCGCCGGAGCCTACGGCGCGGCCCCGGCGGCCGCGACCACCGGGACCGGCGCCGACAAGGGCAGCGTGACGGCGAAGTCCGCCCCGGCGAAGTCCGCCCCGGCGAAGTCGCCGGAACGCCCGGCGGAACACACCAACCGCAGCGAGTCCCGCGGCACGGGTGACTACACCGTCCGCGAGGGCGACACCCTGAGCGCCATCGCCGAGCGGCACGGCACCACCTGGCAGCGGATCTACGCCGCCAACAAGAAGGTCGTCGGCGACGACCCGAACCTGATCGTGCCCGGCCAGCGCCTCGCGCTCTGAACACCGACCAGCCGCGCAGAACAGCCGCTGTCCGTCGAGGACAGCGGCTGTCCGCGTTCCCTGACAGACTCGGTCCCATGTTGGAGACCTCGGCACGTCTGCTGCGGCTGCTCTCGCTGCTCCAGGCCCACCGCGAGTGGTCCGGCGCCGAACTCGCCGACCGGCTGGGCGTCACGACGCGCACGGTCCGCCGCGACGTGGACCGGCTGCGCGAGCTCGGCTACCCGGTCAACGCCAGCCCCGGCACCGGCGGCGGCTACCAGCTGGGCGCGGGCGCCGCACTCCCGCCGCTGCTGCTGGACGACGACGAGGCCGTGGCCGTGGCCGTCGGCCTGCGCACCGCCGCCGGACAGGGCATCGAGGGCATCGGCGAGACCTCCGTACGCGCCCTCGCCAAGCTCGAACAGGTGCTGCCGGGACGGCTGCGCCGCCGGGTGAGCGCCCTGAACACCTTCACCGTGCCGATGCTGCGCGGCGGCCCGCCGGCCGCGGACGTCGACCCGGCGGTGCTGACCGAACTCGCCCACCTGTGCCGGGACGCCGAGCGGCTGCGCTTCGCGTACCGCACGCACGACGGCGCGGACAGCCGCCGTACCGTCGAGCCGCACCGGCTGGTGTGCACCGAGCGGCGCTGGTACCTGGTCGCCTGGGACGTCGACCGGGCGGACTGGCGCACCTTCCGCGTCGACCGCATCACCCCCGCACCACCGCACGGGCCCCGCTTCACCCCGCGCGAGCCGCCCGCCGAGGACCTGGCCGCCTACGTCTCGAAAGGCGTCTCCACGCGCGCGTACGCCACGCACTCCGCCGTCCGGCTGCTGGTGCCGCTCGACGAGGCCGCCGAGCGGATCTCGCCGTCGGCCGGGACACTGGAGGCCGACGGGGAGGACGCGTGCGTCCTGCGCAGCGGAGCGCCGAACCTGGAGGTGATGGTCATTCACCTCATGATGACCGGCTTCCCGTTCGAGGTGATCGAGCCCGCCGGGCTGACCGAGGAGGTCAGGAGGATCCGGGACCGGCTCGACGCGGCGCTGGCGCGGACGGCGGCGCCTGCTCCCGCGCCGCGTACTCCGGGTGATGCAGCTCGAACGCCGGGGACTCCGAACGGATCCGGGGCAGCGCGTTGAAGTTGTGCCGGGGCGGTGGGCAGGAGGTCGCCCACTCCAGGGAGCGGCCGTAGCCCCAGGGGTCGTCGGTCTCGACCTTCTCGCCGTACCGGGCGGTCTTCCAGACGTTGTAGAGGAACGGCAGCGTCGACAGGCCCAGCAGGAACGCGCCGATGGACGAGACGGTGTTGAGCGCGGTGAAGCCGTCGGCCGCCAGATAGTCGGCGTACCGGCGCGGCATGCCCTCGGCGCCCAGCCAGTGCTGCACCAGGAACGTGGTGTGGAAGCCGGTGAACAAGGTCCAGAACTGGATCTTCCCGAGCCGCTCGTCCAGCATCTTCCCGGTGAACTTCGGCCACCAGAAGTAGAAGCCGCCGAAGACCGCGAAGACGACCGTGCCGAACACGACGTAGTGGAAGTGCGCCACGACGAAGTACGAGTCCGTGACGTGGAAGTCCAGCGGCGGGGACGCCAGGATCACCCCGGTCAGGCCACCGAACAGGAACGTCACCAGGAAGCCCGTCGCCCACAGCATGGGCGTCTCGAAGGACAGCGAGCCGCCCAGCATCGTGCCGGTCCAGTTGAAGAACTTCACGCCCGTCGGCACCGCGATCAGGAACGACATGAAGGAGAAGAACGGCAGCAACACCGCACCCGTGGCGAACATGTGGTGCGCCCACACCACGACGGACAGCCCGGTGATCGCCATCGTCGCGGCGACCAGCGTCAGATAGCCGAAGATCGGCTTGCGGCTGAACACCGGGATGATCTCCGTGATGATCCCGAAGAACGGCAGCGCGATGATGTACACCTCGGGATGCCCGAAGAACCAGAACAGGTGCTGCCACAGCAGCGCCCCGCCGTTCGCCGCCTCGAACACCTGCGAGCCGAACCGCCGGTCCGCCTCCAGCACCAGCAGCGCCGCCGCCAGCACCGGGAACGCCAGCAGGATCAGAATCGACGTGAACAGCGTGTTCCAGGTGAAGACCGGCATCCGGAACATCGTCATGCCCGGCGCGCGCATCCCGACGATCGTGGTGATGAAGTTGACCGCCCCGAGGATCGTCCCGAAGCCGGACAGCGCCAGCCCCATGATCCACAGGTCGGGGCCGACGCCCGGGGAGTGCAGGGAGTCGTTGAGCGGCGCGTAGGCGAACCAGCCGAACGCGGCCGGCCCGTCCGGGGTGAGCAGCGAGCCCAGCACGATCAGCCCGCCGAAGGCGAACAGCCAGTACGACAGCATGTTCAGCCGGGGGAACGCCACGTCCGGGGCACCGATCTGCAACGGCATCAGCTCGTTGGCGAAGCCCGCGAAGCTCGGGGTCGCGAACAGCAGCAGCATGATCGTGCCGTGCAGCGTGAACAGCTGGTTGTACTCCTCGTTGCTCATGATCTGCAGTCCCGGGCGGGCCAGTTCGGCACGCATCAGCAGTGCCATGACCCCGCCGGCCAGGAAGAAGCCGAACGCCGTGATCAGGTACAGATGCCCGATCTTCTTGTGGTCGGTGGTGGTGAGCCAGTCGACCACCACCCGGCCGGCCCGGCCCCTGCCGCGCACCGGCCCCGCCGTCGCCCCTGTGGTCTGCGTCCCCATCGTCCCGCCCGCCCCTTCGCATCGTCGCGCCCGGGCCCGCCGCGGCACGCCTACCCGCGGACCGGCGCCATGATGCTCGGGGTCCCCCCGCTCCGACAGGGGACGTACGGCGTTGATGTGCTGAATCCGTGAAAATTCCTATGCGGCGTCAGATGCCCTGGCATCGCTGCCGGATTGCGCTGGTAATCACGTCCCTGGACCCGTCCGGATCCCGGCGGTGGAACTTTCCGCCGGGGTAATTCGACGGACTGCTCAGGGGCTCGCCAATTCTGTTCGATTATCCCGGTGGCTCTTGCGGAAACGCCCGTACGTGTGACTCAGTTCGAAGGAAACGCGGCGGTACGGCTGTGACAGAAGTGTGACGATAGCCGGATACGACTCTTACCTTGCCCTGCGCGGTAGCGTGGCGGCATGGCACCGATTCCCACTCCGCCAGCGGAGCCCCAGGACAGTCCCGAAGGGTACGTCGGCCTCGATGCCGCGAACGCCGAGGCGCTCGCCCGGCAGCGCGGGTGGTCGACGGTACGGTCGCTGCCGCCGGGCGCGATCATCACGATGGAGTACCGGGCCGGCCGGCTGAACTTCGAGGTGCGGGACGGCGTGGTGGCCCGTGCCTGGAAAGGCTGAGGGCCGCGCTTTTGGACACATGCAGGACGAAGGCCCCGTTTCCCTCCGTCGGGAAGCGGGGCCTTCGTCGTGTCCGCGGGGCGGCTGTGCGTACCGGGCCCGGGGGTCAGCCGCGCGTCAAGGCCGGGCCGGCTGGGTCGTGCCGCGCGGGAGGCGGTCGGCGTGCGGCGGGCGGCGGCTGCCCGCCGGGGTGACCGGAGTGCGTTCCGAACGGGTCGTGTGCGGTCCCGGGGCCAGATGCGCCGGTCCTCTGGAGGCACGGGTCGAGGCGACCGGCTCGCGCGCCGGGGCCGGCTGCTCGGCCGGTGCGCCGAGCGGCCTGAGCACCACCGGTGTGACCGGCACGGCCGGTTCGGGCAGGGGCCTGCCGCGGCGGGCGCGCCAGCGGTCGCGCAGATCGAACAGCGCGGTCTCGGCCTTGGCGATCAGCGGCTCGAACCACGGCAGGGCGAGCATGATCAGCAGGCCCGCGGCCCAGCCCAGCAGCACGTCGCTCAGCCAGTGCGTACCGAGGTAGACGGTGGTGAGGCCGACGCCCAGCGACGTGATCGCGGACAGCGCCGACAGCCAGCGGCGCGCTCTCGGGGTGGAGGCCAGATAGGCCAGGATGCCCCAGGTCACCACCGCGTTGGCGGTGTGGCCGCTGGGGAATATATCGCCGCCCAGGCCCATCTCGTTCGAGCCGATCACGGTCGCGTAGTGCGGACCGAGGCGCCCCATGCCGAGCTTGGCGGCGCCGACCGTGATGTTCAGCAGCAGCAACGAGGTGGCCAGGGTGAGCAGCGGGCGCAGGGTGTGCTGCCGCCAGGAGCGCCAGCCGAGCCAGGCCGCGACCATCACCGCGGTGGGGCCGCGCTGGCCGAGCACCACGTAGTAGTCGAGGAAGGCGTGGATCTGCGGCCACTGCTGGTACGGCCGGAAGAACATGACCTGCCAGTCGAGCCGGACCAGCCAGGACGTGATGACCACGGCCCACACGATCGCCAGGTAGAAAGCCAGGGTCGCGGTGAACAGAACGACCCGGTGCCGGCTCATCCTTGGCACATCGATGTGGGCCGGTCGTTCCGGCTCACGGTCGAGTCTGGCGAACACCCGGTCCAGACGCCGGGTGAGGTTTCGTTCGGTACGCACCCAATCGACGTTACAGCGGGTGAGCTGTGGTCCCGGTCGAAACAGCGGGTTTGTGATGACGATGTGATGTGGGAAACCTCTCAAGCGCGGTCCGAATTCCAGGCATTCCGCAATCCTGTGAGGCCGTTCTCTTCAATTCCTTTGATCATGCCGGGCGTTGTTTATATGGCGCTTATGAATACGTTAACCCGGTCCTGGCGCGGAATTTTCCGGCGTGTCATCGGCCGACGAAGTCGATCATGGAGGACCGGAGCCGTTCAGCCAGAACGCCCCATAGGCCGACGTGGCGACCGCCAACCCCGCCGTGACCAGCACGGATCGGGATGTGCGCAGCCGGGCGAGGGCGCAGGCGAGCGGCAGCAGCAGGGGGAAGGCGGGCATCAGCAGTCGCGGCTTGGAGCCGAAGTAGCTCGACGCGCACAGGGCGAGGGCGAGGACGACCCCCGTGTACACCAGCAGTGCGACCGGCTGACGCCTTCGGATGCCGGTCGCGTACAGCCACAGCAGCAGGGCCACCCCGATGATCAGGCCGACGCCGGCGAACGCGGACGGAAATGACGTGAACTTGTCGGCCACGAAGCGGGCGAACGCAAAGCCGCCGTCGAACCCGTTGCGCCATCCGGCCTGGATGTCCAGGTACCCGAGCACCCCCTTTCCGGTGCGCCGCCCGACCCAGAGCACGTAACCGGCGGCGCCGAGCGGAGCGATCGCCATGCCGAGCGCCCGGCGCCATGCGGGGGCGCGTGGGGCGCTGGGGGCCTGTGCGTCTGCCGGTGCTTCAGGGATCTGTGGGTTGTGGGAAGTGGCGTGTGCGCCGGGTGCGCGAGCGGGGGCTTGCATGCCGTCGGTCGCGCCCGGCGTGGGCGCCGGGGCGCGTCCGCCGTTGTCCGCGCCGGGCATGTGCATCGCGCTCCGGTCCCGCACGAACGAGAGCACGCCCGCCACCCACACCGCCGCGACCACCGCCGCCCCCACCGGCCGGGTCAGCCCCGCCAGCGCCGCCAGCGTGCCCGCGGTGATCCACCGGCCGGTCAGCAGCGCGTACAGCGACCAGGCCGCCAGCGCCGTGAACAGCGACTCGCTGTACGCCATCGACTGCACGATCCCGACCGGCAGCACCGCCCACAGCAGCACCGCGCAGACCCCGGCCCGGGGGCCGTACACCCGGTCGGCGACGGCGAAGATCCCGCAGGCCGCGGCGAGCGAGGCGAGCAGGCCGACGGCGAAACCGGCGTCCGCGTACGACAGCGGTGTGACCGCGTGCAGCAACCGCTCCAGCCACGGCAGCAGCGGGAAGAACGCCAGATTGGAGTGCACGTCGCCGTTCGGCAGCCGCACCTCGTAGCCGTACCCCAGCTCGGCCACTCGCGTGTACCAGAGGGAGTCCCAGCGTGCGGTCAGCAGGGTGTACGCGCTCTTGCCGCGCGCGGCGCTCCACAGCGCGAGCACGACCAGCCCCAGGGCGCGCACCGCGGCATAGCCCAGGAGGGCCGGCAGCGCCCGGCGCAGGAGCGGGGCGTGGGGCGGGGCCACGCGCGTGTCACGATCGGTCACGGACCCGATTATCGACGGGCGGCGGAACCGGATCGGCCCCCGGGGCGTGGTCAAGAGGGGACGACGTGGCGTACGCCACACGGGTTCCGTCCTGCGTGTGAGAGGTCCACCACGTGTCCTGGAGGTGAACTCGCGTACGCTGACGAGTCACCCGCGTGGCTTTGCGCGGGCCGGAGACACCGCTCCTCTCCGGCCGTACGACAGGGAGTCCCCACCCCGTCGGTCCGCCCCGCGCGTGGCACATCTGGGAGGTACGTACATGTCCGGGACGACCACGGCTGCCGTACGGCCGCGCCGTCGGGCGGCCGGTGCCGGTGCCAACCGCTGGGTCGTCCTCGTCGTCCTCTGCGTCAGCCTGCTGCTCGTGGCCCTCGACGCGACCGTGCTGCACGTGGCGGTCCCCGCCGTCACCGAGGACCTCAAGCCCAGTGCGATAGAGCTGCTCTGGATCGTCGACGTCTATCCGCTGGTCTGCGCCTCGCTGCTGATCCTCTTCGGCACCCTCGGCGACCGGGTCGGCCGCAGACGCGTCCTGCTGCTCGGCTACGGCCTGTTCGGTATCGCCTCCGGCGTGGCCGCCCTCGCGCAGACGGCCGAGATGCTGATCCTCGCCCGCGCGCTGCTCGGCGTCGGCGGCGCCATGATCATGCCGGCCACCCTGTCGATCCTGCGTCAGGTCTTCCCCGACCGGCGCGAGCGCGCGCTCGCGATCGGCATCTGGAGCGCGGTGGCCGCCGTCGGCGCGGCCGTCGGCCCGCTGCTCGGCGGTTTCCTGCTGGAGCACTTCTGGTGGGGCGCGGTCTTCCTCGTCAACATCCCGCTGATGCTGGTCAGTCTCCCGGTGGGCCGGATCCTGCTGCCCGAGTCGCGCGGGGACCAGGGCGGCCCCTGGGATGTCGTCGGCGCCCTGATGGCGGCCGGCGGTCTCTTCGGTGTCGTCCTCGGTGTGAAGCGGCTGGGCGGGGGAGAGGTACCGGCGAGCCCCTTCACCGTGCTGCCGCTGCTGGTCGGCGCGGCCCTCCTCGTCCTCTTCGTACGGCGCCAGCGCGGACTCGCGCATCCGCTGGTGGACCTGCGGATGTTCCGCCGGCCCGCGTTCAGCACCTCGGTGGGCTGCATCGTGCTGGCGATGCTCGCGCTCGTCGGCCTGGAGCTGATCGCCGCCCAGTACCTGCAACTGGTGCTCGGGCTCTCCCCGCTTCAGACCGGCCTGAGGCTGCTGCCCCTGACCGTCGCGGCGATGGCGGCGGGCCTGGCGGGCGCGCGGATGCTGCGCCGCTTCGGACCGCGCCGCATGGTCTGCTTCGGCTTCTGCCTCACCGCCGCCGCGGTCCTGACGCTCACCGCGATGGGCGGCACCGACGACGCGCCGCTGCTGCTCTCCGGTTTCGTGCTGCTGGGCTTCGGCCTGGAGACCACGCTCTTCGGCGCGTACGAGTCGATGCTCAGCGAGGCCGCGGCCGACCAGGCCGGCGGCGCGGCGGCGATCGGCGAGACGTCGTACCAGCTCGGCGCCGGCATCGGCATCGCGCTGCTCGGCAGCGTGATGAACGCGGCCTACGCGCCGCATCTGCGCTCGGTGCCGGGCGTCCCGCGGCACGCCTCGGACGCGGCCGGCCACTCGCTCGGGGAGGCCTACGCGGTCGCCGGGCGGCTCGGCGGTCCCGTCGGGGCGGCGCTGCGCCGGACCGCTCGGGACTCCTTCGTGCACGGGCTGCATGTGACGCTGCTGGTGAGCGCGGTGCTGTTGCTGCTGGGCGCGGTGATGGCGCTGCGGCTGCCACGGGTCATGCAGTGCGCGGAACCCGAGGCGGCGGTGGAGGCGCTGGAGCTGCCCGCGCAGCGGGAAGTGGCGGAGTCCCGCGTCTCGGTCTGAGGTGTCCGACGTACTGGACGTGCGGGACACCGCGCCGTAACGTCGGCGGCAAACAACTGACTAGCGGTGCTAGTTTTCTGTGTGCCGGAGGGTGTCCCATGTCCGCGTCCGCGAAGTTGCCCCCCTTCGATCCCGCCGACCCGCTCGGGATCGACGACCTGCTGGAACCGGAAGACCTGGCCGTGCGGGACACCGTGCGGGCCTGGGCGGCGGACCGCGTGCTGCCGTACGTCGCCGAGTGGTACGAGAAGGGGGAGCTGCCCGGCATCCGTGAACTCGCCAGGGAACTCGGCGGGATCGGGGCGCTCGGGATGTCGCTCAGCGGATACGGGTGCGCGGGGGCCAGCGCCGTGCAGTACGGCCTCGCCTGCCTGGAACTGGAGGCCGCCGACTCCGGCATCCGGTCCCTCGTCTCCGTGCAGGGCTCCCTCGCCATGTACGCGATCCACCGGTTCGGCAGCGAGGAGCAGAAGCAGCGGTGGCTGCCCCGCATGGCGGCCGGCGAGGTGATCGGCTGCTTCGGGCTGACCGAGCCCGACCACGGCTCCGACCCCGCCTCCATGCGCACCCACGCCAAGCGCGACGGCACCGACTGGGTGCTCAGCGGCCGCAAGATGTGGATCACCAACGGCTCGGTCGCCGGGGTGGCCGTCGTCTGGGCGCAGACCGAGGACGGCATCCGCGGCTTCGCCGTCCCCACCGACACCCCCGGCTTCTCGGCGCCGGAGATCAAGCACAAGTGGTCCCTGCGCGCCTCCGTCACCAGCGAACTGGTGATGGACGACGTACGACTGCCCGCAGACGCCGTGCTCCCGGAGGCCACCGGACTGCGCGGACCGCTCAGCTGTCTGTCGCACGCCCGGTACGGCATCGTCTGGGGCGCGATGGGCGCGGCGCGCAGCAGCTTCGAGGCGGCGGTCGACTACGCGAGGACGCGGGAGCAGTTCGGGCGGCCCATCGGCGGCTTCCAGCTCACCCAGGCCAAGCTCGCCGACATGGCGGTGGAACTGCACAAGGGGATCCTGCTCGCCCACCATCTGGGGCGGCGGATGGACGCCGGCCGCCTGCGTCCCGAGCAGGTCAGCTTCGGCAAGCTCAACAACGTCCGCGAGGCCATCGAGATCTGCCGTACGGCGCGGACGATCCTCGGTGCCAACGGGATCTCCCTCGAGTACCCCGTCATGCGGCACGCGACCAACCTCGAGTCGGTGCTCACCTACGAGGGCACCGTCGAGATGCACCAGCTCGTGCTGGGCAAGGCGCTCACCGGGCTCGACGCCTTCCGCTGATCCCCGTCAGCAGGCAGGGCCGGTGAGCGGCCCTGCCTCAGCTCTGGTTGAAGAAGCCGTCCTCGCGGTGGGCGGACGCCTCGCCGCTGATGATCTGTGTGTCGGCCGGCGTGAGCAGGAACACCCGGTTCGACACGCGGTCGATCGAGCCGCGCAGACCGAAGATGAGCCCCGCCGCGAAGTCCACGACCCGCTTGGCGTCGCCGGGCTCCATGTTGGTGAGGTTCATGATGACCGGGACCCCGTCCCGGAACAGCTCGCCGATCGCTCGGGCGTCCCGGAAGCTGTCCGGGTTGACCGTGCCGATCCGGCGGCCCTTCTCCTCGGCCGTGTCCGAGGCCACCTTCACCCGGGGGTCGGTGACCCAGGCGCCCTCGGATTCGGTGCCCTCGGAGTACTCGTCGTCGTAGTAACGCTCGTCATCGTTGTCGTCGACGAGGCCGAGCCACGCACTCGCCTTGCGTACCGATCCCATGGACGCCTCCTCTCACAGCGGTCTTTTTCTGCTTTCCGCGTCCCTATGGTCATCCATGATGCGGACGGCGCGCCAAGTGGATAGACGCCGCGCGGGGGGTTTGTGACGGTACTGGTGCACAGCCGATCCGTCGAGAGTCCTTGTGTCCCAAGGGTCGCGACACGTACGGCTGCTGACTGAGAGTGAAATATGATTGTCAGCGGCGGATGGGTGATGATCGGTGCGTCCGGGTGAACGTCAACGTCGTACCACATCACGGGGGATCGTCGTGTTCGGAATCGTCAGACCGTGCTCTCATCGACTCGGTGAAAGCCTCAAGGCCCAGTGGCTGGCGCACTTGTGCGGACTCTGCCTCGCGCTGCGCCGCGATCACGGGCAGCTCGCGCGCGTCGTGACGAACTACGACGGCCTTCTCGTCTCGGTCCTGACGGAGGCTCAGACCGGACGGACCGCCGACGGGCGCCGTACGGCCGGGCCGTGCGCGCTGCGCGGGCTGCGCACCGCGTCCGTCGCCCAGGGCGAGGGAGCCCGGCTCGCCGCCGCCGTCTCGCTGGTGCTCGCCGCGGCGAAGGTGCGCGACCATGTCGCCGACCGGGACGGGCTGCTGGCCCGCCGGCCCATGGCCGCCGCCGCGCGCCGGGTCGCCGCGGGCTGGGGCAGGGCCGGCGCCCACAGCGGGGCCGCGGTCGGCTTCGACACCGGCGTCCTCGTCGAGGCCACGGACCGGCAACTGGGCCTGGAGGCCCTCGCCGGGTACGGCACCCCGATCCTGACGGTCACCGAGCCGACCGAGTGCGCGACCGCCGCCGCCTTCGCCCACACCGCGGTGCTGGCCGGGCGCCCGGGCAACGCACAGCCCCTCGCGGAGGCGGGACGGCTCTTCGGCCGGCTCGCGCATCTGCTGGACGCCGTGGAGGACCAGGAGGCCGACGCCGCGTCGGGCGCCTGGAATCCGCTCACCGCCACGGGCACCTCCCGGACCGAGGCCCGCCGGCTCGCCGACGACGCCCTGCACGGCGTCCGGCTCGCCCTGCGGGAGGCCGAGTTCGCCGACGGCAAGCTGGTCCACCTGCTGCTCGTGCACGAGCTGGAGCGTTCCGTGGACCGCGCGTTCGGCACGCGCGCGTGCGGCCACGCGCCCGAGGCCTCGTTCGGACCGCCGCCCGGTCACCACGCGCCGAACGCGCCCGGCCACCCGTACGGCACCCCCTTCGGCGGGCAGCCGCCGCACCCGGACAAACGGGGCTTCTGGGCCGGCTGCGCGGCCGCCCTCGGCCTGTGCTGCACCTGCAAGGTGTGCTGCGCCGACGAGTTCGAGGGCCCCTGGTCGCGCAAGAAGCGCGAGGGCTGCTGCGCCGACTGCGACTGCGACTGCGACCTGTCGTGCTGCGAGGCCTGCCAGTGCTGTGAATGCTGTGAGTGCTGCTCGTGCTGTGACTGCGGGCTGTGACAGTGCCGTTCGGTTCCCTGGTTCCGGTGGGCTGATGCGAGACGTGACGGTGGGCGAACGCGAAGCGCGAGGGGAGGGGCGCGTGTGAAGGCGTGGCGGAAGAAGCGGGAGAGCGCGAGGAGGGCGCCCGCCGGACGGCAGGCGCGCGCAGGGGGTCAGCTCAACAGGAACAGGACCACACGCGACCGAAGTCGATGTGGGAGCGGGTGACCAGCCACTGCTGTGGATGCATGGGCCAAGTGGAACAGGCATCCGGTTCCGCGTCAACTGCCCTGAGACGTACGGCTCACAGTCCGGACAGCCTTGACAGTGCACCGAAACGCCCGCGTACTCTCGGTGGACGGCCCTGCTGAGGGGCTCGGCCGTACCCGCGCCGCACGGCGCGCCCGTGTGAAGGCACCACCCGTGTTCTCCCGACGCCACGGAGCCTTCGCATGCCATCCGACACCCTCGCCGAAGTCCCCACCGCGGCAGCCGCCGTCGTCCTCGCGCCGACGGAGCACGCCCGATGAGGCCGCAGCTGGTGATCGTGGGAGCCGGCCCGCGGGGGACCGGACTGCTGGAGCGCCTCGCCGCCAACGCCCCCGAGCTGTACGTCGGTCAGGGCCTCGACATCCACCTGGTCGACCCGCACCCGCCGGGCGGCGGCCGCATCTGGCGCCAGGCGCAGTCACCGCTGCTGTGGATGAACTCGCACGCCGAGGACGTCACCATGTTCACCGACGAGACGGTGCTCATGGACGGCCCGGTACGCGAGGGCCCCACGCTGCACGAGTGGTCGGGCCTCGACGGCAGCACCTTCGCCGACCGGCAGCTCCAGGGCCGCTATCTGCGCTGGGTGTACGAGCGCGCACGGGCCGAGCTGCCCGAGGGCATCACCGTTCACCACCATCCCCGGCGTGCCGTGCGGATCAGGGGTCCGCGCGAGGGCCGCCAGCAGGTGTGGCTGGAGGGCGACCCGCGCCCCCTCCCGGCCGACCTGGTGATTCTCGCGATCGGCCACCTGGACGCCCAACTCGACGCAGAACAGGCGGAGTTGGCGGCGTACGCCCGCGAGCACGGACTGGTGCACCTGCCGCCCGACTTCACCGCCGACAGCGATCTGTCCCTGCTGAAGCCCGGCGAACCCGTGCTCGTGCGTGGCTTCGGGCTGGCCTTCGTCGACCTGATGGTGCTGCTCACCGAGGGGCGCGGCGGACGGTACGAGGGCGGCACCTACGTTCCCTCGGGCCGGGAGCCGGTGCTCCACGTCGGCTCCCGGCGCGGCGTGCCGTACCACGCGAAGATCGGCTACGACTGGACCGGCGACCGGCCCCCGCTGCCCCGTTTCCTGGGACCGGCCGAGGTCGAGGCCCTGCAGGCCCGTCCCGGCGGCTTCGACTTCCGGCGCGATGTGTGGCCGCTGGTGGAGAAGGAGCTGGGCTTCGCCCACTACCACCGCCTCTTCACGGCCCACGCCGAACGTACGGCCATGGCCTGGGCCGACTTCGAGGAGAAGTACGCCGTCGCGAGCGACTCCGCCGAGGTGCAGGCGCTGGTCGCCGCCGCCGTGCCGGATCCGGCCGACCGCCTCGACCTCACCGCACTCGACCACCCGCTGGACGGGGTGCGGTACGCCTCCCACGAGGACTTCCAGGAGGGCCTGCGGGGATATGTCGAGGCGGACCTGAGCAGACGTCACGATCCTTCGTACAGTGCGGATCTCGGTGTCTTCCTCGGGCTTCTCTCCGTCTACGGGCAGCTCGTCCGCCTCGGGAACACCGGCCCCTGGTGGCACGGCTTCTTCAGCTACCTGGCGTCCGGGCCGCCCGGACCCCGGCTGCGGCAGATGCTCGCACTCTCCCGGGCCGGCCTGCTCGGCTTCGTCGGCGCCGACATGACCGTCACCGCCGAGGACGGCGTGTTCCGGGCCACGAGTCCCACCGTGCCGGGCTTCTCCGTCGAGGCCCGGGCGCTGGTCGAGGCCCGGCTGCCCGAGCCCACCGTCGGCCGGGCCCGCGACCGCCTGCTGCGCGCGCTGCACGCCGACGGCGCCGCCGAGACCCCCGAGGGACTGCTCCGGGTCGACCCCGGCGACGGCCGGATCCTCGACGGCGCCGGGCGGCCGCATCCCCGGCGCTTCGCGCTCGGCCCGTACACCGACGCCCGTACCCCCGGCGCCTTCACCCGGCCGCGCACCGGAGGGGCCGCGTTCCGGCAGAACGACGCCACCGCCCGCGCGGCGCTGGCCTTCCTGCGCACCTCACCGTCGGCGAAGTCCTCGGCGTCACACGGGACTTGACGGCTCAGGGCGCGGTGATCGCCGGCCCGCGGAACAGGGCCCACCGAGGTGCGGCCCGCCGCGCCGTCAAGTGCATCGAGGCCACCCCGTACGGCCCGCGGCGCGTGTGGGCCGAACCGGTGTCAGGGGCTCCTGCGTAAAGGTGGTTTAAAGGCCAACGGCCGAAAGGAACCCTTGTGGCGATGAGTCGTTCGGCCGAATACTCCCCCTCAGCGCTTGTCAGGGGGCATGGATGTCCGGAACCCGGCGTCGCCCCCCTGGCTGCGCCTCACGGGCACCGACCCCACATGGGCCCCCGACTTCCCCTGGGAGGGAACGAAAAGTGAGGATCAAGCGCAACACTCCCCACAACGGCACCGCGAGACGGACCCGGCTGATCGCCGTGGCCACCTGCCTCCTGGCCGCGGCGGCGTTCGCCGCCCCCACAGCGAACGCCGGCGACGACCACGCGTTCAGCCCCGCGCAGCTCAGCAAGGCCAACGACGCCGTCCTCAAGGCCGACGTACCCGGTACGGCCTGGGCGGTGGACAGCAAGACCGACCGCGTCCTCGTCACCGTCGACAGCACCGTGTCCAAGGCCCAGATCGCCAAGATCAAGCGGCAGGCCGGCGCCGACGCCGACGCGCTCACCATCAGGCACACCCCCGGCAGGTTCAGCAAGCTGATCAGCGGCGGCGACGCCATCTACGGCGGCCAGTACCGCTGCTCGCTCGGCTTCAACGTGCACAGCGGCGGTACGTACTACTTCCTCACCGCCGGACACTGCGGTCAGGTGGCCTCGACCTGGTACAGCAACTCCAGCCACAGCACGGTGCTCGGCACCAACGTCGGCTACAGCTTCCCCGGCAACGACTTCGCTCTGGTGCGCTACACCAACTCCTCGATCTCGCACCCGAGTGCGGTGGGCGGTCAGTCCATCACCAGGGCGGCCACGCCGTCCGTGGGCACGACCGTGTACCGGCGCGGTTCCACCACCGGTACGCACAGCGGCCGGGTCACCGCGCTGAACGCCACCGTCAACTACGGCAGCGGTGACATCGTCTACGGGCTGATCCAGACCACGGTGTGCGCCGAGGGCGGCGACAGCGGTGGCCCGCTGTACGGGGGGACCGTGGCCTACGGGCTGACCTCCGGGGGCAGCGGTGACTGCACCTCCGGTGGTACGACGTTCTTCCAGCCGGTGACCGAGGCGTTGAGCTACTACGGGGTCACGCTGCCCTGACGGTCCGGCTCGGGTCCTTGGGAAGCCCCCGCACACCACGTGGTGTGCGGGGGCGTTTCTTTTCGGCCAGTTGGTGTCGTCACCGTCCGGTGTGGGTTCCGTGCATGTCGTGTTTGCTGTGCGAATCCCCCTGGGTGACTGTGCACGGTCAAGCCGAGGCCGGGGGCGCAAGCCCTCTCCATGCGCGTCCTGAAGTCAACCTTGTGTGCTCCCTGTGCCATTCGGAAGAGTGGGCGCTCGTCAACCAGCCTTCCGGTCCGTGAAGTCCCCACAACTCACGGACCATCCCCCCACAGGAGGACGTGAGTTGAAGCACCGACGCATCACCGGGCGGCGGACCGCCGTGGCCGGTGCGGGAATCGCCGCACTGGTCGCCGCGGGTGTCACCTTGCAGAACGCGAACGCCAGCGAGCCTGCGAAGTCGGCTCCGGAACCGAAGGTTCTGTCCGCCCCGGCGGCCGGAAACCTCGCCTCGACGCTGCTGAAGAGCCTCGGCTCCGACGCCGCCGGCAGCTACTACGACGCCCGGGCCAGGAGCCTCGTCGTCAACGTGCTCGACCAGGCCGCGGCGAACGCCGTCGAGGCGGCCGGGGCCAAGGCGAGACTCGTCACCAACTCCCTGGCCGCGCTCGACGGCGCGCGGACGACGCTGAAGAAGGACGCGACGATACCGGGGACGTCATGGGCGACCGACCCGGTCGGAAACAAGGTCGTCGTCACCGCCGACAGGACGGTCACCGCCGCGCAGTGGGCCAAGCTGAGCAGGGTGGTCGACGGGCTGGGCGGCAAGGCCGAACTGAAGCGGTCGAAGGGGGAGTTCAAGCCCTTCATCGCCGGTGGTGACGCGATCAGCGGGTCCGGCGGACGCTGCTCGCTCGGCTTCAACGTGGTCAAGGACGGCCAGCCGTACTTCCTGACCGCCGGACACTGCACCGCGGCGATCAGCAGCTGGTCGGACTCCAGCGGCAAGGAGATCGGGCAGAACGCGGAGTCCCACTTCCCGGGGACCGACTTCGGGCTGGTCAAGTACACGTCACAGGTGGACCACCCGAGCGAGGTCGACCTGTACGACGGGTCCACTCAGAAGATCACCGGTGCCGCCGAGGCGACGGTGGGGATGAAGGTGACGCGCAGCGGGTCGACGACCCATGTGCACGACGGCACGGTCACCGGGCTGAACGCCACGGTGAACTACCAGGAGGGCACCGTCAGCGGTCTCATCCAGACGAACGTGTGCGCCGAGCCCGGTGACAGCGGCGGGTCGCTGTTCTCGGGGAGCAACGCCATCGGGCTGACCTCCGGCGGCAGCGGTGACTGCACCTCCGGTGGGGAGACGTTCTTCCAGCCGGTCACCGCCGCGCTGTCCGCCACGGGGGCGCAGATCGGCTGACGCGTCCGGCGTGCGTTCCGTGGAGCCCCGTCCCCCGGTGTGTGGGGGCGGGGCTCCGTGCTGGGTGCCGTGGGTGACCGCTGCCAGGGTGTTTGCGCAGGTGAGGGACGGTTCCACGGATGTCGTACACACGTTCGAGAATAGAGGTATGGTGGGGGTGGAAGTAGGGAACTGATGTTCGAGAGCCGTTCGGGGCTCACGAGTGCGGGAGGTGCGGTGTGCCGGGCTTCGCGCATCTGCACACCGTCTCCGGGTTCTCCCTGAGGTACGGGGCATCCCATCCGGAGCGGCTGGCCGGGCGCGCCTCGGAGCGGGGGATGGACGCGCTCGCCCTCACCGATCGGGACACCGTCGCCGGCGCGGTGCGCTTCGCCAAGGCCTGCGCCGGGGTGGGGGTGCGGCCGGTCTTCGGGGTGGATCTGGCGGTGGGTGAGGCCGAGGCCGAGGCCGTACGGTCCAAGCGGCGGCGGGTACCGGTGCGTGGCGGGGCCTTCGTGGACGAGTCGGCCCCGCGTGTGACCTATCTCGCCCGGGATGCCCGAGGATGGGCTGACCTGTGCCGGATCATCACAGCGGCGCACAAGAGCGGGGGCGCCCCCCTGCTGCCCTGGCCCGACAATCACGGTGACGGCCTGACCGTCCTGCTCGGGCCCGGGTCGGATGTGGGGCGGGCCCTTGCGGCGGGGCGTCCGGACCGGGCCGCACGGCTTCTCGGGGTGTGGCGCGAGGTCTACGGCGACGCCTTGCGGCTGGAGGCTGTGTGGCACGGGCGTACGGGCACGGGACCCGGGTCCCTGCGGCTCGCCGCCCGTACCGTCGGGTTCGCCGCCGAGCAGGGCGTGCGGCCGGTGCTCAGCAACGCCGTGCGGTACGCCGATCCCGGAGCGGGGCCCGTTGCCGATGTGCTGGATGCCGCGCGGCGGCTGGTGCCGATCGACCCGCGCGGGGAGCTGGACTCCGGCGAGGCCTGGCTGAAGGACGCGCAGGCCATGCTGCAGGTCGCCGAGCGGGTCGTGGAGGCCGCCGGGTACCGGCGGGACACCGCCCGCCGGCTGCTGGAGCAGACCCTGGCCACGGCCGCCGAGTGCCGGGTCGACCCCGAGGCGGATCTCGGCATCGGGACCGTTCACTTTCCCGAGGCGCATCTGGTGGGTGCCGGGCGGCGCACCGCCCAGCGGGCCCTTGCCTCGCGGGCGGTGGCGGGGATGGTGCGGCTCGGGTACGGCGGGCGGCGCGCGTACTGGGAGCGGATGCACCACGAGCTGGACATCATCGCCTGTCACGGCTTCGCCTCCTACTTCCTGACGGTCGCTCAAGTGGTCGAGGACGTACGGGAGATGGGGATCCGGGTGGCCGCTCGCGGTTCCGGCGCGGGCTCCCTCGTCAATCACCTTCTGGGGATCGCGCACGCCGATCCGGTCGAGCACGGGTTGCTGATGGAACGCTTCCTCTCCAAGGAGCGTGTGGTGCTGCCCGACATCGACATCGACGTGGAGTCCGCGCGCCGGCTGGAGGTCTACCGGGCGATCATCGACCGGTTCGGCACCGAGCGGGTCGCGACCGTGTCCATGCCGGAGACCTACCGGGTGCGGCATGCCATCCGGGACGTGGGCGCCGCCCTGTCCATGGATCCGGGTGAGATCGACCGGATGGCCAAGTCCTTTCCGCACATCCGGGCCCGGGACGCGCGCGCCGCGCTGGAGGAGCTGCCGGAGCTGAAGCAGCTCGCGGGGGAGCTTCAGCGGGAAGGGGAGAGGTACGGCAGGCTGTGGGAGCTCGTCGAGGCGCTCGATGCCCTGCCGCGCGGGGTCGCCATGCATCCGTGCGGGGTGCTGCTGTCCGACGCCTCGCTTCTCGCCCGTACGCCGGTGGTGCCGACCAGCGGTGAGGGGCTGCCCATGTCGCAGTTCGACAAGGAGGACGTGGAGGACCTCGGGCTGCTCAAGCTCGATGTGCTGGGCGTGCGGATGCAGTCGGCCATGGCGCACGCGGTCGCCGAGGTGGAGCGGGTGACGGGCGAGCGGATCGACCTGGACGCGGTGCCGCCGGGGGACCCGGAGACGTACCGGCTGATCCGCTCCACCGAGACGCTGGGCTGCTTCCAGATCGAGTCGCCGGGGCAGCGGGACCTGGTGGGGCGGCTGCAGCCGAGCACCTTCCACGACCTGGTCGTGGACATCTCGCTGTTCCGGCCCGGGCCCGTCGCCGCCGACATGGTGCGGCCGTTCATCGAGGCGCGGCACGGGCGGGCGCCGGTGCGCTATCCGCACCCGGACCTGGAAGAGGCGCTGAAGGGGACGTACGGCGTCGTCGTCTTCCACGAGCAGGTCATCGACATCGTCGCCGTCATGACCGGATGCGGCCGGGGCGAGGCCGACCGGGTGCGGCGGGGACTGTCCGACCCGGAGTCGCAGGCGCGGATCAAGGTGTGGTTCGCACAGCAGGCCGCGGCCAGGGGGTATGGGGCGGAAACGATTCAGCGGACCTGGGAGATCGTGGAGGCCTTCGGGTCCTACGGGTTCTGCAAGGCGCACGCCGTCGCCTTCGCCGTACCGACCTACCAGTCGGCCTGGCTGAAGGCCCATCACCCGGCCGCCTTCTACGCCGGGCTGCTCACGCACGACCCCGGGATGTATCCGAAGCGGCTGCTGCTGGCGGACGCGCGGCGGCGTGGGGTGCCGATTCTGCCGTTGGACGTGAACGTGTCCGGGGTCGCACACAGGATCGAACTGGTGTCTGAATCCTCTGGGGTGTGGGGACTTCGGCTCGCCCTCTCCGATGTGCACGGCATCAGCGAGGCCGAGGCGAAAAGGATCGCGGACGGGCAGCCGTACTCCTCCCTGGTGGACTTCTGGGAGCGGGCGCGGCCGAGCCGGCCGCTGGCTGGGCGACTCGCCCAGGTGGGCGCGCTGGACGCCTTCGGCGCCAACCGGCGCGATCTGCAACTGCACCTGACCGAGCTGCACCGGGGTGCCCGGGGCGGTGGCGGGGGTCAGCTGCCGTTGGCGGGCGGGCGGAAGACCGCGCCGGCGGGGCTGCCGGACCTGACGTCGGCGGAACGGCTCAGCGCCGAGCTGGGCGTGCTGTCCATGGACGCCTCGCGCAATCTGATGGACGACCACCGGGAGTTCCTGAAGGAGCTGGGCGTGGTCTCCGCGCGGCGGCTGCGCGAGGCGCGGCACGGCGAGACCGTGCTGGTCGCGGGCGCCAAGGCAGCCACCCAGACCCCGCCGATCCGCTCCGGCAAGCGGGTCATCTTCTCCACGCTGGACGACGGCACGGGGCTGGTCGACCTGGCGTTCTTCGACGACTCGCACGACGCCTGCGCCCACACCGTCTTCCACTCCTGGCTGCTGCTGGTGCGCGGGGTGGTGCAGCGACGTGGCCCGCGCAGCCTGAGCGTGGTGGGTTCCGCCGCCTGGAACCTCGCCGAGCTGGTCGAGCTGCGCGCCGAGGGCGGGCTCGAGGAGGTGGCGGCGCGGCTCGCGGAGCCGGCGGCCGAGGGTGCGGGTGGCGATCCGACCGGTGGGCGGCGGATCCAGCTGCCGACCGGATACCAGATGCATCCGTGGGCCGACCTGCGGCCCGCGGGGCAGGAGGCCGCACAAGGGCCTGCTGCCGTACGGAAGTTGTGGCACCAGAGTCCGGGGAGTGCGGGATGACCATTCTCTGCGTACGTTTCCAGCTGCCGCCGATGTACGAGGCGGCCCTGCCGGGACTGCTCGGGTTGCTGGAGGACTTCACCCCCGTCGTGGAGGCGCTGCCGCCGGACGGCGCGCTGGCCGATCTGCGCGGTGCCGAGCGGTACTTCGGGCGCAGCGCGGTGGAGCTGGCCTCGGTGATCCGGGTGCGGGCCCTCGCCTTGTACGGCGTCGACTGTGTGATCGGCGCCGGTCCCGGCCCGATGCTGGCCCGCGTGGCGCTGCAGGGCGCCCGGCCCGGGGTGACGTGTGCCGTGCCCGAGGACCCGGACGGCATCGCGGAGTTCCTCGCCGGGCGGCCGGTGTCCGCGCTGCCCGGAGTCGGCACGGCGACCGCCCGCACCCTGAGCGAGTACGGCCTGGACACCCTGGGCCTGGTCGCCGCCGCGCCGCTGTCCACGCTCCAGCGGCTGATCGGCGCGAAGGCCGGCCGTGAGCTGCGCGAGAAGGCGAGCGGCATCGACCGGGGCCGGGTCGTGCCGAACGCCGTCTCGCGGTCGCTGACCACGGAACGCGCCTTCGAACTCGACGAGCTGGACCCCGACCGGCACCGCAGGGCGCTGCTGTCCGCCGCCGAGGAGCTCGGCGCCCGGCTGCGCGCGGTGCGGAAGGTCTGCCGCACCCTGACCCTCACCGTGCGCTACGCCGACCGGTCCTCGACCACCCGCAGCCGCACCCTGAAGGAGCCGACCGCGCACTCGGCGGCCCTGACCAGGGCGGCCTACGGCATGTACGAGGCGCTCGGCCTGCAGCGCGCCCGGGTCCGCGCGCTCGCCCTGCGCGCCGAGGGCCTGGCCCCCGCCGACCAGGCCTCCTGCCAGCTCACCTTCGACCCCGTGGACGAGAAGGTCCGCCGTGTCGAGGAGGTCGCGGACCGCGCGCGGGCGAAGTTCGGGCCCAGAGCGGTGATGCCGGGGGCGCTGGGGCGCGGTGGCGGCTCCACGTCGGTCAGTTGGCCCAGGGCGGCGTGATGCGGCTCCCGTCGGCCAGCTCCGCCTCCAGGCCGACGGAGGTGGTGACCCAGGAGAGCGCGGTGTGATCGGTCGGGTTCTCCAGGGCGAGGGTCGTACCCGGGTTGACGATCACCGTGTCGCCCGCAGCGATGCGCTCGGTGCGGCCGTCCAGCGTGATCAGCAGTTCACCCACGAGCAGATGGAAGATCTCCTCACGGCTGACGGTGTGCGCGGGCGCCTTGGTGCCGGCCGGGATCTCGCCGCGCCAGGCGCAGAGTTCCCTGCTGCCGGTGAGCGGGGTGGCGTACGAGACGAAGCGGGCGCCGTGGATCTCATGGGTCGTGGCCTCGGACGAGCGGACGACGGGCATGGCGGTGGTCTCCGTTCAAGTGGTCAAGTGACTTGACTATATGGTCAAGCTGCTTGACCAACCTGTCAAGGGTGTTTCAATGCCTCCGTGCAGAACTCCGAAGCCATGGCCCTGTCCGCCGCCCTGCTCGCCGTCGCCGGCGACCTCACGCAACGCATCCACGACGGGGTGGTGGCGCGCGGGTTCACCGATCTGCGGCCGGCGCACGGCTTCGCCTTCGCGCGGCTCGCCCCGGACGGGGCCACCGTCACCGACCTCGCGGCGCACCTCGGGGTGACCAAGCAGGCCGCGAGTCAGCTGGCGGACGAGATCGTGCGCAAGGGATACGCCGAGCGGCGGCCGCATCCGCAGGACGCGCGGGCCCGGTTGGTCGTCCTGACCGAGCGCGGCCGGGCCTGCACCCGGGCGGCGGAGGCGGCGGCGGCCGAGGTCGTGGGGGGATGGGCCGCGCTGCTGGGTGAGGGTGAAGTGCGCGCGCTGGGGGAGCGTTTGGCGCGGATCGCTCCCTGTGGTCCGATCAGGCCTGCCTGGTGACGGTCCGTCAGTTTTCAGGCGGTGCTCAGGTTATCACTGGAAGTTTTTACTGACGCGTAACTTCACACGCCTGCTACTCGCCCGTAACTTGACGAGTGAACAGCATCCTCGTGATCCGGATCACAGGGTAAGGCCCCCACCTCCCTTGAGCCGCAAGGAGATCACACGATGCTGCCCTGGAAGCGAGTGCTCAGACCCCTCGCCGCGCTGCTCCTCACCGCCGCCGTCGCCACCGTTCCCGCCGCAACGGCTTCCGCCGCCGACGCCGCCCCCAGCAGTGGCTGGAACGACTTCTCCTGCAAGCCCTCCGCCGACCACCCCCGCCCGGTCGTCCTGGTGCACGGCACCCTGGGCAACTCGGTCGACAACTGGCTCTCCCTCGCCCCCTACCTGGAGGACCGCGGATACTGCGTCTACTCCCTGGACTACGGGCAGCTCACCGGCGTCCCCCTCTTCTACGGCCTCGGTCCCATCGACAAGTCCGCCGAGCAGTTGTCGGCCTTCGTGGACAAGGTGCTCGCCGCGACCGGAGCCGCCAAGGCCGACCTGGTCGGACACTCCCAGGGCGGCATGATGCCCCGCTACTACCTGAAGTTCCTCGGCGGAGCCGCCAAGGTGAACGCCCTCGTGGGCCTCGCCCCCGACAACCACGGCGCCACCCTGAGCGGATTCACCAACCTGCTGCCGTACTTCCCCGGCGCCTCGGACCTCGTCAAGGCCACCACCCCCGGCCTCGCCGACCAGATCCCCGGCTCCGACTTCCTCGCCGGGCTCAACGCGGGCGGCGACACCGTCCCCGGAGTGCACTACACGGTCATCGCCACCAAGTACGACGAGGTGGCCACCCCCTGGCAGAGCCAGTACCTGAGCGGTTCCGACGTCCACAACGTCCTGCTCCAGGACCTGTGCCCGCTCGACCTCTCCGAGCATGTCGCCATCGGCCTGTTCGACCGCATCGCCTTCCACGAGGTGGCCAACGCGCTCGACCCGCCGCACGCCGCCGCCACCACCTGCGCGTCCGCCTTCAGCTGACGTGCCGCCGGGGCCTGTCCGGCCTGAGCCGCCGGACAGGCCCCGGAACCTCAGCGGCGGTGGGTGCCACCCGTGGCACGCCGCCGCACCGACAGGAACAGCGCCGCCGAACCGAGCGCCAGCGCCGCCGCGCCGCCGATCGCGACACAGGTGGTGCCGGAGGAGGCACCGGTCTCCGCGAGGTCGCGCGAAGTACCGGCCACCTCGGGCGCGTTGGGCGCGGACGAGGGCTGCCGCGCGGGCTGCTGGGCCGGTGCGCCCGCGGTGTCGCCGCCGTGACCCTGGTGCCGCATCGTCGACCTGTCGGCACCGTCCGCGATCTGCCGGTCCGAGGGTGCGGAGGCGGCCGGAGCGGGCCCGGTGCCGGTGCTGCCCCCGCCGGCGCCGCCGAAGTCCACGTCCGAGCAGGAGTAGAACGCCTCCGGGCTGTCCGAGCGCTGCCAGATCGCATACAGCAGCTGCCGGCCGGACCGTTCGGGAAGCGTGCCGGAGAACGTGTAGAAGCCGCCCGAGGCGACCGGGTCGGTGACCCTCGCCACCGGGTGCCCCAGATCCAGCTCGGACCAGGCCAGCGGCTTGGCGGGGTCGTAACCGGGCTTGGTGAGATAGACCTCGAAGGTTCCCTTGTGCGGCGCCGTCACCCGGTACTTGAAGGTGTACGCCCCGCCGTGCACGCTCGTCGCCGGCCAGTCGGCGCGGGCCAGGTCCAGGCCCTTGAACTCCTCGTTGTCCGCGCTGCACAGCTTGCCGTCCGGGATCAGCTTCCGATGCTGTCCGGCGGCGTCGCCGATCCGGATGCCGTTCCAGTCGTACAGCGCCTGCGTGCCACCGGCCGCCACGGCCGCCTTGCACGCGGCCGACTTCGGGCTCTCCGGGCCCTCCGCATAGCACTGCGAGACACGGCTGACCGGGTCGCCCATCGAACCGTGCGCGGACGCCGGAGCGGCGGCGAGCACGGTCAGGGCGAGGGGCGGCAGACCGAGCACGGCGACGACGGCGGCCGTGCGGCGGGCACGTGCGGGCATGCGGCGGGCGCGTGCGGGCATGCGGAACTCCTCGGAAAAGACGGTCCTTCGGCGGGGCGGGAAGCCGTGGGGGTGATCCGAAGCTAGCCCCAGAAAACCGCGAAATCGCCTGCTGGAGGCGGCTGGAGGAGATCCTTATGGTGCCGTTAAGGCCGGACTAACCGGGGGCTCAGGAAGAGGGGGAGGAACCCGGTGGCCCACCTGCGCCCGGGCAGCGCGACTGCCCGCGTAGGTTCGGGTTCGTTCGCCGTCGGACGCCTCGGTTGGCTCCCCGATTGGCTCCCGGCAGTGCGTGCACGTGTTGCCTCGCTGAACCTGCGCACATGGCTCCGGAGGCCGTTCACCGATGGGACGTATGCCCTGGTCAGAGCTTCGCTGCGTCCTGATAGCAGCGTCTCTGTCCACAAATAGGGCGCGGCCGCGAACCGAGCCTAACGACGAAAACGCGGGCTGGCTTAGCCTCGGCCGCCGGCCATGAGCCCACCCATCACAAGATCAATGACGCCCGCGGGCGGTCAGACGGTGGCCTTCACCGGTGAGAAGTGCGGAGGAGAACTCAGGCCGAGCCGACCAGGGGAACTAGCCGGTCGAGCAGCTGGTCACGTGTGCACTGGTGTTCCTCGTAGATCTTCCGCGCCTCCTGGAGCAACTCACCGACCTTCTGACCCGGTTCCACTCCGAGCGTGTCGATGATGTCTCTTCCAGTGATGGGCAGGAGCTTGGAAACTTCGGTGAGTAGCACGCGTTCGATGCACTGACGGGCGGCGAATTCCAGATCCGACTCGTTCGTAATCCTCAGGACCTTCCTTATCTCGTTCTCGCTCCGTCTGAACAGCGCGACCGGGTCGACAGTGTTCCGTCCCATGTCGCTCGCTACAGTGGAGACGATCTCGTGGAAGCGGTGGGCGGGCCAGTCGCGCGAGATCCGGTCCTCCCATTGCTGGCATATCTGGGCGCGTGCGTCGTCAGCCCTGATGTCTTCGACCTGCTTGGTGAGTTGGCTAACGAATTCACAGGCTTCGCCCAGCAGGACGTAGAGGGCCCGTCTCCAGTCCTCGTCGGAGCTGGGGAGCAGAACGGCGCACGCCTCTTCGAACCAGTCAGAACAGGTCTTGAGGATCCCCCGGTCGTGATTGCCCGACGCCGGGTTGATGGTGTGCTGCGACCACGTCCGAAGCGCGTGCACGAGCCGCTCGTGTGCGCGTATCTCCGGCAGGTTCTGGACGGCTGGCCGGTCCATCAGGAACTTGACGCCGACTCTCCCGGCTTCTTTGTAATGGCTGTAGAGCCAGCTCGCGGTTCTGATGAATGCAAGTTCTGGCGCGGCGTCGACGTTAGGGGTCGGCAGCGAGACGGTTCCGAACACCGGGGTGGCGCTAGCGAGCAGTGCGCGGGACAGATCATCGATATGCTCGCGGAGCCGGACAAACTCCACCAGCTGATCCTTAGGAGTGTTCGCAGTCCTTGACACAGGGTCAGCGCTCCTGTCGCCGGGTGTGGAGGAACGACTCGGGATCGGCGATGATGCCCAGTAGGTTGAAGCCGATATGGAAGTTGCCGAGGTTGGCGCCGGATTTGAGTTCGCGGCCCCTGAACTCCGATGGAATGAACTTCACACGTCGGCGCAAGCTCTCGATGTAGACCTCGCCCCGGCGTAGGTCGCTGGAGAGCCGGGCGATCTCGCCGCTGAACAGCTGAGGGTTTCCGTGGCTGTCCGACGCGAGGTAGGAACGGATGATCCGCCGCCGTCCCCTGACCTCGTCGGACCGCGTCTCGAGGTCGGAGAAAGTTGAGAAGGCAGCACCGAGATCCCCTCGATGAAACTCCGCGATGCCGCGGATGAAGGACAAGGGAATGTCCCGGTAATTGGGCCCGGCGTCCTCGATTGCGAGGATTAGTCGGAGTGCCTCCTGCCACTGCTCCTGGTTGAATGGCAGGCACTCCCGTTCGTCGCCGAACAGGCGCTTACCCGCATTGTGTAGCCACCAGAGATCCAGTCTCAAATTGAGACATCTGCTGTCCCCGGATACCAGCTCCTCGTACGTGGCGAGATAGTCCAGGGCATGAGAGATCCTTTGGTGCGTCGATGAATCAAGCGTCCCCTTGATAGGTATGGACGCGATCGCCCGAGCCCTCAGATATACGCCTGCCCCCGACCCGCGTTCGACCAGTGCCTGGAAAGCCTCATCCGCCAGCTTGAGGTTGTTGGCCTTGGTGGCGAACTCCATGCGACGCCTGTGGTAGTTCTGGACCTGGCTGGGATCGAGATCCTCGGGCGACAGCGCCTCAAAGGCGCTGAGAACGTCCACAATCGCCTCTGAGCGGCCTTCGTCGCTCAGTGAATCGAGAACGTCGCGGGTTGACCATGCGAGGACGTCGAGAGGGTAGAAGCTGTCCTGCTCTTCTTCTCGTGCTAGCGCGAGCTCCTGTTTCGCTCGCTCGAAGAAATCGACTTGCTCGGCTGTCCGGTGTTCACTGCTCATGATCTGAGCCTGGGCCGCGTAGGTGGACGCCAATTCGACCCGCAATTTGCTCCTCAGTGGAGACAGCGCATCGGGCCGGAACTGGGTAAGAGCGATGTGCAGGACCTCTGCCGCGGTCCGTAGCGCCGCGCCCGCCTGTGGCAGGTTGTGGGTGCTTTCCTCCTGGTGCTGGTTGTTGCGTGACCATATTGCGAATTCCCGCAGTAGGTTGGCCTCCTGCAGCATCAGCCGGGGATTCTCTAGCCCGCGTTCTTCGCGCAACTCTCGGAGTGCATCGGAGATGCGTGGAAATTCCTTGCGGTAACGAAGGGGTTCGGGGCCCTGGGCACCCATGGCTCGGACCAGGTCGGCGACAAAATCGATCTCGCGAGCACCGGAGATGGCATACTCCGAACCGCGAGCCTCAACGACCAGGCGCAGTGCGTAGTCCAGCTCGCGAGCGGTGGTCCCGAGCCGACTGGTGACGATGAGCTGGGCCTCCAGACGGCTTCGGGATCCCAGCCTAAAGTTCCCTTCGTGGTCCTCCTCCCAGCGCACCAGATCAACCTCGTCGAAAAGGCGGGCGACGTTGAAGTAGCCCGGCCTTCCGGTGGCTCGGATCAGTAGCTCCAGTGGCACGGACAGCCCGAACTGGCCGGCGACCATGACAAGCGCCGTCAATTCCTCCACGACCGTGAAGTTCTCAGAATCCGTAGTGTTGGCGGCTACGCTGTCAAGGGACAACTGGGGAATGAGGCCCGCCTTCAACAGGGCATAGCCCAGCGCCGTCTTTGGACTGTCCTTGACATCCGGCCGGGAGGCCCGTTTGACCAGGTTCCGCTCGACTTGCTCCAACTCGCGGACAACACCTCTACGGACGGTTGCCCGGGTCGGCGGGAGCAGGCGATAGAGGAACGCGAGGAAGCTTGCTTCCAGGCTGAGCTTGCGCTCGACAATCTGGGCCAGGCTCTCGTCGAGCGCGGTCAGAAATTCCGCTATACGTCGTGGCTCATCGGCCATGAGCACAGCGGGTGCCTCGACGTAGTCCTTACGGCGTTTCGACGGGATCTTGGTTACGTCAATGCGATAGCTGCTACCGACGAGGACTACGCGGCGTCCACGTCCGGAAAACCGTCGGGCGATATCCGCGTACCAGTCCATATCCCGCATCGCGTCCCAGATGATGATCGTACTGTCCGCTCCTTCTCTCTCGGCCCACTGACAGAAGGCGTCCAGGGCGGGCAGGGCGGAGGTACCGACACTCTGGCCGAGATGTATCACCGGGTACCGGCGGCGGCTGGCGAGGGCATACGCCACGCTGGCGAGTGCCACGCTTTTGCCCGTCCCGGTCCCCCCGTGGAGGACGAGCGGCCGGTCTGAGATCTCTCGCCGTGCGGCGCGATTCAGGACTCCCTCCTCGATGCGTCGCTCGAAATCCCGGTGAAACGCGAAACCCCGCCCGATCCCCTCCCAGTCAATGCTGGCCGGTGACGAGCCGAGGAAGTGGCGGAATGCGGAGTAGCGGGCATCCGCGGAGACGGGAGCCGGTGTGACGAGCACGGCTTCGCTAAGCAGCTGGGCATTCGAAGACAGCGGTACCCATAGATCCCGGGGGACCGAGTGACTGCCGCCGCCGAAGCTGACGAGGCGCTGGAGATCACCTTGTTCGACGAGGGGGTCTGTGGTGATGAGCCCCGCAGAAAGGCCCTCTTCCAACACAAGGGCGAGTGGTTGGTCGTGGACCACTAGGTACCCGTCAGCTGCCAGCTCGGCCAGCATTGGGTGCTTCAGCAGCTCGTCCGTGGCGGAGAAGAGATGACACTGTCCGCTCTCCATCTGGAGAACCAGGCCGGCTAGATCTTCGACCGTTAGCCAGTCGCCAGTGGTGTACCCGTCGATGGCCAGGGTGCCGAGCGGCCCGAGTGTCTCAACCATCCTGTAGGCCAAAGCGTTTGCCACGGTCCGCCGCTTCAGCTTTTCGATCCTGGATGCCGGGAACCGCTCGTCCGGCTCTGTTCTGGCCGTGCATCCGTAGAGGTAGGTGCAGTGGAGCCGGCGCCGGTTGCGGGGATCGGTGGGCTTATACCGCTCGCTGAAGATCCGCTGAACCTCTCGCCAGGGTTTCTCGAACACGCTCGGCCAGATACTGTCGATGGCCGAGGACCACACTCCGACCCACGGGTAGTCCGAGATGACGTCCAGTTGCTCGGATGGAGCAAGCTGGTTGCACCGCTCCTCAAGCCAGTTGGCGAAGCCAGGCCCGGCATCGCCTGCCGTGAGTAGAACGTCGTAGCCGTCGACGTCCCCGCCGAGTTTCTTCTGTGCCAATGAGAGGAGTGGGTCGTCCAGGCCGCCAAGGCGCAGATGGCTCTGACCAAGCAGAAGCCCGGCCGGGCCGTGGTTGATCCTGTCGATGAACGCCTGGGTTGGACGGTCCATTCAGGTCACTTCCCAGCCAAAGTCTGACGGTTTCCCGCGAAGCTTAGCCTGCTGAAGATGGGCCTGCCGCACAATCGGGTGATATCTGAACTAGCTTGCCCTCCAGGCCGCGTGACCGCATCCGTCACCCGAACCTGCATCAGGCCCGATCCCCGAGAGAGAAGTTGATACCCCCGCAGCCTTCCGAGCCATCAGCTCGACTCGCTTCAGATGTCACCTGGCCACCGCAGTCTTCCTCCGTCGCACAGTTGTCAATCAACAACTGCCGTCCCACGCTGAGGCCATGGGACGGCGGACAAGGAGCTGGCCCCCATGCTTCGGAACTAGGCCCGCGGCTCTACGGGCTACCAGGAGAGCGACGACTCCTGTCAGCAATACAACGTTCCTAGCCTCTCGAAAAGGTCCTCAATCTCGCTCACCTGCTGAACAGCTAGTGCTGCGGCAGCATCCTCGACTCTGACAAGGTTGAGACGCAGTAGCCTCCCATCCTGTCCCTTCGCTACTGCATCGATCCGAGCATACTTTTCTCCGTGCTGCTGCGCGTACGCCGCCAAGGCACGAAGCTTGTCCACCCCGTCCGCAAGGTGGGTCCCGTGCGGGTCAACGATGGAAACCGATAGTTCACCACCAGAGCTCCGGTGAAAGAAAAGAAAGTCAGGGTAGACTGCGTTTTTTGCAGAATCGACGTAGGGGATTCGCAATGCGCGCCTTCCAGATGACGGATTGCGATACCATCCCACCAATTCTGGGTCCGCCAGTTCAGCGTCCAGGATTTCTCGTTCCCATCCATTCACTGTGTGGGGATAGAGGCCATCAGCCTTACTCGCGTAGAGATGAAGTGGGTCACTAGATGCGTTCTCTGACGGCCGAGCAGTCACGGCATCTGGAAGAATCAAGCGTGTTTCTTCCGCGCTCGCAGATTGTTCCCTCAGTTCGTCGTACTCTGCGCGTCGTGCGGCGTGTAGGGCGTCGATACGGCGTCGGTACTTGCGATCCAACTCTCGCACGTAAGTTGCTGCCGTGGACTCGACCGCACCAAGCGCATCTGGGTCCTTCGTGAGCGCGATAATTTCGCCCTTAGCTGTTGTGAGATCGCGATGACTTTCGTAGCCACGGGCTAGGTACTCGTCTGCGATCTGGTCAGGCCAAAGGCGACAAGCCCTGCGATACTCCCGCTCCACTCCTCGGGGATCGAGGGGCACTGCATCGCCCTCGATAACCTTGGTCTGACCTGTCGTGAGGTCGTGCGTGGTTGCAGTCATGCGCACTGTGGTCGTCGCTCTGATTACCCGGTCAAGCTCTCCGGTTGCCCGCAACGATTCGATACGGCCCGCCATGGCGCCCAACATCACCTCGTTGGCCTGCATGGGAGCATCTTCGTCTATGGCGTCATAGGCAAGAAGGTGCGCAAGCTTTCGGAGGCGCGTGATGTTTGAGCGGCTTCGCTGCGCCGGCTTGGTGTACGTGGGCAGATCGGTAACCGTCTCCCAGACGTCCTCGGACACTGCCGGGTTCCGTGGACACGTGATCAGCGATGTAACCGCCTCGGATGCACCGACATCTTCAGACTGCGCACCCTCGTGGAAGGCCGCGGCCACAGCTTCAACTTGCTTTGTATCGAAGTATGGCAGGAAGACGGCAACAGTATTCAGCGTCTCATCATCGTCGATTCGGCGAGCAAGTGGAGTTCGCACCATGCGCCCCAAAAGCTGGGCGATATACGTCGCATCGCGCGCGGTGCGAAATGACAACAGAACTTCGGCTCGGGGGCAGTCCCAGCCTGTAGTAATCGCTTCTTTGCAGAGTACGACACGGGCTCTGCGGTCATCCTGGACAGCATGCGGTTCCACGTAACGTACGGCAGCCCCGCTTGAAAGGGCAATATGGCCGTGCGCGACGCCGTCCCATTCGCCGAAGGTGTGAACGATGCTGTCTGTTGTCAAGCCAGGCCAGGCATCTTTCAAGGAGGCTACTAGGTCGCTGACTTCCTTAGTGGATACCTTTGCCTTGACCTGGACCACGAGGATCGGTATCGGGGCCTCTTCGTCATTCGACTCCGCGTAGGTCGCCCATTTAGCCTCGTATTCGCGCACGGCACGGACCGCTTCCACGGTAAGAGCCGTGTCCGCGGCTGGGCCCCCCTGGGGATTGTGTAGGACGATGATGTCCTTCACAAGACCGGACGCACGCACGTCAGAGACGTCGACATTCACCCCTCGCTGAACGCGTGAGGGTTTCCGTGCGGCGGCCATCGCTTGCTGAAACTTTTCCGGAGTAGCCGTAATGCCCCACACGACGGGTGCCGCAGCTCTTTGGCGATCCGGGTCCCCGGAAATGATCCGGCTGATGATCGTTGGACGATCTGAGCCATTGCCCGTGCCGCGATGCGCCTCGTCAATCACAACTAAGAACCGACCGCCACGGCTACGCGAGGTATTACTTATTGTGTCCCATAGCGACCATCGTCGCCGGTCCGTCCTACTCTGTTCATAGAGGGAACCGCGACGCAGTTTCTGGATGTTCAGAAACGACACGGTATTGGGCGGAAGGAACTCGGAATCGAAGGCCCCGTCAATCGTGAGCAGTTGAGGGCCTGCGTGCAGAAGGGACGAAGCGGAGTACATCTTGCGAAGCGTCTGTATGTTCAGCGAAGGGTCGTCGGTTACCCAGAGCACCGTAGCGCCGTCGAGCGCTGGCCTTCCACTCTCAGGGTCACCATGAAAGAGACGCTCAACGACTGCTGTCGCGATTACCGTCTTACCTGCTCCGGTAGGAGCCACTAGGGAGACCGACTGATGCTCGCCTGACTTCTTGTACTCTTCGTTAGCCCGGTCAAGTGCAGTGAGCAGTTCGCCGGCAGCTGCCTCTTGGTAGTCCTTGAGTGCGTATTTCACGCTGCCTCCTCTTCTGCTACATCGACGGTGCCAATCTCAAAGCTCGTTAGGTAGTCATCCCAGAGATGTACCGCCTCCACCCCTGTCGGGAGTTCCGCAGCCACTTGTGCGAAAACTGCAGCCGATCGACTGACTATGAAGGCATGTCTCACTTCGCGCCGACTTTGAATGGATCGCACAAAGGATCTCGCCCTACTTGCGTTGAAGAGCACCCCGTAGGTTGCACCCTCCGGAAGGGCCCACCCTGTCGCATCTACGCGGTCGATCCGTGAGCCGGTAGCGCCAGCCTTTAGCCAGAGCAGAGGGGCAATAGCCTCAAAAGCGAGACCAAGACTTACAGAGTCGCGATCCAGGTACGCCAGGCGGAAGAACTCGACGTTTTCATGGAATCCATCGGCCATGGAGGTACCATCCAGGTACGCCCCTGGTACGGGCCTATCTTGCGGATTGCGTCCGGTGATAGCGGCTCGGACCCTAGGCCACGTAATATGTTCAGCGATGCCTTGCTCTTCCCAAGCAGGGTCGCCAGGAACGTGACCAGCCGCGCGTAGAGCCGTTGCCTGCTCCGGGCCTACTTCATTGTTCGTCACCAGGATGAAGCGCCGGCGCCCGCCGTCCTCTGCATTCAACTTGGCAACCGCATGTCCCGTGGTACCGGAGCCCGCAAAGAAGTCGAGTACTACAGCGTCCGGCTTATCTCCTACCGCGATACGCAGTGCATCGACTACGGCGTAGAGAGATTTGGGAAAGGGGAATGGGCGCCCGGTAAGTGCCTTTACGAGTTCCGTACCGTGCTTCCCCGCGGCATGGGAAAGACGGTTCCAGACAGTCTTGGCTGTCCGGATGCGCGGGGTTCCATTGTATTCAACCTGCACGACCCCGTTCGCATCCCGGCCGGTCAGGATTAGTTCGCCAGTGTCTATCATGTTGGCTAGGCGATCAGGGAGATACAGTACTGACCACCGGTCGCGCTTGGCGTTGTACTGGCCAACACGAACATGGCCAGCCTCTAGTTTCCGGAGGAAAGATTCGCGGCGCATTCGCCAAATGCCTTCCCTCCCGTCTGTCTTCAGCGGCCATAGCAGGATGATTCCAGGTGGAGCCGGGACGGTACGCCAGTCTTCATCAGGTGCGAGGGGCTCTCCCGCGCCTACTATATGACGCTTTTTTGGGTCCAAATACAGAGGATAGAACCACGTCGGAACATCGACACGCGATGAATTCGAGTTGACTCCGCCACGCAACAGCCACTCCCAACGGACCTTCTTCTCCAATTTTTCGACGTCGGCGATAGGCTGTTCGGGCTCCCGTCCCTGTTCACCCAAGAGGTCATCGGCTACACGTGAGGGAACTGCATTACCTATGAAGACGAAGAAGGCGAATTCCTCAACCCGTGACAATTCAGATGCCCGTGGTGAGCCGTTAGGGTTCATGACGATGGTGACCATCTGCCGTACAGCAGTCGGGAAGATCTGCTCCAAGAGGCACCCGAGGTGGTGAACCTCCTTAGCGTCGATCGTAACCACCAGCACTGAAGACTCGGGGTTCAGTAGATCTCTGGCGAGCAGCAGGCGGCGTTCCATGAATGCAAGCCACTTGCTGTGACGGTAGCCATCCTGGCCATCTACGTAATCGTTGTTGTAGCGCCAGTCGCGAGCCCCCGTGTTGTATGGGGGGTCGATGTATATGCAATCGACCTTCTCACGATGCGTGTACCTTAGGGTTTCAAGGGCATGGTGGTTCTCGGCATTGATGACCGCGCTCCAAGCGCCCTCGGGGGACCCATTCTCGACGCGGGCTACGGACTGAAGCCCCGGATAGAGTGGTTCACCAAAGACGGCGACCGGCATCAGGTCCCCGACAGGTACAGCTAATGTGGTTTCGCTACTGCTCGACTCGCTGATGTATGCAGTCTCACCTTGAACTGCTGTTACCTGCCAAATACCCTCATCGCCAAGCCGATCACGCCGCATCACTCGGGCTCCAGCCACGACCGGCGTACCCGGGAGCGCGGTGTGCTCGGGCAAGTGCCTTTCAAAGAAGATGCCGAACTGTTGCCGGTCCCGGATGCGTGCTAGTTCGGCCCGTATGACCTGCGCTGCGTCCTGGTCGCCGAGATTGCTTAAGACATCGTCGATGTAGGCCATCCTGGCCGGCCCCCTGTAGGTCCTGCTCGTGCTGTCGATCACTGGCGTGAGGGACCGTCATATCATCCTAGGGGCACCTTTGTTGAGTCGTTGCGTGCTTCTCGTCCCTGCGTGAGGCGTAGGGTGGCAGGTGCTGGCTGCAGCGCTCGGCATGCTTGCGTTCATGTGTCAGGCTCGTGACGTGCGGCGATGGGTGTGGGCTTGAGGTAGTGGAGCTCCGACCCGCCCCTCAGCATGGTGGAAGCGCTGCAAGCTGGGCGAGCCGTGGCTCTCCGTGTCTCTGGTAGCTGTGTACGGCACGGGTCTGGCCCACACGGTGTCTGTCAGCAGGCCTGTCACAGGGCAGGACCGCCCCTCTCGAAGGTCAATTCAATCTTCCCTGTGGCGCCGTCGACGGTGGCGTGGAACGTTAGTTGTACATCTCGTTCGACAAATGCCCACACCGTGTGATTGTTCCATTCGCCATCATGCAACTCAACTTCGCTTTCCTCGTCGTAATAGACGGACTTATCCATAAAGCCGTCAAATTGCACCTGAGCTTGCACAGTCAAGATGGCTAGGGCATTACCTGAATCGTAGCTTCCATAAGAAGATAGCTCGATGGTCTCGATCTTGGGCTGCACGTTCTCAATCGTTATTGATCGCAATGTGCTCGGCAAGTCG
Source organism: Streptomyces sp. NPDC001153 (assembly GCF_053598315.1). NCBI lineage: Bacteria > Bacillati > Actinomycetota > Actinomycetes > Kitasatosporales > Streptomycetaceae > Streptomyces > Streptomyces sp. NPDC001153. Next base: position 75,189 of record NZ_JBSFJZ010000049.1, read on the forward strand.
ATATCCTCGAATTGCAGGCTATCGGACCACTCATACTCCGGGTTCGCTACGCGGGCTCCCAGTAGCTCTTCACATGCCCCGATAACCGCATGGCGTGTACGAGTGTTCAGTTCGATCATAGGTGGAATGGTGGAGGTGTCGGGGCTCAATGAGTCGGCGACTAGTGGTTGCAGTGCTTGAAGGTTCTTGATTCGCTTGATCGTAGGGTGCGGTACTCGCAGGTCTGCCAGTAGATCGGAACTAAGGTTTTCGTCGTCTCGGTCGCAGAAGTCTTTATGATTGTTCGTAACGACAATTAGTAGGTCGTTACTTTCCAGGTCTCTGGATGCTTCAACTACACTCATCCAAATGAGAGTGTCGCGGTAGCCGTCGGGTCCTCTCTTCTCCGGGTCTACACCTTTGTTTCGGAACGGCTTCCTCTCGAGTAGCGCGCGGTTTATCAATTCCTCGTGTGAAACTTCAGGTAGTGGTAGGATGCGGACTTTGGATGCGCCTAGTTTCGCCCTGAGGCGTCCTTCAAAGCCCTCGGCCTTCTCGCGCACGGAGCTCTCAAGGTCTTTATGTGCTGGGAGAAGGTCAACATCTAGACGGAGCGCCCGCAAAGGAGCAAGGCCGGTGCGCATGCTTCGGATCGATTCGTCCAGACTGCGGCTGTAATGGCGTATGGTTTCTCGGATGACGATTTCGGGAACCCATAGAGCGATCTTCCCTTGACTGGACTGCAGCAGCAGAGTTTTCCACGCCTCATTCTCTAGTGAAAGGTCAGAGTAGAAACATGAGGTATCAACGACGACAGTCGGCTTACTTGACACTCTTACCTACTTCCGTAAGGCGTTTATGGCGGAGAGGGAACCGTGCGCAGGGCATACCTCAAGCGGCTCCGACCCACGCGCAGGGCGTTTGGCCCAAGACGCTGCTTTTCGGAGCGATCTTAGGTCGGCGGAGCGGGTTTGGCCGGTGGCCTGCCTGGTTTGGGGTCGGGCCTGATCAGGGGGCCGTACGCTGGTTGGCAACTCGGGCAGGCTTTGGACCTGCCCGCAATGTGCGCGAGTGGCCCCCTGGTCTTGCCCGACGCGGGACCCGGACCGCGGAGGTGGCTAAAGCCGTGGAGCCGACCGCCCCAGCCGCGACGTACCCCTTCTCTGGCATCAGGCGACTGCTTGCTCTGAGCGCGGCACGGACGCCGGCCGGGCTGGAGCGGGACGGAGGCAGGAGCGCAGGCCCGGCCGGGGGCCGGGCCGCGCGCGGTGAGCGAAGCGAGCCGCCTTGATGCAGCAGGGAAAGTCGTATCGCCCTGCGGGAACCATAGTGGCGCTCGGTCCAGGAGCGTGCTTGATGGCAGCCAGGACATTTTGTCCGGGCTCCCATCGTTTGAGCATCAGAACCTAGCTTCGGCGATGAGCGCAGCGCCCTCCCTGACCTGTCGCCTGATCGGTACCGTGAAGGGCGCCCCTACTCGACAGCGGGAGGCAGCAACGCATGCGTGGTCTCGGAGATCACCTCAGCATCGGAGAGCGGATCGCGTTCTACCGTAAGCGTCGCGGCTACACGCAAGAGGTTCTGGCCGGCCTGGTCGGCCGCAGCACGGGTCTGCCGCACGATCGGGTGACATCTGAACTGGCTTGCCCTATGGGGCTGGTGGGAAGGATGTCGCTGTGCCCAAGCCTTATCCCGAAGAGTT